>JAPOJQ010000020.1 GCA_029978335.1 Actinomycetota bacterium
GTGGTGCCGGGCGTCCGAGCGCGGAGGCGAGTCAGCCGATACCGGTGCCGAAGGCACCACCTCCTGGTCGGGCATCAGCGCCAGTGCCTTCGACCGAACCCGCGCCTGAGCCTGCGTCGTCGACGAGCGCAAAGGGTTCCCCGGCGAACGACCTCATGGCCTTCCTCGATTTCGTCGAGCATCATCCGGTCGGCACGAGTTGTGGTGGCATTGTCGAGTCGTATTCGTCACATGGCGCCTACCTTCGTGTTGGCGAGGTGGCCGTGTATCTGCCGTTGAGGATGATGGCCGACCCGGCGCCTCGCAGCGCACGTTCAGTCCTCCGTCTCGGCGAGGCGGTCACCGTGGTGGTGACGTCGATCACGGCGAACAAGCGCAGTATCGATGTCGCAATGCCAGAGATGGCCGGGGCTGGGGCGCCGACGCCAGCATCGGGTGCCGCGGAGTTAGCGCCGGCCAAGAAGGCGGCGAAGAAGGTCGCTACCGCAACGAAACCGGCGCAGGCCAAGAAGGTTGCAGCGAAGAAGTCAGCGCCAGCGAAGAAGGTTGCAGCGAAGAAGGTTGCGGCGACCGACGCCGCTCCGGCGAAGAAGGCAGCACCAGCAAAGAAGGTTGCAGCGAAGAAGGCAGTGCCGGCGAAGAAGGTTGCAGCGAAGAAGACCGCGACAAAGAACGGCGCGGCAAGGAAGGGCACGGCAAAGAAGGGCGCATCATGACTCGAGTGGTCACGTGGAACGTCAACTCGTTGAAGGCCCGCCGGGAACGGGTACTCGAGTGGATCGCTGATGTGCAGCCCGACGTGCTCTGTCTCCAAGAAACCAAGATGACCGACGATGCCTTTCCGGCTCTTGATTTCGAAGCGCTCGGCTACGAGAGCGTGCACTTTGGCCAAGGGCGCTGGAACGGTGTGGCGATCATCTCCAGAGTGGGTCTTGCCGATCCGGTGGCGAACTTTGCCCCTGGCATCGAACCCGACACTGACGCCCGCATTGTCACTGCCACCTGCGGCGGCATTCGAGTGTCGAGCGTGTACGTGCCGAATGGCCGGGCAATCGACGACCCGCACTACACCTACAAACTGAGTTGGCTCGACCGCTTGCGGGCCCACCTTGCATCCGATACCGATCCCAGCGCGGATGTCATTGTCACGGGCGACTTCAATATTGCGCCGGCCGACATTGACGTATACGACGTGTCACAACTTGCGATGTCGACCCACGTCACGCCAGCAGAGCGAGAACGCTTGGCGGCGCTCGAGGATTGGGGCCTCGTCGACATCATGCGACGGCATTACCCGCACGATCGGATCTATTCGTGGTGGGACTACCGCTCTGGCGACTTCCACATGGGACGTGGACTGCGTATCGACCTCGTGCTCGGGTCTGCGTCGGTGATGGAACGAGCGCGGTGGTCAACAGTTGATCGCAATGCTCGCAAAGGGCCCTCTCCCAGCGATCATGCGCCCGTCGTCGTCGATATCGACGATCGCGCGTAATCATCAATAGCTGTTAACGATTGCTGCGATTTCGGCGACGAATCGACTCGCCGTCATCGGTCCCCATCGGGTGGCACGGTCGAGAGCGGCGGTGTCGAGCGGACGCTCCCGGGCAATTGCCCTCAATGCGCGATCTGAGCAGATCGCCTCTGGCACGACCCCGGCATGACGGGCAGTGCGGGTTCGCCACTCCTCGAGTTCAGCACGGAGTCGCCGTTCGTCGCTGCCGGGTTGAGCAGCTGCGAGCAAGGTTTCTGGCGGGCCGGTCTCGACCGGAGCGAGCGAGGTGAAGCCGGTAAGAAACGGGCTTGGCGTTCGCCGATAGCCGTTACGTTGAGCGGCCGAACTCACGGTGCATCGCTGTGTCGACCGGGTGAGGGCCACATACAACAAGCGGGCTTCTTCCTCGGCGGCTGCTCGGGTGCTGGCGCTGCGATGCGGTACGGATCCGCTCTCGACGGCGACGACCCACACCCATGGCCACTCGCGGCCCTTTGCCGCATGGAAGGTAAGCACCTCAACCCCGCCATGGGCGCGAAGGTCAAAGGGATCGGTTGACGCGACCCATGAGGCAAACGCTGTGCCATCACCATCGGGCTGTTCCCGCAGAAATTCCAGGGCGGCGGCAGCGACGCTCGCTGCGGTTACCTCGCCATCACGAGGGGGTTCCTCGGGAGCGTCTGCATCGTCGAGGAGATCATGTGCGAACGATCGCAGTGCCGCCGTTGATGCACATCGACGGGCGCGATCGAGGGCACGCCGGCCTGGTGTGTCGCCTGCGAATCCGCGTGCCTGTACCGCAAGACCAGCCGAGCGCAGCGCCGCCTCAACGGTGCGGCAGTGTTGATGGGTGCGTGCCAAGACGGCCACTCGTCCACGTGAGATATCGCCCGGGTCGAGTCGAGCGATGGCGTCGGCGACAGCGGCGGCTTCGGCGTGCTCGTCGTCGTAGGCGAGGATCCGAATCGCATCACCGTCGGCACGAGCGGAGACGAGCGGCTCGTTGAGACCGGCGTGCGTTAAGACGTGGACACCCGCCTCGACCACTTGCGGCGTGCAGCGATGGTTGACGGGAAGTCGGATCACCTCGATACCGGGAAAGCGCTCGTGCACGTCGAGGAGCAGGCCGGGATCGCTGCCGTTGAAGCCGTAGATCGACTGCGCAGGGTCACCGACGAGGAAGAGGTCATTCGCGTCGACCCGCAACAGGTCGATCATCCGTTGTTGCAACGGGGTGAGGTCTTGGGCTTCATCGACGAGGAGGTGTCGGAATCGCCACCGTGTCGCTGCAGCGAAGTCTCGGTCACGGCCTAACTCGCTGGCCGCAACGCTCAGCAGATCGTCAAGATCGAGCACGCCCCGCCGCCGCTTCTCCGCGGCGTAGGCCTCAAGGATGGCGGGCACGCGTTCACCAACGGGGGAGCGACGTTGGCGTGAACGCACCTCGTGGGCATATGCCGCCGCGTCGAGGCCGCGTGCACAGGCCCAGTCAACTTCATCAGCGATGAGCGACCCTCGATCAGCGTTAGCAGCGCCGAGCAGCCCGGCGATGATGCGGCGTCGATCGTCGATCACCGTCTTTGGTTGGCGTCCGGTGTCGCTCCATCGTTGACGCAAGAGCCCAAGCGCCACCGAGTGAAACGTGCCGGCTTCGATACGGTCGCGCAGTCCGAGTGATCCGAGTCGTCGCCGCAGTTCGCCGGCTGCTTCACGGGTAAAGGTCAAGACGAGCGTGTGACGGGCGATTGCCGTTCCTGTTGCTACTCGATACGCAACCCGCCGCGTGAGCACCCGGGTCTTGCCCGAACCGGCGCCGGCGATCACGGCCACCAGGTTCGACTCGCAGGTCACGGCGCGGCGCTGATCGTCGTCGAGATCGACGAGCAGAGAATCGGCGTCCACGCAGCCACGGTACTGTGATCGACATGGCCTATCCGCAGCGTCTGTTGAATCCCGGCGAAGAAGTCCGGTGTGACCTCCATCCGCATTGGTGGTACTTCATCAGCCAAGCAGGGACGCTCGCCGCAGCGATCGTGATCGCCGTCGCCATCGCATCGATCACCGATGGTGACGGCATCGGGGGTGTCGTGCGATGGGTGTCGGTGAGCGCAGTGCTGATCGCGCTGGTGATGACGGCACTGCGTTGGGTCTCGTGGGTCACGACCCATTTCGTGGTGACCTCCGACCGGGTGATCTATCGGCATGGGGTACTGCGACGCCAAGGGGTTGAGATTCCGCTCGGTCGTGTCAACAACGTGTTGTTCGAGCAGTCGTTACTCGAGCGGATGATCGGGGCAGGCGACCTGCTCATCGAATCTGGCGGCGAACGCGGACAGCAACTGTTTTCCGACGTTCGAAACCCCGATCGCGTGCAGAACATGATTCATGCCGCAATTGACGCGACGCGCAACGACTAGCTCCGGCTTCCTCGGCGACGCTGCTGGCGTGGCACACTCAACCGATGCCGCGCGCGCTACTTCCATCGGGAATTGAGCTCGAATACGACACGTTCGGGTCTCCAGACGATCCGGCGTTGTTGCTCGTGATGGGTTTCACCGCCCAGATGATTGGTTGGGACGAGCAGTTCTGCACGATGCTCGCTGACCGTGGGCGTCATGTCGTGCGATACGACAACCGTGACTGCGGGCTGTCGACGCACCTCGATGGTGTGCCGGTCGACACCGATGGCGTGCTGACGGTTGCGCTCAGCGGCGAAGGCACGATGCCTGACGTCCCGTATCTCCTATCGGATATGGCAGCCGATGGCATTGGCCTGCTCGACCATCTCGGTGTCGATCGTGCCCACGTCGTTGGGGCGTCGATGGGAGGCATGATCGTCCAGACGATGGCGATCGAGCATCCCGACCGCTTGCACTCGGTGGTGTCGGTGATGAGCACGACGGGCGATCCCTCGGTTGGACGCTCCGCTCCCGAAGCGATGGAAGCGCTGTTGGCGCCGCCACCAACCGATCGCGATGCGTACATCGACTCATCGTCTCGCTGGGCGATTTGGGCGTCGAAGCGCTATTACGACGCCGAGCGGGCGCGACGCAATGCAGCGGCTTCCTTCGACCGTGCGTTTTACCCAGAAGGTGCGTCGCGTCAGATGGCGGCGATTCTGGCGTCGGGTGACCGCACAAGCCGCCTCGGCGAGGTGCGAGTGCCGATGCTCGTCATCCACGGCGAGGACGACACCTTGATCGAACCGTCAGGTGGTGTGGCGACTGCGGCGGCGGTACCCGGCGCTCGCCTCGTCCGACTTGCCGACATGGGGCACGACATCCCCGAGCCCTTGTGGCCAACCGTTGTCGACGAAATCATCGGCCATGGCGATTCGGCTGTGGCCTGACCGAAGATGAACATGAGGAGCATGACATGTCAGGACCATTGAGCGGATATCGGATTATCGAAATCGCCGGCATCGGTCCCGGCCCGTTTGCGGCGATGATGCTCGCCGACATGGGCGCTGAGGTGATCCGGGTGGATCGCGCCCAGGCGGTGCGGGGCATTCCGGCCGAGCCAGTGCGTGACGTGCTGCAGCGTCATCGGCGCAATATTGCGCTCGATTTGAAGCACCCCGATGGCGTGGCAGTGCTGCTCGATCTGGTTGCAGAAGCTGACGCATTGATCGAAGGGTTTCGACCCGGCGTAATGGAGCGTCTCGGCGTTGGCCCTGAGGTCTGCCTTGAGCGAAACCCTCGACTCGTCTTCGGTCGTATGACTGGATGGGGTCAAACCGGCCCCTATGCGATGGCTGCTGGCCACGACATCAACTACATCGCGCTCGGTGGGGCGCTTGCACACATCGGCCGCGCGGATTCTGGTCCGGTGCCGCCGCTCAATCTCGTCGGCGACTTCGGCGGCGGTGGCATGTTCTTGGCATACGGCGTCGTGTGTGCCCTGCTCGAAGCGCAGCGTTCGGGCACCGGCCAGGTCGTGGACGCGGCGATGGTCGACGGGACGGCGACGTTGATGGGCATGTTCTGGGGACTATCAGCGTCGGGTATTCACGACCCATCCCAGCGTGGTGCCAGCATGCTCGACACTGGAGCACATTTCTACGACACCTACCAGTGCAGCGACGGTGAGTGGATTTCACTCGGGTCGATTGAACCGCAGTTCTATGCGGAACTGTTGTCGACCCTTGGTCTCGCTGACGATGAACAGTTCACTCGGCAGATGGACCGCTCGCTGTGGCCAGCGCTCAAGGATCGGTTGCGCGACATCTTTGCCACACGCACACGAGACGAATGGTGTGCGCTGATGGAACACACCGATATCTGCTTTGCTCCGGTACTGACCATGACAGAGGCGGCTGCCCACCCGCACAACGTGGAGCGAGGCACCTTCTGCGAGGTCGCGGGACTCACCCAGCCCGCTCCGGCGCCACGGTTTTCGCGCACGGTGCCCGATGCGCCCGGGCCAGCAGCCCATCCAGGCCAGCACACCCGCGAGGTGCTGTTGGCATGGGGTATTCCTGCCGATCGTGTTGATGCCGTGATCGACGCCGGCGCCGCCCGGCAGGCCTGATGGCTCGTCTGCATCTCGTCCGTCATGGCCGCGCATCAGCTGGTTGGGACGCAGATCCCGATCCGGATCTCGATGACGTCGGCCGAACACAAGCCGCTGCCGTTGTCGATCGTTTGCCACGACCAGGCGTTGCCATCTGGTCGTCACCTCTGTTGCGGTGCCAGCAAACCGCGGCACCGTACGCGGCCGCTCATGGACGATCGGTGCAGATCGTTGCGGAAGTAGCTGAAATCCCGTCACCGGAGGGCATAGCGATGGGCCATCGCGTGCAGTGGCTTCGAACCGCGATGGCGGGCACGTGGAGCGATCTCGGTGATCGCTACACCTCGTTTCGCGATCGATTGGTGACCACGCTGATGGGGGTTGAGACCGACACGGTCGTGTTCTCACATTTCGTTGCGATCAACGCCGTGATTGGTGCCTGCCTCCACGATGATCGTCTCGTCATCCGCAGCCTCGACAACACCTCGGTGACGGTGGTGGATGTCACCGCCGACGGCCTGGTGTTGGTCGAGGGCGGGCACGAAGCCGACACTTTGATCCGCTGACCCAACGGGGCGCCGCCGTTCGGCACTGCGAAGGTGTCATGCTGTGGTGATGCTCCCCAGCGTGCGCATTGGCTCGCTTCCCGTCGTCATCGTGCTGTCCGTCGTGCTCGGCGGTTGCGCCTATTTGCAGTCGAGTGAGGACACGCTGCCGGCGCTCTCGACTGATGGCACCTCGGCGGTGGGTGACACCGTGGCGGATTCGGTAGCGGACTCGATAGCCGATTCGTCGCCAGACGAGGCCGCAGTTGAGTCAACGACGACAAGTACGACAACAACCTCCACCACGACGACGACCACGACGATTCCGCCGCCGCTGGGTGTTGATGAGTTGATCCTTCGTCGCGATGGCATCGGCGCAGCACTGTTCGGCACCGATCCCGACAGCGTGATCCGCTACCTCACCTCGGTGCTCGGCGCGCCAACCGATGATTCGGACTGGGTCGATCCTTCTACCTATTACGCCTGCGCCGGCACGGTCGTTCGCCGAGTCGAGTGGGGCGTGTTGGCGGTGATGTTCGGCGATGAGTCCGACACCGCGTCAGGTCGCGCTCACCTCATGTCGTACACCTATGGTGCGGTCGACCGCTTAGGAGACGAACCACGAGAACTTCGCACGTCGTCCGGTCTGACGCTTGGTTCGACGGTCGCCGAGTTGCGGACCGCTCACCCTGATGTCGTGTTCGATGAGGGTGACCCTGATGTCGACATCCCGCCGACGTTCTATCTCCCGGGTACGTCGCCCTCGCCGACGGGTCTGCTCACCGGCACCGGCGATGAGGATCTCGTGCTCGTCGTCTTCGGCGGTTCGGGGTGCCAGGCTTGACATGACGCTGAATGAATTTCACCGGCTCGTCGGTTGGGTGCTCATTGTGTCGAATGCAGCGATCGGCGTGTGGTTCTCCGTTGCGCACTATCTGCCGGGGTTTCGTCGTACACGGATGTGGTGGTGGGTGGTTCCGCCTCAGGTCATCGTGATGGCGCAAGCGGTGCTCGGCGCGATGATCGCTGCTCGCGGCGTTGAACTCGACGACATGCACGCCCTCTACGGCTTCTCAGCAATTGTCGCCGTGGGCATCCTCTACAGCTATCGAACCAGTCCGTTCATACGAGATCGTCAGTATCTGCTGTACGGGATCGGCAGCCTCTTCATCATGGGGCTTGGTATTCGCAATCTCTATCTCGGGCATCACTAGGGCAACAGTTCGCGGCATTCACTCTGGTGGGAAGAGTTCGGCGAGGAAGCCGACGAGGAATTCGGCCGGTTCGCGCGTGCGCGGTATCGGCACGACGAGTTGGCGCTGACCTTCTTTGACCAATGCGTGACGAGCGATCCGCTTGAGGCGCATCGATTCGCTGAGTTTGAGTTCAACCGGTGACAGTTTTGCCTGGCGACCAGCACTTGCTGAGCCGGTGACGGACAGTTCGGTGATGCCACGTTGGAGACAGGTGACGCGCAGTGCAGCAACGGTCAGCAGGTTGCGCGCAGGTTCGGGCAGTGGCCCGTAGCGGTCCTCCCATTCGGCGCGGATGTCGTCCACCTCGGCATCGGTGGTGACGCTGGCGAGCCGGCGGTAGGCCTCGAGACGAAGGTCTTCGCGGGTGACGTAGTCGTCGGGGAGGTGGGCGGCGGTGGGTACCTCCACCGACAGTTCCACGGGTGGGGGAGGAGTCTCGCCCTTCATCTCCGCAACGGCCTCGGTCACCATCTGGCAGTAGAGGTCGTAGCCAACTGCGGCGATGTGGCCTGATTGGGCTTCGCCCAAGATGTTGCCTGCACCGCGGATCTCGAGGTCTCGCATTGCAATTCGGAAGCCGGAGCCGAGTTCGGTCGATTCGCCAATGGTGCGGAGGCGTTCATATGCCTCTTCGCTCAGCGTGCGGTCTCGTGGGTGGAACAGATACGCGTACGCGCGCTGGCCGCTCCGTCCAACACGGCCACGCAACTGATGTAACTGGCCAAGGCCAAGCAGGTCTGATCGTTCAACCACCAAGGTGTTCACCGTTGGCATGTCGATGCCCGACTCGATGATCGTTGTGCACACAAGTACGTCGTAACGCCCTTCCCAGAAGTCGACCACAACTTGTTCAAGGGTGCCCTCATCCATTTGGCCGTGGGCGATCGCGATACGGGCCTCTGGAACGAGGTCGCGCAGCCGGCTCGCAGCCTCATCGATCGACTTCACGCGGTTATGAACCCAGAAGACCTGTCCTTCTCGCAACAACTCTCGACGGATTGCCTCAACAGCAACTCGTTCGTCGTATTCGCCGACATGGGTGAGGATGGGTTGACGATCAGCCGGTGGCGTCTGCAGCAATGAAAGATCCCTGATGCCGACGAGTGACATCTCGAGCGTTCTCGGAATCGGTGTGGCGCTCATCGTGATCACGTCGACGTCGGTGGCGAGTTGTTTGATCGCCTCTTTGTGATGGACGCCGAAACGCTGCTCTTCGTCGACGACGAGCAAGCCGAGATCTTTGAAGATGACGTTGCCCGACAGCAGACGGTGCGTGCCGATCACGCAGTCGATCTCTCCTGAGGCGAGCCCGGCAATCACTTGGGATGCTTGACGATCGGTGAGGAATCGTGAGAGCACTTCAACTCGGATTGGAAAACCGGTGAAACGCTCGGCGAAGGTGCTGCCATGTTGGGTGGCCAGCAGTGTGGTCGGGGCGAGCACCGCTACTTGTTTGCCGTCTTGGATTGCTTTGAACGCGGCCCGAATCGCAACTTCGGTCTTGCCGAACCCGACATCACCGCAGATCAGACGATCCATGGGGACCTCGCGTTCCATGTCGGCTTTGACCTCTTCGATGGCGGTGCGCTGGTCGGGCGTTTCGACATAGCCGAATGCGTCCTCCATCTCGTGCTGCCACGGTGTATCCGGACTGAAGGCGTGCCCTTTGGTATTCACCCGTTTCTGATAGAGGACGACCAACTCTTGGGCGATCTCGCGTACGGCCGAACGCACCCGCGACTTCGCTGCGGCGAAGTCGGTGCCGCCGAGTCGGTGCAGCACGGGTGTTTCTCCGCCAACGTAGGGCCGTAGGACGTCGATCTGATCAGAGGGGATGTAGAGCTTGTCGCCGCCTTTGTAAGCAACGAGCAGGTAATCGCGTTCGGTGCCACCGATCGCCCGTGTGACCATTCCCTCGTAACGCCCGACGCCGTGGTGCACGTGAACGACGTGGCTACCCGGGCGCAGATCTTCAAACGCGGCGGCCGACTGACGTGGTCGCGGCCGTCGATGAGCACGGCGACGACCGGTGAGGTCGGCTTCAGCGATCACGGCGATCTGACTCGTCGGCAGATGGAAACCGCGGTGGAGTGGGGCGACGACGACATGGCCGCCAGGACGGGTCAGATCTGTAGTGCCGTCAGCTAGCGGCAGGTCAAGACCGTGATCGAGGAGCAGCTGTTGGAGTCGCCGTGCCGAACCCTCGCCATCAGCAGCGATGATCACACGTGTGCCGTTGGCGAGCAATTGGCGAATTCGGTCGACGTGGCCCCTCCCATCGCCGACGATGGGGCCCCATCCCGAACTCTGCACCATTGGCGTGTCCGGATGCTCTGGGGTCGAGTCAATTGTCCACAACGATCGGGTCGTGTCGAGCAGGGTTTCGGTTGACGCATGCAAACGTGGAAACGCTTGGTCGGGGTTGCGTGCCCAGGTGCTGGCTAACGCTCGGGCGAGGTCATCTTCTTCGGCAAGGAGGTCATTGGCGCGGTCGCGCATACGGCGTGGTTCGACGAGCACGACGCGAGCTCGATCACCGATGAGATCGGTGAGGAGCAGATCTCGATCGGTCAGCCACGGCAGCCATGACTCCATGCCGTCGAAATGGGTGCCCTCGGCGAGACGTTCCCATTGCTCGCGACCCCACGGTTCCGATGCGACAAGCGATGCAGCTCGTTCACGCACCACGGGGTCGGGTGTGAGTTCTCTCGCCGGGAAGATCGTGACGCGTTCGAGGTCGTGTGTCGATCGCTGATCGTTGATGCCAAAGGCGGTGAGCCGGTCGATCTCATCGCCCCACAGGTCGATGCGCACTGGGTGATCTGCGGTCGAGGGGTATACGTCGACAATGGCGCCACGTCGGGCGAATTCGCCACGATGCTCGACGAGTTCTTCTCGGCGATACCCCGCCGCGACGAGTTGAGCGCATAACGCGTCAGGATCGACGACGCCCTTGTGCTCGATGACGATCGGTTGCACTTGGTCGGCTCCGGGCCCAAGGCGTTGGAGCAAGGCGCGAACACCGGCCACGATCACCAGTGGTGTTGTTGCATCGTTGCTCACACGCCACAGCACTTCGAGACGCCGACCCATGGTCTCGACCGCTGGGCTGACGCGCTCGAACGGCAATGTCTCCCACGCAGGGAACAACAACACCTGATCGCTCGGCAGGAACTGGATCAGGTCGTCGTGGAGGCGGGCAGCATCGGTGCCCGTCGGGCACGCCACCAGCATGGGGCGGCGATCGGAGAGTTTGGCGAGCGCCGCGAGACCGACGGGTCGTGCGACTTCGGCAATAGCAAGGCGAGCGTCGGGGTCACCAATGGCACGTGTGAGCGCCGGTTCGTTGCGAAGCAGCCCGGCGAGATCCCCAAGTGGTGCGCTCACCGGGCGTTCACCGTGCGCATGGCTGCGTCAACGCCTTCGTTGATGATCTGCTCGACGGCGTCGGCTGCAAGTTCGATCGCCACGTCGAGGACGTCACGAGCAGCTTTTGGCACCTTCGACAACACGTAGTCAGCGCCGCTCTCCCGGCTTGGTGGGCGCCCCACGCCGATGCGAACACGCAGGTAGTCCTGCGTCGAGAGATGAGCGGTGATGCTACGTAACCCGTTGTGCCCGGCAAGGCCACCAGCCTGTTTCACTTTGACCGATCCCGGTTCGAGGTCGAGCTCATCGTGCACCACGATGATGCGTTCAGCGCCGGTGATGCCAAAACGTGAGACCAGCGAGGCCGCTGCACGTCCTGATTCGTTCATAAACGTGACGGGCACTGCCAACACACAGCGAACACCATCGACTCGGGCTTCGGCAACGAAGGCATCGTTCTTGCCCGACTTCAAGGCGGCCTGATGGCGATCAGCCAACAACCTGACGGCATCCTCGCCGACGTTATGTCGAGTGTGTGCGTACTTCTGACCGGGATTGCCGAGCCCGAGCACCAGCCACTCTGGTGGATTGTCTCCGCTTCGAGTGCGGGAGAACAGCCCCATTACCGAGGTGGTCAGTCGGCGTCGCTCGCGGCGTCGCCGCTGTCGGCGTCGCCACCTTCATCGCCACCAGCAGCCTCAGCGTCGCCACCTTCGCTCGCCTCGGCTGCAGCAGCGTTGCGCAGGATCGTGACGGTCACGACCGGCTGATCTTCAGCGGTCACGGCCGACACACCAGACGGCATGGCGATATCGGCAACGGTGATCACCGAGTCGACCGTCATTGCAGAGACGTCGATCACGAACTCATCGGGGATGAGACGTGGGGTCGTGCGCACCTGAACCTCGGTCAACTGCTGGTCGAGCAGACCGTTGTTCATGCTGACTTCTTTCGCCTCACCTTCGAGGCGCACGGGAACACCGACGGTGATTTCAACGTCGAGGTCAACCTGCATGAAGTCGATGTGGCTCACGGTGCGGCGAACGGGATGACGCTGCATTTCCTTGACGATCGCCGGGTAGACGGTGCCGTCGACGGTGAGATCGAGGATGGTGTTCATGCCGGCAGCGCCCGAGAGGGCGACGCGCAGATCGCGACGAGCGACCGAAATGCTGATCGGCTCCATGCCACGGCCGTACACGACGGCAGGAATGCGGTCCTCGCGCCGCATGCGGCGGGACTCGGGACTACCGGTGGTGCGACCGGATTCGGCGATGAGGATGGTGTCAGACATTGTTCAGCCTTGGTGTCTCTGCGTGAGCAGCTTGTCGTGGTTGTGGTGACCGTGATGGCGGCCACAGCATCGGCGAAGGCTATCGGCGCATGGGGGCGCCCACACCCAGCCGTTGCTCAGGCGAGGTTCTCGCCGCCGAAAATCTCACTCACGCTGGTGTCATCGAACACTGCGGACAAGGCCTGTGCGATGAGCGGAGCGATCGAGAGCACCTCAACTTGAGGCAGGTGCTTCTCGGGCGGCAGTGGGAGGGTGTTGGTGAGCACGAGTCGTTCGAGCGGGGCGTTCTTCAGACGGTCGACCGCCGGGCCAGACAGCACGCCGTGGGTTGCCATTGCCCACACCTCGGTTGCGCCTCGCTCAAGGAGGATTTCCGCCGCTGACACGATGGTTCCGCCGGTGTCGATCATGTCGTCGGTGAGGATGCAGAGACGCCCTGCGACGTCGCCGATGACTTCTTTGGCTTCAACAACGTTGGCTTGGCCCTTCGGGCGGCGCTTGTAGATGAAGGCGATGTCGGCTTCGCAATCGTGGAGGTGTTGCGCCATGCGTTCTGCGACCTTGATGCGGCCCGAGTCAGGCGACACGATCACTGGGGCATCGGGTGCGTTCGTTCGGATGTAGTTCTCGAGCACCGGCGCTGCCGTGAGGTGGTCGACCGGGCCGTCGAAGAACCCTTGAATCTGACCCGAGTGAAGGTCGATCGAGATCAACCGGTTAGCGCCGGCGAGTTTGAACATGTCGGCGACGAGGCGAGCGGTGATGGGTTCGCGACCCTCGGCCTTGCGGTCTTGACGGGCGTAGCCGTAGAAGGGACAGACCGCAGTAATGCGTTTGGCAGACGCACGCTCGGCAGCATCGATCATCGTGAGCTGTTCCATGATCGAGTCGTTTACCGATCGACCATCGACGCCGTAGTGGCTCTGCATGATGAACACGTCGGTGCCCCGCACGCTTTCCGCGAAACGCGGGCGAACTTCGCCGTTGGAGAATTCGACGATGTTGGGATCGCCGAGTTGGAGTCCGAGATGTCGCGCCACTTCGTCGGCGAGGGCCGGATGGGTCCGTCCTGAATACAGCGCCAACTTCTTGGTGGTGATTTTCTCGATTGGCTCCACGACAGCTCCCCTGAGACGCGTTCCCCGTTGTGGACCGGGGCTCGAGATCCGAGTGTAGAACGCGAGACGCCTCGCGGCCGCAGGCGCTTCGTGGCGGGCGGTTCAGGCGAGGCGTTCGCGCATGACCTGTTCGGCGTACGCAAGCTGCTCGGGATCGTTCACACCGTGTGCTTGCTCGGCGTCGGTGATCACCGTGCCGATGCGGTGGCCGTCGTTGGCAAGGAGCGAGATCACGTCAGTGAGGTAGTACTCGCCTTGAGCGTTGTCGGTACGCAACTGTGCCAATGCTGGAGCGAAGAGTCCGGCGGCGAATGCGTAGACACCGGTGTTCCATTCGCGGATCGCGAGTTCAGCATCGGTGGCATCGCGTTGTTCCACAATCCGCACGACATTGCCGTTGTGACGCACGATTCGGCCGTAGCCGGTCGGGTCGTCAAGCGTGCTCGACAGGATCGTCGCTGCTTCGTTGCGTTCGATGCGAGCGCCGCAGAGTGCTGCGATGGTGTCGGCCCGCAGCAGCGGCGTGTCGCCTGGTAGCACGATGATCGTGCGGTGCGGATCGTCATCGGTAACCGCGGTCATGCCCACGGCGGCGGCGTGGCCGGTGCCGTGTTGCTGCTCTTGCACGACGGTGTCGAGCTCCACCCACTCAGGCGTCATTGTTCGCAGCGTCTCGGTCACACGCTCGGCTCCATGGCCAACAACGACGATCACCTGATCGGGTGCAGCGTCAGCGAGCGAATCGATGACCCGCATGACCATCGGGCGACCACACACCGGATGGAGTGGCTTGGGCAACTCGGATCGCATTCGGGTGCCGGCCCCCGCGGCCAGCACGATCGCAGTGACGGACATGTGCACCTCTGGCGTCATCAGCGTCGCAGCGCGACGTGTCTCAGTGTGGTTCCGGGGAGAGGACTCGAACCCCTATAAACGGCACCAAAAACCGCTGTCCTACCATTGAACGACCCCGGATTACGTCGCCTCTACGGTATCGGTTTCAATCGACATTGGTGGGACGGGCCAACATGCCGGTAGCGTCTGGAGCCCTATGGGTTCGCTCGTCAAGAAGCGCCGCAAGCGCATGCGCAAGAAGAAGCACAAGAAGATGTTGCGGCGGACGCGCCACCAGCGTCGCAAATAGTGCAGTGGTGGTGATCCCGAAGGATCACCAACGTTCGATGGTGCGGGCGACCCGCACCGCAGCGCCCTCGTCGATCAATTCGGCGAGGGCGTCGTCGCGTTGGCCTTCAACGAACCACGTGGCGCCACTGCCGGCCAGGGTCGGGGAGATGCCGGTGCAGTCGGCGATCCGTGATTTCCAGTGTTCGAGCCGTGGCTCCACGTGAAGCGCTGCGGGCTCGAGGTCGTTGGGTCCTTCGCCAGTGGGTCCGCCGAGTGCATCCCATGCTCGATACACCAGCGGTGTGCTGACATGGAGCGGCGGCACGACGAGGGTGACGACCCGTTCAATGTAGGGGAGCGGCTCGATGGTCTCGCCGATGCCCGTCACGCGAGCTCGCCCGCCGTGAAGGCAGAAGGCCACGTCTGCTCCGAGTCGCACTGCAACCTCGGTGGTATCGATTCCGGCCCACCGCATGACCGCTGCTGCATCGGTGGAGCCACCGCCGAGTCCTCCGCCATGCGGAATGCGTTTGTCGATGACGATCCGTGCGGGT
Organism: Actinomycetota bacterium; assembly: GCA_029978335.1. Taxonomy (GTDB): domain Bacteria; phylum Actinomycetota; class Acidimicrobiia; order Acidimicrobiales; family Ilumatobacteraceae; genus Casp-actino5. Next base: position 15,269 of record JAPOJQ010000020.1, read on the forward strand.
CGACCGAGCAGGGTCGTGGCTTTGGCGCACAGGTTGGTGTGGTCGGTCGGCACACCACTCGCGTACGGGCCGGTGACGGTGATGCTGGTCGCGTCTGCATCGGTGAGGGTGAGTTCATCGGCGAGGTCGAGACCCACCATCTCTGCATCGATGAGGTGATAGCCGTCGGAACGCACTCCAACGACGGCAAGGCTGAGCGTCAATTTGGCGTGCGCAGCGATGGTCGTGGTCATTGCTGCACGACCCGGGTGAGGCGGTACCAGTCGACAAGGCCGAGCTGCTCAGGTCGATCGGTTGGTTCGATGTTGGCATCGGCGAATTGTTCGGGGCTGACCACACCGTCGAGTGATCGACGCAGCATCTTGCGCCGCTGGCCGAATGCAGTTCTCACCAAGTGATGCATCGTTTCGATCTCAACACCTTCCGCTTCGGGGTGAGAACGACGACGGATGTCGACCAACGCTGACTCGACGTTGGGTTTTGGGAGAAACACCGTTGCGGGAACTCGTCCGACCTTGGTTGCAATGCCGTGATGGGCGATCTTGACGCTGACCGCCCCGTATTGGCGTGAACCGGGAGGCGCAACGAATCGGTCGGCTGCTTCGTCTTGAACGAGCACAAGCATCCGCTCGATTGCGGGCACCTCGTCAAGCAGGTCACACACGAGCGGCGTGGCGATGTTGTACGGCAGGTTGGCGACCAGCACATGTGGCGCGGTGCCGAGCATCGTGTTCCAGTCGATGGTCATCGCGTCACCGATGATCACGTGGACGTTCGACAGTGTCTCGGTGAGGTCGACCAGCGTGGCGGCAAGGCCCTCATCGACCTCGACGGCGGTGATGTCGGCTCCGGTAGCGGCGAGGCCGAGGGTCAACGATCCGAGGCCCGCGCCAATCTCGACAACATGGTCGTCGGCGGAGATGTCGGCAAGGTCGACAATGCGTCGCACGGTGTTGGGATCGACCATGAAGTTCTGACCGAGTTCACGACGTGGCGCGAGGCCGCCGGATTCGAGCAGCGAACGAATCGCAGGACGGGAATGGGTCACCAGCGGTACTCGACCTTCACTGGCGCATCCGTCGGGTCGGCAATTGCTGCGAAGCGATCTGGGTGCAGCACGACGTCGGCTGTGGGCTCGACGATGGCTGCTGAGGCAATACAACTGGTGCTGCGGTTGTTGTCGAGATTGGTGATGGTGACGAACATCCCAAGTTCTGCTCCGGCGGCGTAGCACAGATCAGCAGCCGGCACGTCGTAGTCGAACGATGCGAGCCCGGTGTAGGTGCCGCTCGAATCAGGTACCGCAATCTGTCCACCAACGACGGGTGCGATGGTGACGCGTCGTTCGAGATGGGCCGGCACGGGTACGCCGAGTGGATCTTCAACCGTTGATGGCACCTCGGTGTTGGTGTCGGCGGCGACGGTGAGCGGGACGGTCGCTCCCTCGATCACCGTCGAGATGTCGTCTGGTCGCCCGTCGTCACCCATGAGCCAGACTGCGGGCACGGCGATCACGGTGACCGCCAATGCCACGGCAAGCCGTCGGCGTTGGGCGAGGGCAGGGTCGGTCATCGCAGGTCGAACACCTTGTGGGCGTTGGTGGTGGTGGCGTTGGCGATGTCGGCAATCGACGTGCCGCGCAAGTCGGCGATCGCAGTGCCGACGGCGGCGACCCACGCCGGCTGGTTGGGCCGTCCTCGGTGGGGCACTGGTGCAAGGTAAGGGCTGTCGGTTTCGACGAGCATTCGTGAGAGAGGGCAACAGATCGCGGCCTCTCGGAGATCGGTTGCGCTGGGGAAACTGACGATGCCCGAGAAACTCACGTACGCACCGCGTTCGAGACACCCTTCGAGTTCGGATGGTCCACCGGTGAAGCAATGAAACACGGTGCGGGTCGGCGTCATCTCCGCATCGAGAATGTCAAAGGTCTCGTCCCATGCGTCACGGGTGTGAATCACGAGCGGCAAGTTGTGCTCGTGCGCAAGATGGATGTGTTCGGCGAACACCTGACGCTGTGTGGCCCGCGGTGAGTGGTCGTAGAAGTAGTCGAGGCCCGCCTCGCCAATCGCCATCACATCGGGATGGCGAACGAGATCACGAATTGTGTCGATGCCGTTCGTCGCTTCGTGTGGGTGCACGCCAACCGTTGCCCAGACGTCGTCGTGACGCTCGGCAATGGCGATTGCCGCGAGGCTCGTTGCGCGATCGCAGCCAACGACAACAAAACCGCTGATGCCAGCAGCACGAGCAGCCTCGAGGGATCCGTCGGGACCACCAGGCACCTTGTCGTCGTAGACGTGACAGTGTGAGTCGAACCAGCGATGGCCGCTGTCCACGTCGCCCATATCAGCTCCGGATTCGGGGGAACAACGGGTCGCCTTTGGTGACAGCGGTGCCACCTGGATACCCACCCCATGTTGCTGCGAGAGGAAGACGTTGGTCAGCAACGGATCCCGACATGCCGAGTCGACCCCAGATCGCGTCGGCCGTTGCCGGCACAGCTGGCCATGCGAGCACGGTGACGATCCGGAGCGCTTCGAGCGCATCGCCCATCACGGCGTCGACATCGGGGCCGGGTTCGGCCTTCCACGGCTCGTGCGACTCGAGGTAGGCGTTGGTGGCGCGAATGAGGCTCCATGTGGCTTCGAGCGCTTTTGAGGGCGCGACGTGGTCCCATCCTGCAGCGGCACCTGCGTAGGCGGCGGCCGCCGCTTCGGCAAGTGGCGAGTCGGCCCGTGGCGCGGGACCGATGCCGCCGCACTTCTTTTCAACAACGGTGGCGACACGGGCGGCGAGGTTGCCGAGGTTGTTGGCAAGGTCGGCGTTGTAGCGAGTGACGAGGCCGTCATAGGAGAAGTCGCCGTCAGATCCGTAGGCGGTCTCCGCGAGCACGTAGTACCGGAAACCGTCGACGCCAACGGTGTTGACGAGATCAAGTGGGTTCACCACATTGCCGGTGCTCTTCGCCATCTTCTCGCCGTCGACCAGCAGCCAGCCACCAACGGCCCAGCCTTTGGGCAAGTCGACGCCGGCGCTCATCAGCATCGCTGGCCAATAGACGCAGTGGTGGCGAATGATGTCTTTGCCAATGAGGTGGTAATCGACGGGCCAACGAGTGGTGTAGTCGACCTTCGGATCACCGAATCCAGTGGCGGAGAGATAATTGGTGAGCGCGTCGAACCAGACGTAGGCGACGTGTCGTTCATCCCATGGGAGTGGGATGCCCCAATCGAGGCTCGTGCGGCTGACCGAAAAGTCGCGAAGCCCGCCTCGGATCAACCCGAGCGCTTCATTGCCTCGAAATTCGGGCACGATCGCTCCGGGGTGAGCCGCATACCAGTCGAGCAGACGGTCTTGGAACCGACTGAGCCGGAAGAAGTAGTTCTCTTCTTCGAAGTGATCGACGGGACGCTTGTGGATGGGGCAGAGGTCACCGTCGAGGAGTTCCTCGTCGGTGAAGTACTCCTCGCACGCCACGCAGTACTTTCCCGAGTAGGTGTCGAGCTCAATGTCGCCAGCGTCATAACAACGCTGCAGCAACTCACGCACCGCTGCATGGTGACGTGGTTCAGTGGTGCGAATGAAGTCGTCGTTTGCGATGTTGAGCCGGCTCCACGCATCCGCGAACTTCGGCGCGATCATGTCGCAGAACGCTTGCGGGGTGGTGCCCGCAGCATCGGCTGCCTGGCGAATCTTGAGGCCGTGTTCGTCGGTGCCAGTGAGGTACATCACGTCATCACCGAGGAGCCGATGCCAGCGGGTGAGGGCATCGCCGACGATGGTCGTGTAGGCGTGCCCGAGGTGCGGCTCGGCGTTGACGTAGTAGATCGGCGTGGTCACGTAGAAGCGGCTCACCTGTGTGACGCTACCTGTCGCTCATGGCTGCGGCTCGACAGGTGTTGGCACGGTCGGTGCCGGTAGGTTCGCTCGTCATGTCATACGACTTCTCGGTAGCAACGGCGGTGCGTTCTCGAGGTGGCACTGTCGACTCGGGTTCGGTGATCTACGACGCCGAGGTGCATGCCGGCTGGGACATTCTTGGCAATGCCAACGGTGGGTATCTGATGGCGATCGCAGCGCGGGCAATGGCTGATGCTGCTGGCCGTCCGCCGTTGACGGTGACAGCGCATTATCTGTCACCGGGTGCTGTTGGGCCGCACACCGTTGAGGTAGGCGCCGTTCGGGTCGGCCGGCGTCTCGCCACGATGACCGCGTCACTCGTGAACGTTGCGTCGGGACGTGAAGTGATCCGCCTGCTCGGTTCGTTTGGGGCCAGCGATCCCGACGGCCCATTCCATGTTGATGCGACACCGCCGGCGATCCCGGCGTACGACGAATGTTTCGTCGACGTCGATGGTGGTCTGCCCGATGCACAACCCATCCCAGAGTTGCAGCAACGGCTCGCCATGCGGCTTGCGCCCGACTCGGTTGGCTTTCGCTCCGGGAGACCGAGCGGTCGGGCGCAGGTGTCGGGCTGGTTTGCCTTCGCTGACGGGTCGTCGATTGACGAGTTCGGCTTGATGTTGGCGGCCGACGCATTTCCGCCTGCGGTGTTCAATTCGGGTCTTCCGGTGAGTTGGGTGCCCACCGTTGAAATGACGGTGCATATCCGTGGGCTACCTGCGCCGGGGCCGTTGGCGACGGTGTTTCGCACCCGGTTCATCTCGGGCGGCATGCTCGAAGAAGACGGCGAGGTGTGGGATAGCGAAGGTCGTTTGGTGGCGTTGGCGCGTCAGTTGGCGTTGGCGCCACGACCGCTCTGAGCAAGACGAGCTGCTCGCCTCATCGCCAACGCAAAACCGCTTGCGAAGGCGGCCGACGTCACCGCCGCCACACCGATGCCAGCGAGCACACGGCGAACCACCATTCGCGACTGCTGTCGAAAGTGCACAATCGGCCATCCATGGAGTCGGGCATGGCGCTCGAGCCGTCCATCAGGGTTGACCACGACCGGATGTCCAACGGCTGACAGCATCGGCAAATCGCTCGACGAGTCGCTGTAGGCGTAGCACTGCGCGAGGTCAAGGTTGTCCCAGCGTGCAAGCTCCTCGATGGCCTCGACCTTGCCGGCGCCGTAACAGAAGGGCCCCTCGAGTTCGCCCGTGTAGACCCCGTCGACGACCCGTCCGCGGGTGCCGATCGCCCCGGTCATGCCGAGCGACAAGGCGAGCGGTTCGACGATTTCGGTCGGAGCGGCCGACACGATGAAGGTGCTTCGTCCGGCGTGACGATGCAGGTCGAGCAGCCGACGGGCTTCGGGTCGGATGCGTCCAAGCAGCGTCGGAATCACTCGTTCGTTCAGTGACTGGAGGTCGTCACGGCGTTGGCCATTGATGAAACCGAGGATGCGGTCGCGTGCCTGCGAAGCGACATCGGTGGTGCCGTGGTCGCCGCGCAACTTGAACGCAGCAGCGGTCATGGCGTCGCGCAGTAACTCGCCGGTGGGCATGAGACGGGCGGCGCGTGCTGCGCGAGCGAGCGTGAACGCCGATGACCCAGCGATGAGGGTTCGGTCGAGATCGAAGAACGCGGCGCTCGGGCCCGAGGTGGCGACGTGGACGTACTCGCTCATCTGCCGTTCACTCGTTCGGCTGGGGGGTGGTGCGTGCGCCGATGGCCAGATCGTAGGCCAAACGACGCGGCACGCCGAGACGTTCCGCAACGATGCTCGCTGCGTCGCGCCGGCTCACACCTTCGGCAAGCACGTCGTCGAGCGCTGAGCGAATCGTCTCGGTGTCGGGTGGCGTCGTGTCGGGAGTGAACCCATCGACGATGATCACGTATTCGCCGCGGGGTTCGCCTACGTCGATGGTGCCGAGGGTGCCGTGCACGTATTCCTCGTGGATCTTGGTGAGTTCACGAGCAACGGTGACTCGACGAGTTGAGCCACACGCAGCGTTCAGGTCATCAAGGGTGCGGCGTATCCGGTGCGGTGCCTCGTAGAGGACCGTGGTGCGACGCTCTGTTGCGATCTCGGCGAGTCGCTCGTTTCGGCTCTGGCCCGACCGGGGAAGAAAGCCTTCCATCACCCATCGGCCGGTCGGCAGACCACTGGCGGTGAGTGCCGTCACTGCGGCGCATGCTCCGGGTAGCGCTGTCACGGTCAGACCGGCTGCGACGGCGGCGGCGACGAGTCGTTCGCCCGGGTCGGAGATCCCCGGCGTTCCGGCATCGCTGACGACGGCCACATCGTTGCCGTATTGCAAGGCCGTGACGACGCGTTCGACGAGATCGTGCTCGGTGTGTTCATTGCAGACGGCGAGTCGGGGAGCCGTGATGCCCGACAGTTGGAGCAATCGTCCAGTGCGACGGGTGTCCTCGCAGCACAGCAGCGACACGTGGCTGAGCACATCAACAGCGCGTGAGGTGAAGTCGCCAAGGTTGCCAATTGGCGTCGGGACGAGCCAGAGCGTGCCGGTGGTCATGGGTCGTGCCATTCGTTGGGGGAACGACGAATTTCGATCACGTCGCCCACGTGGAGACTCCAACGGGCGAACGCGCCGGCTTGGGCCTCGATAACCGAGTGTGCTTGCCAGACGGGAACACCCATCCGGTTGCGGCGCATGCGTGTGGCTTTGATCACGGTGCCCGCCCGGTCGAGATAGGCAACATCGAGGTCGAAGCGCATGCCGAAGGTGTGTACCCAATTACACGGTTCGAGTACCAAGGCTCCATCGAGATGGTCGATGCCGATCAGACCTCGGCGACGGGAACGGTGATCATCTGCAATGTCGGCTGACGCAAGGACTCGCTCATCGTTCACCAACCATGCCACGACCAAAGTGTGCCATCGGCCGGTGCCATCGAGCGGTTCACACGTTGAAACGGAACTCCATCACGTCGCCGTCGCGGGCGATGTAGTCCTTGCCTTCGAGCCGCAACTTGCCAGCTTCTTTTGCTGCATGCCATGAGCCGAGTTCCAGCAGGTCGTCCCATCCAATGACTTCAGCGCGAATGAAGCCACGCTGAAAATCGGTGTGGATTCGTCCCGCGCACACGGGAGCTGTCGAGCCATCGCGGAATGTCCAGGCCCGGGATTCCTTCTCGCCGGTGGTGAAGAAGGTGCGAAGACCGAGGAGGTGATACGCCGAGCGCACCATGCGGAAGAGCGCGCCTTCGCCGAGCCCGAGTCCGTCGAGCATCTCTGCTCGTTCAGCCGGGTCGCTGATTGCTGCGGCTTCGGCTTCGAGTTGGACGCACATGCCGATTACTTCGACGTTGTCGCCGGCGTCATTGAATTCGGCTGCAACCTTTGCTTGAGCTTCGGGGATGGCATCGAGTTCGTTCTCTCCGACGTTGACTACGGCGAGCACCCGCCGGTTGGTCAACAAGAAGTACGGAGCGAGGATGTCTCGGACGCTGTCGCTGAGTCCTGCTCGGTAAAGAGGACGTCCGTCGGAGAGTGCCGCTTCTGCGATGCGTAGCGCATCGAGTTCGTCGCCGAGTCCGCGATCGAGTTTGGATCGACGCTCGACGTCAGCACGGCGCTTTTCCACGGTGTCGAGGTCGGCGAGGGCGAGTTCGAGCTCGACGACGCGGAGGTGTTCGAGCGGGTCGGACGGCCCTGGCACATCGTCGTCGACGAACGCTCGCAGCACGAACACGATGGCGTCGACTTCACGGATGTTGGCGAGGAACTTGTTGCCAAGACCTTCACCTTTGCTCGCGCCTTCGACGAGGCCGCCGATGTCAACAACTTCGACAGCGGCATGCACCACGTTCTTCGACGCCGACATCGCAGCGAGACGGTCGAGCCGTTCGTCAGGAACCTTGGCGACACCGATGTTCGGGTCTTTGGTGGCAAATGCGTATGGAGCGGCGAGCGCGCCGCCGCCGGTGAGTGCGTTGTAGAGCGAGCTCTTGCCGGCATTTGGCAGCCCGACTAATCCGAAGCGTTCCATGGGTTGGCCACGCTACCGGTGTGGGTGTCCGGGTCCCGGGGCAGGCGGGGGGTTGCCTGCCCCGGGTCTCCGGAGTCGGTGGTGTCGAGGGGGGCTTCGACACCACCACCGGGGAATGGGGGATTCCCCGGCGCCGGGGTTCAGCTCTGCTGATCCTCTTCGGCGATCTGGGCTTTGATCTCGTCCATGTCGAGGGCACGCACCTGCTTGAGCAGATCATCGAGGGCCGACTTGGGGAGCGCACCTGGCTGTGCGAACAATTGCACGCCATCGCGGAAAATCATCAATGTCGGGATCGACATGATGCCGAGTGATCCGGCGAGCTGCTGCTCGGCTTCGGTGTCAACCTTGGCGAAGGTGACGTCGGGGTTCTCGTCCGCGGTCTGCTCGAAAACGGGGGCGAACATCTTGCAGGGTCCGCACCATTCGGCCCAGAAGTCGACGAAGGTGATGCCGTCAGAGGTCACCGTCTTCTCGAAAGTGTCCATGGTGAGGGTGGTGGTACTCATGTCATTGCTCCCGTAGTCGTCCGGACAACGTTGTCCGTTCCAGTGACGTGCAACCAACGGTTACTGATCGTTATTCCCGCTGTGTCGTCACTCCCACCATCAGTGGTTCGACGCCCGGTGGGACACAGCGATAGGCCCCATAGACTCCCGTACCTATGTCAAAGAAGACGAAGAAGCGCAAGGCCCGCCTGCGTCGCTCCAAGGCGAACCATGGCAAGCGGCCGAACATGGGTAGGGGCTGATTCCGGCAATGCCGGCTGATGGCGTTCGTGCGGTGCACCTCACCGTTGGCGGACCCGTCGATCCATGGCTCCGACTCGGTCTCCCGATTGTGGGGGATACGGGGTCGGCCATGCTCATTACCGACAACTGTTCCATCATCTGGCCCGACGGCGATCTGCCGTCGGGCTCTCTCATGTTGGGGCTGAGCGAGGTTCCCGCACGCAGCACGATCGATGGTGTTGCGGTTGATACCTCGGTTGCGCCTGAGCCCGATATGTCGTCGCCACTGTCGATTGATCATCTCGTCATCAACACCGATTCGTTGGACCGAACCTGCGCTGCGGTGGAACGGGTCACCGGTCACCCGTTGAAGCGCATTCGTGAAGTCGGTGCGATGCGACAAGGGTTTCATCGGCTTGGCCCAGGCGGCGTCATCATCGAAGTCGTCGAGCGCCCAGGCGTCGATCACGTGTCGTTGTGGGGATTCGTCGTGACGGTCGCTGACCTCGATGGCGTGGTTGCCAACGCGAATGGTGCGATTGGGGCACCTCGTGATGCCGTGCAGCTAGGGCGTCGGATCGCCACGGTTGCGTCGTCGGCTGATCTCGGTGTGGCGGTCGCGTTCATGTCGCGGTGACATCTCTACTGAGGCGCCGTTACGCTCCGGGCCCATGAGTCGGTCGTTGGCGACCGTGGGTGCCGCAGTAGCGGCCGCCTGCGTCACTCTTGCGTCGTGCGGCGGATCAGCGGTTGATCCCGTGGCTGAGGCATCGGCGACGTCCACGACTGTTTCGGCTGCGTCGATGCCAACGACCACGCTGAGTGCTCCGACGACGTCGTCAACGACGACCACGACCGAGCCCGTTGAGCCCGGCGACTGTGCAATTTCGTCGGTGCTGCAGGTTGGTGCAGATTCGTCCGAAGTGCAGTGCCTCGAGCGTCACCTTGGGGCATCGGGTTTCTTCGCCGGTGTTCCTGATGCAGTGTTTGATGATGCAACGCGAGTCGCCGTGCGAGAGTTTCAGGCCACGATGGATCCGGCATCGGGCATTGTGGTCGATGGAATCGCTGGCCAACAGACCGCCGAACTTCTCGGCTTGTGGGTCCCACCGCCGCCGCCTGAGCCTGACCCGTCGACGTGTGCGGGCATTGGCGATGCGGCGGTCATCGACCGCGAATTCCAGCGGGCATGGCTCTGTACCGATGATGCGATCACCCATGTCTTTCCGGTGACGACAGCGTGGGACCAGCCCGACCCTGGTGACTACGAGGTGGAACAGAAAGATGCCGAAGCCTCGTCGATCCTCACGGGTTCGTATTCGGAGATGAGCAACTTCGTCGTGTTCACCTACGGCAAGTACCAAGGTGCCCGGGTGGGTTTCCACTCGGTACCGATCTATCCCGATGGCAACTACGTCCAACCGCTTGAGTCGGTAGGCACCCCTGAGCTCAGGGGTGATTCGAATGGTTGCATCCGGGCGTTGCCTGCCGATGCCCAACTGGTGTGGGATCACCTCACCTTTGGTGATGTCGTGCGCGTGATTTCCTGACGGCGATCAGTCGTCTCGTTCTGCTTGTTCGGCCTGCCAGTGTTGGCCCGTTGCACACTCGCCGATGTGAGGGCACCAGCGACATGATGATTGGCCTTGGCGTGTGGGTTCGCGACCTTCGATCAGTTCGACGGCACGGCCGAGCGCATCGAGCGTGCGGTGTGCAGCCGAGCGCAAGGTGTCGATGGTGACGTCCTCGACGACGGCTCGTCCCGCATCGAGGTAGAAGCCGGCGACTTTGCGTGGCGGGATTCCGATGCGCATGGTTTCGAGCAGCGCGTAGAACCGCAGATCATCGAGGTGCTGTGGCCACATGCCACCGGTTTTGAGGTCGATGATGACTTTGCGGGCCTCGCCGTTTTCCGCACGACCGAGCGTGAGATCGGTTTTTCCGGCAAGAACGATGGGCCCTGATTCTGGATACCGCACCGATGATTCAGCAACCGGAATGAAGCGCTTGGTGAGCGGTGGGAACGATTCGGTGAACTTCACGATCCGATCAACAGCGTTGTTCACGAGGTCAGCACGATCGGCTTCAGACATCTGGGCCAGCCAGTCGCCGATGGTGCCCGGAGCGGTCACGAGTCGTTCGATTGCTTCATCGACGAGCACGGCCGGCGTGGGTTCACCGCGCCAGCCGACGAGAAGTTCAATTGCTCGATGGGCGACCGTGCCGGCTGCAGTGGCGGGTGTCCAGTCGAAGGGTGCCGGATGCAGATGGTGGTATTCGCAGCCGAGGACGGACGCGATCTTGGCTTTGCTCATCCAGAGACCGTCGGTCGATGCAGCGGCGACCCGCTCGGCGAAGTGTTCAACGGCTTCAGCAATACCTGAGCACAGACCGGCGATGACCTCAGGGTCGAAGACAACGGGTTCGGGGGAGCGGCGGAGCAGTTCGAGGGTGCGCTGCTGGGTCGGGTTCAGCACCGGTGGCATCGACTCATCGCTCACCACGATGACTGTACTGATGGCTGTAACACCCCTTCGGCAACATGGCTACATGACATCGCCGACGCCTGAGCCCGACCGTTCCGCAGCTATCGATCTTGCAGGAGCGGTGCGTGTGATTGGCTCGGCTGTGAAGTCGATGGGGTACGAGACGCCTGGGTTTCGTTCGCCACCTCGGTTGCTCGGTGTCGATCGATCGATCCGTCGTCGGCGGGGGCCTGAGGGTGCGACGTCGGCGGTGGTGTCGGTTCGGGTGAAAGATCGACCGTGGGCGGCCGTTCTGTCCGACATGATCGAAGGGGTGGTGGCTGCGAACGAGTTGGTGTCACCAGAGTCGGATCGTGTTCGCGCCGAATTGTGGTCGTTGTTGGAGGCCTCGCTTGCGTTCGCGCTAGTCGATGCCCGCCGCGTGGCTTGAGCTGGCGACGACCTATCGTGGTGCCGTCGCCCGGGTGGTGGAATTGGCAGACACGGGGGGCTTAAACCCCCCTGGGGGCAACCCCGTACGGGTTCGAGTCCCGTCCCGGGCACACGTCGCCGGATGTCAGTCGCTGGTGCGTTGCTGGCGTAACGCGGTTCGTCGCACCTTGCCGGCGTCGTCACGCAACGGCTCGTCCACATATTCGACGCTGCGCGGCAGCTTGTACTTCGCCAGTCGATCGGCGGCGAACGCCAGAAGCTCCTCCGTTGACACCTGCGCCGGATCCGCCTCGACGATCGCATGCACGCTGTTGCCGCGATCGTCGTCGGGCAGACCGATCACCACCACCGATTTCACCGCTGGATGTTCCTGCAGCGCGGATTCGACCTCGGCCGGATACACATTCGAGCCCCCAGTGAGGATCATGTCGGCCAAGCGATCGCCGAGGTAGAGGTACCCGTCGGCATCGAACCATCCCACGTCACCGAGTGACTCCCAGCCGCCATCGAGCTGCTTCGCCTCAGCACCCAGATACAGGTAGGTCGGCGTGTCGCGGTGGCTTGACCGCATCCATACCTCACCTTGCTCGCCGGGCGGCAACTCATTGCCATCGGCATCGCACACCTTGATCTCGCCAGTGTCGACCCGACCGACCGAACCTCGATGCGCCAACCATTCGGTACCGGTGATGATCGTCACCGCCTGGGCCTCAGTGCCGGCATACAACTCGACGATCCGCTCCGGCCCGAGCCAATCGATCCATGCTTGCTTCAACCATTGCGGGCACGGTTCAGCGAGATGCCACACTACGCGCAGGCTCGACAGGTCGTATCCGAGTCGCACATCGTCGTCGAGGCGCAGGATGCGCTTCATCATCGTCGGCACCATGTAGACCACGTCTGCACGGTGTTCCTCGATGGCGGCCAACGTTGCCTCGGCATCGAAGCGTTCGAGCAACACCACGGTCGATCCGCACAGCAGCGCCTGGCACGACCACACCGCCGGACCGTTGTGATAGAGCGGGCCGGGCATCACGAGACATCCGTCGTGACTCATCAACATCGCCGGAGCGGCATCGGTGTCGACGATCGCTGGGTCGCCCGACACGATCAATTTGGGTCGCCCGGTCGATCCACCTGAAGTCGGCGCTTTCCACGCAGGGGATGTCGCATCCGGCAGTGGATCGTCGGACAGCCCATCCGATGGCGTGTAGCCCTTTGGCAACACGTGTACGCCCTCGGGAAGGAGCGATGCCATGTCACTGCCTGGCTCCACCCCAACCACCACCTTGGGCGAGGCCAACTCGACGATCGCTGCGAGTTCACGCGGTGGCAACTTGGCCGACACCGGTTGGGGGATCGCCCCGAGTTTCCAGACCGCTACATACGTCACGAACCACTCGATCGAGTTCGGCAACGCGACCGTGACGAAATCGCCACGGCCCACACCCCGTTCGGCGAGATCACGGGCAAGCCGGTTGCCGGCGCGCTCGAGCTCACCTCGGGAGATCGCTCGCCCGTTGCACACGATTGCAGGGCGATCAGGTTGTGCCTCGGCGAGGTCCTTCAGGCGCTGCGGGAACGAGATCATCGGCATGGCGATCGTTGTAGCAGTCTTGGTTCATCTGGCACGAATGGGATCGTGCCAGAGGTGTTAGAGGTAGCCGGAGATGTCGACGAGTAGGTGTGCTTGTCCGTAGACGTAGAGGCAGACCTCGCCGTTGTCGGACAGTGGTGCGAGCACGGAGTTGGGGATGGTTTGTCCGGTGACGAAGTTGAGGTTGGACACTTCGGGGAGGGTGCCGCATGGGTA
>JAPOJQ010000019.1 GCA_029978335.1 Actinomycetota bacterium
CAGTTGTTCGATCAATCGATCAACTCGTTCGTCACTAGAGGTGAATGGGTCCTTACACAGCACCGTTCGTTGTGCCTGATCGTTCACTTTGAGGTGAACCCAATCAACGGTGTAATCCCGCCGCCGTTCGGTCGCACGTTTGATGAAGGCACCTCGCAACCGAGCACGAGTCGTTTGCGGTGGATCGTGCACGGCGCGATCGATCTCCAACTCGGTGCACACTCGCTCGACCATTCCACGATCCTGCAATCGATAGAACGGACTCCTCGACCGAGTGACATCGTGATACTGCAGGTCAAGCAATTGCACTCGTGCGTCCGAGAGTTCAAGCCCATGGCGGTCGCGAAATGCCTCAACCAACCGGTGCTTGATCACCCAGTCAACTTCGCGATCGAGTTGCATGGGATCATCCTCGATCCGCGTCACGCAGTGCTCCCACATCGCGAGCGCCCGGGTCTCGTGGGGGTCGAATCCGTATCGATCGGCGTACTCGAGTGCTCGGTCAAGGAACTCGCGTTGGATATCGAGAGCGCTCAACTCACGGCCGCTTGAAAGCCGGACCGTACGACGACAGGTGAGATCGTGGCTGATCTCGCGAATCGCTCGAATCGGGTTCTCAAGGGTCATATCGCGCAGCCCAACCCGTGGGTCTTCCAGCATCCGCAGAAGGCATGCAGTTGCGCCAACTTTCAAGAACGTGGTGTATTCACTCATGTTCGAGTCGCCGACGATCACATGAAGTCGCCGAAACCGCTCTGCGTCAGCATGCGGTTCATCACGTGTATTAATGATCGGTCGGCTACGCGTCGTCGCCGAACTCATGCCTTCCCAAATGTGATCAGCGCGCTGCGACATCGAAAATTTCGCACCGCGCGCCGTTTGCAGCACTTTGCCAGCGCCGGTGTAGATCTGACGGGTGACAAGGAACGGAATCAGCGAAGCGCCGTAGTCGGTGTCATCACCTCGACGAGTGAGGTAATTCTCGTGACAGCCATACGAGTTTCCAGCCGAATCGGTGTTGTTCCGAAACAAGTAGACGGTGCCGCGTATCGCTTCCTCTTCGAGTCGCTCTTCAGCCGATGCGACGAGCGACTCCATGATTCGCTCGCCGGCCTTGTCGTGTACAACCACGTCATGGATCGAGTCGCACTCTGGAGTTGCGTACTCGGGATGAGAACCAACATCGAGATAGAGCCGTGCCCCATTCTGCAAAAACACGTTTGACGACCTGCCCCACGTGACCACTTTGCGAAAGAGATATCGAGCGACTTCGTCGGGGGTGAGGCGCCGCTGGCCGCGCAGCGTGCAGGTGATGCCGTACTCGTTTTCGAGACCGTAGATACGGCGCTCCATCGCCCCACCGTACCGGTCAGACCGAGAGGCCGTCGCGCCGTTCCGCCCGAATAAATCGAACCGGCGACGACATCGGGCGACACCACAGCATCCACAGGTCTCGAGGGTCAACGATCGCCACAACGGGATACCCACCGGTCACGGGATGATCAGGGCCCATCACGATCGGTCGCCCATCGTGGGGAACCTGGATCGCACCGGGAATCATCCCTTCGCTCGGTAGTTCGTTGCGGTTGCTCCGACGCAACTCAACCCCATCCAGTCGCACACCGACTCGGCTCCCCTCACCAAGTCGGGCCACGGACGACGTCAAGACGTCGATCGGATCGCCCTCGACATAGTCAGCCCTGGGACCGAGCCAGAGTCGCACGGCACCGTTCGGATCACGAGTGTCGGCCGTCAGATCCGTCGGGGTGTTCGAGTGCCCTGCTCCTCGACACAACACCGACCCAACACGAATCGGTACTGGAGCGATTGACGCCATCGTGTCCGCCGACAACGAACCGAGCACCGGTAATCCGTAGATGCCGCCCGACACGGCGACCTGCGTCCAGCGACGTGCCGGGTCAGGCGCAATAGCGATCGTGTCGCCGGTCGCAACACGAACCGGAGACGACCATGACGACGCCAACACCATCGTTGGACTCAGCGCTCGAAGCACCAGCCCTCCTGCGGTCTCGATCACTGCGTCGGCGATGTCATTGCCGATCCCGCGATTCACTCGAGACATCGACGCCGGATCGACACTTCCTGCGGATCCGAGACCAACGTGTGCAAACCCAGGACGACCAGCGTCTTGGACGCTCGTCGACCATCCGGCCTCGAGCACTTCGAGCACCGCGGTGCCACTCATGTCGCGATGAACCTCACCACATCGCCCGGTTCGATCAACGAAGGCCGCTGACGATGCGGGTTCCACAACTGCTCCTCGGTCCGACCAATCAGGTGCCAGCCCCCAGGTGACGCCACCGGATAGACGGCCGTATACCCCGCAGCGAGGGCGACCGAACCTGTCGGTACCCGCGGTCGCGGCGATGCGCGCCGAGCGATGGTCAATCGTCGATCGCCAACCTCCAGATACGCGAAGCCCGCCGCGAAGCCACAAAATGCCGCCCGATGCTCAACGGCGGTGTGCGCGTCAACGACCTCTTGCACGGTCAGTCCAGTCACATCGGCGACGTGCGCGAGGTCCTCACCGTCGTAGACCACGGGAATCTCGACGAGTCGGCCGGAGGTCGATGGCGACCCAGACCGTACCGATGCCACCACCTCGGTGAGGTCATCGAGAAACGATGCGTCATCTGCAATCGCATACGCACACCGGACAACGACAGTCTGAGCTGCTGGGATGAGATCCGTCACCCGTGCGCCGAACACCGAGCGGACTGCCTCGGCCACAGCGACCGGGTCACGAGCTCCGGTCTCCACCAGCACTGTGGTTGGGCCCATCGGCCGAAGAGTGCGGTCGGGCATCGTCACGTGAAAGGAAAAATCACCACATCGGCAGTGGTCAATGCCGTCTTCACCGCGCTAGCGATCGCCACCGCGCCGGGGGTGTCACCGTGAATACACAGCGACCGAATCGGCACATTCACCATGGCACCCTCAACTGATTGCACTGTGCCCTCGCAGACCATCTGCACCGCCCGCGTCGCCACCTCGATGGGATCATGCAACACCGCTTCGGCATGTGATCGAGCCACGAGTTGACCGTCACGGTGATAGGCCCGATCGGCGAAACCCTCGGCGATCGGCTCGAGGCCATGTTCCTGCGCGGCATCGAGCAGATGCGAGTGCGGCAGCCCGAGCACAGCCATCGATGGGTCGTACTCGATCACGGCGCTGACGATGGCATTCGCCACTCGGGGATCGATCGCAGCGGCGTGATAGAGCGCACCATGGGGCTTGACATACGACACCTCAGCGGCAGCGACCTGCGCAAATGCGTCCAGTGCGCCGAGTTGATATAGCACGATGTCGGTCAGTTCATTTGACGGAATCTCCATATGCCGTCGGCCAAAGCCTGCGAGATCGGGGAACGACACCTGTGCCCCGATCCTGACCGATCGCTGCACCGCTGCCGCGCACACACGGCGCAACGTCGATGGATCGCCCGCATGAAACCCACAGGCAACATTCGCGCTGGTGACGATGTCAAGCATCGCGTCGTCGTCGCCTGCCGACCAGACGCCATACCCTTCGCCGAGGTCCGCATTGAGATCGACGGCTACCACGACTTATGCCTCAAAAAAGCGCGCGACGTCCGCTGCGGAACCCCGCCGAAAGCAACGACGGCCGTTGCCACGTTCGAGCACGGCCACCTCAAACGCCTCGGGGCCGAGCACCCGGTCCGACCCGGACAATGCCGAAGAACCAAGCCGCACCGACGCAGCGAGATCTGCACCGTCGACAAAACCGCCAGCGAGCCGTGCTCCGATGGCATCGGAGTCACCACCAAGCACACAGGTGTCGGCGTGATCGATCACCGTGCCGTCGTACATGATCTGGAAGATCTGGTCGCCGCCACCTGGTTCAAGGCCGACTTCTGCGACAAGAATTTCCACTTCCATTGGTTTCATTCCGTGGGTAAACGCATTGCCAAGCAGCTGTGCGTAGTCATTCGCAAGACTTCGAGCATCGACGTCATCACGGGAGTACTGATAGCCGGTCAACTCCGCCGAGCGGATCCCAGCTACCCGCAGTTGATCGAACTCGTTGTATTTCCCGACTCCAGCGAACGCGATGCGGTCGTAGATCTCACTGACTTTCCGCAATGACTGCGACGTGTTCTCCGCCACGATCACGATCCCATCACGCCACCGAAGCGCAACGAGGGCACGGCCACGAGCAATGCCCTTGCGAGCGAAATCTGCTCGGTCCTTCATCGCCTGTTCGGGCGCAACGTAGAACGGCATACTCATCGCTCAACCACCTGCCCAGCCTGCTCGATGATCGAACGGTAACGCTCAGCAAGTTCGTCATCGCTCACCGTCGCCCACCCCTGCGCGGTGATGGTTGCAACGATCGGGAATATGCCGCGAATCATGTCGGGACCACCGGTAGCGGAGTCTGCCTCAGCTGCTTCCCACAACGCCCGAGCCACGAGTTCGACTGCCGCAGAGCGATCGAGCCCTGGCCGGAAGCCGACCTTCACGACGGTGCCAGCATGCAGCGAGCCAGAACCGGTGGCAACAAACTCGCGCTCTTCATACCGTCCGCCGAGCATGTCGTAGTCCCACAATCGGCCCACTGAACGACGCATGTCATAGCCGGCGAAGATCGGAACAACTCCCATGCCTTGCATTGCTGCAGGCAGGTTTGCCCGAACCATTGCTGCTAACTGGTTGGCCTTCCCCTCGAGGCTCAGCGCGGTGCCTTGAACCTTCTCGTAGTACTCGAGTTGCACCTGGAACAACCGGATCATCTCAACAGCCGGACCCGCGGCCCCTGCGATCGCGACGCCTGAATGCCGGTCGGCTTGCACCACTTTTTCCATTGACCGATGAGAGATCAGGTGTCCGGCCGTAGCCCGACGATCACCTGCCATCACGACGCCATCAGCAAAGCGCAACGCCACGCAGGTCGTCGCATGGGGAACCCCAGCCACCACGCCCGTTGGCAACGGTGACTGACCAAGCCCGACGCGCGAGAGCAACTGAGGAAAATCTGAACCCGGATCATCACCGACCGGGAATACCGGCATTGCCATGGTCACTGCCCTCCCTTTTGCACGTAGGAACGCACGAACTCCTCTGCATTGTGCTCGAGCACCTCGTCGATCTCATCGAGGAGGTCATCGAGTTCATCAGACGACGTCAGCGACGTTCGTTCACCCGAAGCTGGCGACGGGGCCACTTCATCATCATCGCGTTCGTCGTGCCGCTGGCGTTGCGTGCGTTCGGCCATCGATCCCAACCTTTCAGCGTTCTGCTCTGTCGAGGGTTCAACTTCCGAGCCGCTGCACCAGTTCCGCAGCGGTCGAACTCGCGTCGATCACGTTAGCGACGAGGTCTGCGGTCCCGCGCAACGGTTCGGGCATCGAGATCCGTCGCAGCGGATCGGATCCAGTGTCAAGCACGATCGAATCCCAGTTCGCAGCGATGACGTCATCAGCGAATTTCTCTAGGCATCGGCCTCTGAAGTAAGCGCGTGTGGACTCGGGCGGGTCGTGAACTGCGGCTGCAACGTCGTCGTCGGTGGTCATTCGCTGCAACCCAACGCGATCAGCGAGACATCGACCTGGACGCAGATCGTGGTACTGAAGATCGATGGCACGCAGACGCGGTGCCGTCGGGCCAAGGCCATGGCGCTCTGCGTACGCAGTGATCAGGCGCTCCTTCGCCACCCAGTCGACCCGATCAGCGACCACCTCGCGATTGGCTCCTAGCCCATCGAGAAGTGACTGCCATTGAGTTAAGGCAAGCTCCGCCACGCCTGGCCCAACCGCGTCACCACCGTGTTCACGGAACCATGCATCAGCAACCTCGAATATCTGCCATTGCAGATCGAGGGCAGTGACCATGGTCCCGTCGATCAACTCGACCGTCGAACGAAGGCTCGGATCATGGCTGATCGTCCGAATCGCTCGAACCGGATGGGCCAGAACCGGAATCGCAGAAGCGGCACCATCCTCAATCGCTGCCAGCACCATCGCGGTCGTTGCCACCTTCATGAACGTGGCGGTCTCGGACATATTGGCGTCACCAGCAATCACGTGAAGGCGACGGAAACGCTCGGCGTCACAGTGGGGTTCGTCGCGCGTATTCACGATTGGCCGCCGAACAGTGGTCTCGAGGCCGACTTCTTCTTCAAAAAAGTCGGCACGCTGCGAAATCTGAAAGGCGACTGAGTCGTAGGCGGCACCGGGTTGCTCGCAACCCACTTTGCCTGCACCGCACATCACCTGACGCGACACAAAATGCGCCATGACGCCCGACACCACCCGTCCAAATGGGATGTCGCGGGCAATGAGGTAATTCTCATGGCAGCCGTATGAGTTGCCTTTGCCATCGGAGTTGTTTTTGTGGACGATGATCTCCGCGCCGGGCGGCAGCATCGACCGAGCAGCGTCCATCGACCGCCGCAAAATCTCCTCGCCAGCACGATCCCACCGCACTGCCTCAAACGCCGAACGAACTTCCGGCGTTGACAGTTCGGGATGGGCGTGGTCGACGTAGTAACGCGAGCCGTTGACGAGCATCGTGTTGACCGGCAGCAGGTCGAGATCCGGGTCGGGGTCGAGGTGCAAGACCGATGGCTCGTGGATCTGCCTCGCGTCGAACTCAGGATGCTCTTCGCTGGCGTCGAAGCCAGTCGAACGGCCGATGCGATCCATGTACGCATTGATCAGGAGGCCAGAAGCGGCAACCGGATTGTTCTCCGCTCCAACGACCATGATGCCGTACTCGGTCTCAAGACCGCAGACCTTCGCAATGGCCATCTCAGAGGTACTGACCGGTCGGCGTGCGCTCGATCGCTCGGCCACCGACGCCGGCGGAGCGGTCGACCAACGTGCGTATGAACACGATCCTCTCACCTTTGCGCCCAGAGACCTTGGCCCAGTCATCCGGATTGGTGGTATTCGGAAGGTCCTCGTGCTCGCGAAATTCCCGTCGCACGGCGTCGATGAGGTCGGCACGGCGAATGCCTCGCTCCCCTCCCGCCACGATGCGCTTGATCGATGCCGTCTTCGCTCGCCGAACAATGTTCTCGATCATCGCCCCGGATACGAAATCTCGGAACTGCAGCACTTCTTTCTCCCCGTTCACGTAGGTGACCTCGAGGAAGTGGTTGATCGAGTCGTCGCGAAACATCTCAGCCACGGTCGCGGCAATCATGTCGGCCACGTTCTCACCCGCAGCAATCGGGAGTTCGGCGGTGAGGTACCGCGCCATGATCTGCGCGGCTGATCGCTCGTCGGGCCGCTCGATTCGAATCTTCACATCGAGGCGGCCTGGTCGCAAGATCGCAGGGTCGATCAGGTCCTCGCGGTTCGTGGCCCCAATCACGATGACGTTGCGCAGTCCGTCAACCCCGTCGATCTCCGCCAAGAGTTGCGGAACGATCGTTGATTCCATGTCCGAGGAAACACCCGAACCGCGCGTTCGGAACATTGAGTCCATCTCATCGAAGAACACGATGACCGGCCAACCTTCTTCGCTCTTTTCCCGCGCCCGCTGGAAGATCGTCCTGATCCGCCGCTCTGTCTCCCCCACGTACTTATTGAGCAGTTCAGGACCTTTGATGTTGATGAAGTAACTGTGCCCTTTGTCCTCGCCGATCGCGTCAGCAACCTTTCGGGCCAAGCTGTTGGCTACCGCTTTGGCAATGAGCGTCTTGCCGCAGCCAGGAGGGCCATACAGCAGAATGCCCTTCGGCGCAGGGAGTTGATGCTCAGCGAAAAGGTCATGGTGGAGATACGGCAGTTCAACGGCGTCCGCGATCATGGCGATCTGATCATCGAGCCCTCCAATGTCGCTATACGTGACGTCGGGGACCTCAGTCAGCAGCAGATCATCGACCTCGGCAGGCGGTAACACCTCGAGCACCACATGGTTTCGAGGATCGATGCGCACCCGGTCACCGGATCGCAACCGCTTGCCCCGCAGCACCCCAGCGAGCTCACAGACGATGTCGTCATCGTTGCCCGTCGCGACGATGACACGCACGCCGTCCTCAAGCACCTCGCCAAGAGTCGCCACTTCACCCACTGGTGCTGGCCGGCGGACATCGATGACCGCTTGCGCCTCGTTGAGCGCCACCTCATCACCGACCCCGATTCCCTCCATGTCGAGCATCGGATCGACCCGAACACGAAGCTTTCTGCCCGCTGATGCCACGTCAAGGGTGCCGTCGGCATTTCGCTCGAGCACCACGCCATACGGATTCGGCGGAGCCGACAGCGCGGCAATTTCATCGCGTAATCCAGTGATCTGCTCACGAGCGTCGCGCAAGGTTCGACTGAGTCGTTCGTTCTGAGCGACCGCTTGTGCGATCCGCCCTCGGGCCTCCAAGAGTTCATGCTCGAGCGCTACGACACGCTGCTCGACGGTGCCACCCGCCCGTCGCGACGTATCCAACTCAGGACTACCTGGCGCCTGCGACTCGACCGTCTCCGACCCTTCAGGGGGCCGCTCCTCGCCTCCAACCATCAGATCAACTCCGATGCGACCATACACCTGCATGATCGGTGCTTGCGTCGCCGATCGTCACCAGAGTTTTCAGCAATCTTGATGCGGACCTACGGAGCGACGAAGCGGTAGGCTGCAATGGTCAACATTTCGACGAGTCAAGGAGCATTCCCCCATGAAGGTCTGGATCGATCAGGATCTCTGCACCGGTGACGGTCTCTGTGAAGAAATCGCACCCGACGTCTTCACGCTCCTTGATGACGGTCTTGCCTACGTGAAGGAAGGCGACAAGGTTTTCGCCACGGCAAAGGGCAACCCGCAGGGCGCAGAAGGGATGGCTGAATTCCCCGACAGCCAGCTCGACTCCGTTATTGAATCCGCCGAGGAATGCCCCGGCGAATGCATTTACATCGAGCCCTGATCCTCGCGTTCAGCCGCAGGTGATGCCGCCGCGGCCGGCTCCCGTCGAGAACGCCCTTGGCCGAGAAAGCGACCGACACTCAAGAATCCTGTGTGCGCCACCATCCGGTGGTCAGGTCGCACTGCCTGACCATCAATGTGCCATCCCCGATGGAGCACTTCAATCGTCCGAGTGTCAGTCCAGCGACCCTTGAGGGCCTCTCGAGTCTGCGCTGCCTGGGTGATCGAGGGTGTGTAGGCAACCAAGATGCCTCCCGGCCGGAGCGCTGTTTCGGCGTGCGGCACCACCCTCCACGGTTCGGGTAGATCGAGGACCACACGGTCAAACGGTCCATCGGTTGGATCGATTCCTTCATACGAATCGCCGATCTTGACCCGGTAACGATCAAGAGCAGCAGGTCCAAGGAAGGATCGAACATTGGCAACCGCACGATTCGCAAAATCCTCGCGAAGTTCATAGCCGACGATGTCAGCTCCGTAGCGAAGCATCGTCATCGACAGCGCGCCAGATCCGACGCCGCTCTCCAACACGCGAACTCCGGGAGCAATATCAGCAAGGATGCAGATTGGTGCGAGGTCCTTTGGATAGATCACCTGTGCACCGCGAGGCATCTCAAGGACGAAGTCCTCAAGGGTCGGCCGAAGCACGGTGTACTCAGCACCCTTGGTGCTCGAAACGACCGAGCCCTCCGCCTGGCCCACGATGTCGCGATGCGGAACGAATCCCGCGTGACTATGGAATTCGCCGCCATCGGTCAATTCGACAAGGTAACGGCGTCGCTTCTGGTCAAGGAGCAGCACCCGCTCCCCAACGCCAAAAGGCCCCCCATGTTGATCGATCATGTCGTCTCCATCGTTGTGGTTCCCCACTGCTCGTCAAACGCTTTCCGGCGGCGTCGATCCAGCACTAATCGCACGGGAACTGGTTCATGCGCCGCTGCAGTTGACACCAGTCGACAAAACGCGCATGACTCATCGACCGCTGATGTCGGCGCCCCGCATTGCCGACACGCGACGGGATCATCGTGATCGACTCCAGCGTCAAGAATCGGGGCCATTCGCTCCAAGAAACCAAGAAAGAACGATGCGGTCACCCCCGGCGAACGAGATTCGAGCCCAGCTAACGATTCTTTGTAAGCAAGGTGTCGATTGCCGAGAGCCATCGGGCACTCTTCAACGACGTAGTCGATTCCACGAATCACACACCATGCCGCCATCTCGCGCTCGGTGAGGCGAACCAACGGCTTGGCCTTGCGCCCAAATCCTCCAGACGCAGCCAGCACCGGCGCTTGGCGCCGCAAGTATTCGACGTCCCATCGGAGTGTGTTGCCGAACAGCACGGCCGCCTCATCATCGAGATTGTGTCCCGTGACAAGCACGTCATAGCCGTGTTCGCGAGCGGCACTATCGAAGAGATGCCGCTTAGCAAGTCCACACGCCGAACACGGCACACGACGAGTCGCTTTCGCCGCGGTAGGAATGTCGAAGCCGTGCTCGGCACGAAGATCAATCTCGTGCAACGTCAGCCCTCGCTCACTCGCGAACTGGCGAACGAGCCGTCCGCTCTCATCGCTGTACTCACCAATGCCGAGCCCGATGTAGAGCCCGGCGGCGTGATAACCCTCCATGATCAACATGTCCCAAAGGGCCAAGGAATCCTTGCCACCTGACACGGCTACCAGGATGCGGTCCTCACGACTGAACATGCTGAAGTCGTCGATCGCCCGCGTCATCTGTCGAAGGCACAGCCGGATGAAATGATCAGCACAGAAATTGGCGTTGTGTCGCGCCAGGTCAATAACAGCAGGTTCGCCACATGCGCGGCACTTTGACATATCAGCCCCCGGATACGACGGGACGAATCTCTACGAGATCGTCGTCGCCGAGTTCTGCGTCAGACGGCACCAGCGTGCCGTTACGAATCACGAGGTGACCCTCGGGCGCAAGCCCGAGTTCGATCAACACCGCACGAGCCGGACGACCACCACGAACCTCGACCTCACGTCGCGGCTGTCGGAGCTGCACGATCATCGTCGGGCTCGTCGCCCAGTGCGAATAGTGAGACTGGCCCCCGGACGCAACCGCTCGCTTGCGAGCAACTCCGGTTCGCGCCGCACCGCTCGACGGAGTACTCGACCGGCGAGCAGCACCATCCCCACGCCTCGCCACCATGGGTTACCGCCAATCAGACCACGTCGAACTGCGGTCTTCATCAGCCCGTGGGGCGCGAT
This sequence comes from Actinomycetota bacterium, assembly GCA_029978335.1. Taxonomy (GTDB): domain Bacteria; phylum Actinomycetota; class Acidimicrobiia; order Acidimicrobiales; family Ilumatobacteraceae; genus Casp-actino5. Next base: position 11,135 of record JAPOJQ010000019.1, read on the forward strand.
GCGTCCAATGAGCGACACAGTGCCGTCAGACCCTTCGGATCTCAACCAACGTGCTGCGCCGGCGTCCACCGCGACGGCCAAGCAGGTACGCACAGACGACCACAACACTGACGACGACCACGCCGACGGTCACAATGGTTTGGCGCCGGTCATCGATCTGGCCACGGAGTCCTTCCTGAAACGACTCCAACGTCCTGCGCAGATCGTCTTTTGAGGTGACCTCATCATTGGTTCGGGCACTCATGGTTGTCCCTTCGATGACTCGCTATTCATTAGATGCGAACGGTTGATTCGCGAGATGGCGAACCCAACAAATGCGGCCCCGATAACGAACACGATCAGGTACGGCAACCATGACAGCCGGGATTCTTCGCCCGACACCGCACCCCACTCGGTCTGCACCAGACGCAGCACGCCAAGCAGAGCCAACGATCCGCCGATGCCGATCAGTATCGCTCCGATCGCCCCCCAAGCGAGCCACCGACCCGCCCCTCGCAATGGGCCCACGGTCTGCGCCTTGGCATAGGAGATCACGCCATCAACGACATCGTCAACTGATGCCGCCTTCCGGCGGGACTCCGAAGCAGCCTGATCCGGTTTCGTCATTCCTCTATTCCTATCACGTGTCCCGGAATTTCAGAACGGCCTCTACGTCGTCGAATGCGCTCATCAACAAGCGGCAGCGCTCCATTGGATCCCGGGAGCGCAGCAATGCCAGTCGATCCAAATCCGCAATCGGGAGCAGCGCCCCGAGGGCGAACGACACGGCTGCTGGGTCCTCGACCAGATGAAGCGCTCCTGGGAGTTCAACAGCTGCGAGGCGCGCTATCTCATGGGCGCGTTGCGCCAGCTGGTCGAGAGCAACGGCGCCGGACCACTCTGCATTGTCGACGAGGGGACGCACCAACGCTTGCGGATACGGATCATCGGGCAGCCATTCAGTGATCTCCACACGGCCAACCGACGCGGCGACAAGGGTGAACCGACCATCTGGAGCGACTCGAGGATCAACCGCGTGCACCACCGCCGCCGTTTCACAGCGTTCATCACCGCCGCCAACTTCGCGCCCGCGCAAAATCGGAGGGATTCCAAACCGCATTGCGTCGTCACCCGCAAGGAGATCGCGCATCAATGCCCGATAACGATCCTCAAAGATGTGGAGCGGCAGGGCTGCACCCGGCAGCAACACCACCGACAATGGGAACATCGGCATTCGGTCGCCATCGCTCATTGCGATACTCCGCCCAAAGGTTGCAGTTCGTTGACGTCCGCCACCTCAGCGCCGTCGTCAATCACCGTGCGCAGCTGATCAATGGCAGCACGCAATGCATCCTCATCACCGATCGCCACCACCTCAAGACCAGCCTCCAGCGCACCCACCATCAACCAATCGTCGCCCCTGCCACGTTCAATCAACACCGACGCAGAGCCGAGTCGTTCGTACGCCGCCAACAGCGTCTGGCAACTGACGGTTGAATCTGCCAGTGCATCGCCCACCCGCAACACCGGTCGAGGCACACCCCACGTCGCCACAGCGTCGCTCACTGCGTTGAGGCCCGAGGCCGTGTCGGTCCCCGTTCCCGAGGCGATGGCCACCTCGATTGCCCAGTTCCACGGTGCAATACCGGTCGCCCCATCAACGCTGTCATCACGCGCCACTGCCTCAGACAGCGCCACCAATTCCGCCCCTTCGACAACGGCCAACGTCACCACGCCATCGGCCACCGGACCGACCCGAACGGTGCCCGACACCGAAATGCCCGCCCGAATCAGCAGTTCATAAAGCGTGCGTGCCGCCGTCTGGGCCGGGTCGAGCCCACGATTGACAGGACTCGTCAGAATGCGACCACCGTCAACGACAAGGGCTGCAGGCATCGCCGGATCGTCGGGTGCTCGTGGCACGCGGGTATACCGGTCATCGACGCCGACGATGTCACCGTCGATCGCCACCACTGCGCTGGCCACGAGGGCGCGAACCAAGGTGTTGATGCGAGCAACATCGATCAGTTCAACGTCGTTTGTCGAGGCGAGTTCATCAGACGCAAGAAATGGGTCACCCCCACCGATCAAATGCAGGTCACCCAGAATCCGTCCGTCGACCGGCTCGGTCCCTGCAATGACCGTTGACGAGCGGTGTGTCGCGCCAAGTTCGTCGGCTGCGGCCGCTGCGATGATTACCGGCACTGCACTTGCGCCGACGACACCTGTGCGTGAGCGAACATCAGTCACAGTGATGCCATTCGCGGTCATCACGAGGCACTCCGTGGACGCAAGGTCGGCCACCACCTGATCGATGGCATCAGCGCGTCGGTCACGGGTGGCCGCCGATGCCACCGATGCCGCAACTCGCCGAACCGACATGACCGGCGTGTGAGCAACCCCAACCGTTTCGACCACGTCACCTGCGACGGCAATCGTGGGCACCGCAATCGCCCGGCTGCGATCACGAACCCAATTCCACACTGCAGAGAGCATGAGGGCCGGCAGCAAGGTGATCGCAATCACGGTTCGAAGGCGACGCGTCATGGTGCGAGCTCAGCGACTCCGATACCAGCGGGATATGCCGCAAACGCCGCTACGAGAGCATCCCATATGGGGCGATACACCGACTGATCGTTGACCAGCGATTGATTGAGTAACAGCGCAAAGGTGATCTGTTCGCTGCCGTCGGACATGACCTGGCCGGCGAGAGCCTTCACCGCCGGAGGATCTTGGTCGTACGGCGGGTTACCCAATGTTCCGGTCTTCCCTCGAAGCCGACCTTCCACAGGGGAGCCAACAAAGATCTGCGAAAGGGTCCCACTCACGCCGGCAACCGGAAGTCCGTCAATCACGCCGTCAGGAGCTCGATCGATTGCTTCAACCAAGGATTCGCACTTCACCTGCGTCGAACTAGCGAGCCCGCTGCCATCCACGAGCGTCATGCCGTCGATCGTCACACCACGACGAGTGAGCGCTGACGACACGGCCGAGAGGCCATCCACTCGACTCCCGATGCCATAGACGGCGACACCCAATTCCTTCACCAACATCTCCGCCGTGTTGTTGTCACTGGTCATCAACATTTCTTCGACGACATTGGTCAACGGAGCTGATTCGACTCGAGCAAGCTCCACCGCATCCACCGCAGGCGACGATTGCCCGCCGCTACCAGACGAGGAGATTCCGACTACGCCGAGGCGGAGTCGGAACTCGGCCGCCGCAGCCGCAACTGGATCGTCCCACCGGTACTGGTCACCTTCGACGCGTGCATCGTTTGCCATCAGCGCGTCGTAGGGACCTGCCTCGATTCCAAAGATGTCGTCGGCCCAGTCGACCACTTCGTACTCGTCGTCGTACCGACTGCCGTCGCCGAGTACGCGACCAGTAATCGCCGTCACTCCACCTGACGCCATGGCTTGAGCGAGCTGATTAAGCGATGTCGGCGACATGACTGGGTGGCGTTCCATTCCAGATGCCGGATACCAGTCACTGCTCAGCACAGGGTCACCACCACCCACGACGATCACATCGCCATTGACGACGCCGTCAATAGGTGCCGGCCCCATCACCGTGGTGACGAAGCGGAATTCAGGACCAAGGATGTCGAGTGCTGCAACTGCGATCAATACCTTGACCGTGCTCGCCGGAATGGCCGGTGGCCCAGCTGGCAGGTCGAGCGCGACACCGTCAATGCTGACCGCCAGACATGATGCGGGCGACATTGCGGCGAGCACCGGCTGGAGCGACGAGGCCAACGACGACCGATTCATCCTGCCTGACAGTTCCGCAGCGGTCCGACGTAGCGACAGCACCGCTCGTGCGCTGCCAACGGTCGGCACCGCGTCTGCCACCGGGTTGAGCGCCACCGGTTCGCTGGACGACGACGCGTCACGGTCAACCACACGCAACAGCCCGAATAGCACCAGCGCCGGCACGAGTGCGACCGCAACGAGTACGGCGATCGGCCCATTTGATTGACGCCTGGTCGTCACCCTCGACGGCGCTCCTGGTACTGCGCATACCGCAGCAGGTGTCCGAGCGCGACGACCGCGCGGTCGCCCGTTGCGTAACACAATCGGCCCGACTCACGAACCGCTGCCGGTCCAGCGTTCGAAGGATCAGCAATAGCGAGTTCGGTCGCCACAAGAATTGGCTTGCCCGTTTCGTCGCTCAACGCAGCCGCCGCCTCGGCGAATCGACGGTCCTGTCGCTCGTGGTACTCGACAATGCGGTCAAGACCGTGATCGGGATGGAATCGCCCCTCACGCATCATCCGCGCCTGGTTTGATTGAATTCCGAGGCCGAGATAGATCACCGAGTGCACATCGCGGTGCCGGGCGATGAGACCCATGACCTCTGGGATGGTGTCGCGGGTTTCGCCGCCGGCGCAGTCGACGGGATTGTTCCGGCTCCAGCGCGGCGGCAGGAGTTGATCGATCGAAGCCAACAGGTCCTCGGGGAGTTCCAACAACCGAAGATCGCCATCACGGGTGACCGCGTCAGACGTCACCACTCCCCAGCCCCCGGCCGTGGTCAAGATCACCGTATTCGGCCCCGCCGGTAGTGGCTGGGTGGCAAAGGTCGCGGCCGCGTCGAACGCTTCCTCAACGGACTGCACGCGAGTCAGACCAACCGCGCGGCAATAGCCGTCGAAGATCCGATCGTCGGCCGCTAACGCCCCGGTGTGGCTCGCAGCGGCTCGGGCGCCCCCTGCTGTGGCGCCACCCTTGAGCACCACCAACGGTTTACGCGCGGCGGCTCCGCCGAGTCGTTCCATTAATGCACGGCCGTCAGTAATGCCTTCGACATAGGCGAGTGACACCGAAGTTGCTGGGTCTTCTGCATAAAAGTCGAGATAGTCGGCAACGCCGACGGCGGCGGCATTCCCCGCCGACACCGCACGAGAAATTCCCACTCCCGTCGAACGCGAGAGGTTGAGGAAACTCGATACGAAATTTCCCGACTGGCTCGCCACACCGATACGACCTGCTGGCGGATAGGGCGCCACGATCTGCGCACAGAGGTTTGCCGGAGTGGACACCACGCCTTGACCGTTCGGACCAGCAAGCAGGATGCCGAGTTCGTCGGCAAGAGCGATCAACTCCCGCTCAGCAGCACGTCCTTGCTCACCGGCTTCGCCGTATCCAGCAGATGTCAAGAACGCCGCCCGAATGCCGCGTTGAGCGGCACTACGCAACAGGTCAACATTGGCAGAGGCCGGGGTGCACACGAACATCAACTCTGCGGCTCCGTCGGGAATTGCATCGAGATCCGCCACCGTCTGGATGCCCAGTACCTCCTCCTCGGATCGGTTCGTTGCCATCACCCCACCGCCGTAGCCCGAGGCGAGCAGGTTGTGCAGCGCAACGAACCCAAACTTGCCGGGATGCGTCGACGCTCCGGTGACAACCACTCCTTTAGGCTCGAACAACGCCATGAACTGCTCATGCGTTGGTGCAGGACGACCAGATGCCGAAGTTGTGACCGGCGCGTCAACGTCAGCTATCTCGACAAGCGCATCGACTGCGACCAGACGACCGTCTGACGTGATGATGAGCGGGTTGACATCGACGCTCATCACGTCAGGCCGGTCGTGTGCGAGCTGACCGAGCCCAACGAGCACGTCGACCAACGCCGCCCGGTCCACCGCAGCCTCACCTCGGAATGCGCCGAGCACTGATTGCATTGCGAGTGCATCAACCTGTTCAGCCGCCGTGATGCGATCGAGCGGGGCCGGCCGGAACGCAACATCAGCAACCGCCTCGGCAAGGATGCCGCCAATACCCAGCATCACCATTGGCCCAAACTGGGCATCTCGGATGAGCCCGACGATCAACTCACGGGCGCCACGAATCATTGGGGCGACGAGCAGCGTGACGTCGCCATCAGACGGCAATGCACGGGCCAGCAGATCACCTGCCGCTTGCGCGACGGCAACATCATCGGCCAGACCAAGTCGTACCAGCCCTCGTTCGGTCTTGTGGGCGATGCCGTCACCGTTCAGTTTGACCGCCACCGGATAGCCCAACGTCGCCGCTGCCTCCACGCAGCCCGCAACATCAGCCACCACGCTCTCTGGAGCTAGCGGCACGCCATAAGCGCGAACGAGCGCTTTTGACTCCACTTCTGAGAGCGTGCGAGTGGTGCGCTGGGGGTCGTGTTGCATACCCCGCCCACGCTAGTCACCGAGGAGTTGCGGCCTCCGGCAAGAGCGCAGCGGAGACGGCTAACTCGACGTGCGCATCGCTGGTACGAGATCGACCTCGACCGGTTCCTCAACACGTCACTCACGTGTTCGCGACGAGCCAAGGTTCGACGAGATGCGCTTCGATTCGACTCGGCTCCGTACGCGCAAAAGGGCGCCCAGCAAGCATCGTGGCTCGCCAGACGCCCGTTGCGTCGTTCGGTGGCGATCAGCTCGGCGGGTACACGCCCATCTGGCGGCCCTTGTCGGTCTGCCAGAAGATGTCAGCGATCTCGTCGATGTACGAGACGAGCTGCTCGCCCACGGCGGGGTCCATCGACTTCTTCGCCTCGCCTGCCTGATGCACTGCCTTCCAGAACAAGTCGTGCAAGTTCGGGAACTGTTCAAAGTGAGCCGGAGCGAAGAAATCAGCCCACAGCACCATCAGGTGATGCTTGCACTCTTCGGCGCGCTGCTCCTTGATGAAAATGCAGCGGTCGCGGAACACGGCATCGTCCGAGTCGTGGTACTTCTGAGCGGTCTTGACCACTGAGAGCGCCTCGATCTTGGCCTGCGCTGGGTCATAGACCCCGCAGTACAGGTCACAGTGGGCGTGGGCTTGAGGTGCGGATGAGAAAAGACGTCCGAGCATGTTCGGCTCCTTGGGAGGTGTCGGGTACGGCGGACAGGCAACAACCTGACCAGCGCGAACACTACCCTGCCCCCGATGCCCCTGCACGGCCCAGCGTCACGGCGCCCAATTCGGCGATTCGCGGTGGCCGAACGGTCGATGCTCCCATTCCTATCGCCTGGGCAGGGGCTCATCGCGGTGCGTTGGTTTCGCCGACGACCGGGTCAGGTCAGAGTGTTCCAACACCCGACCCAACCGGAAATGTGGCTCGTCAAACGTCTCGACCATGCGCTCCCCGATGGGCGATGGCATGTGGTGGCTGATAACCCCAATGGCGGAGTGGGTTCGGAAGCATTTGGTCCTGTCGACCTTGCGACGTCGTGGCTCGTCATCCTCGCGGTCCCGCTGTCGATGATGTCGAGGAGACGCCCCCGACACTGACCGCTACCCTCGTCGACATGCAGATCGTCGCCGCACTCTTCGTCGAAAACTTCGAGATGCGACAGGCACCAGGCCCATCAACCCGCATTGACATCACCGGGGCAATGTTTTCGATGGCATCCGTCGAGCCCGTACCGGTGGAGATATCGCCGCACCTGGTCGCACTCATTCACTGCCCCGCCGATGCCTCGGGAGCCGGCGTCTTCGAGGTCATCTTCCGCGACCAACGCGATCCAGATGGCAGTGACGACAGCGAACCCATCGCACGAAATGTGAGTCCGTTCACCGTTGAGCCCGGGCGTTTCACCTACCGACTCGTGCGAGCCGAACTGCCGTTCAACGACTACGGCACGATGTATGCACACTGTCGCGTGGACCGAGGACCTTGGACCATCGTGCCGTTCACCCTCCTGCCTCCGGTCGAATAAGGCGGTCCGGCCCGAGCAGGCCACGCGCAGTACAGTCGGCGACGTGCCGACCTCCTCGCTTCTCACCAACGAACAGGACGCTCTCGCCGTAGCAGTCATACGCGGCATTGCAATGGATGCCCCGCTCGCCGCTCGGAGTGGCCATCAAGGCACCGCCATGGCGCTTGCCCCACTCGCACACGTGTTGTATTCGAGGATCATGCGGTTCGATCCGGCAGCACCAGGCTGGGTCGACCGCGACCGATTCGTGCTCTCAGCCGGACACGCCTCAATTCTGCAGTACGCCCTCTTACACCTCAGCGGATTCGGTCTGACGCTCGATGACCTCAAGGCCTTTCGACAATGGGACTCGGCAACCCCTGGTCACCCCGAGGCGGGGCACACCGCAGGAGTCGAAGTCACCACAGGCCCGCTTGGCCAAGGGATCGCCAATGCCGTCGGACTCGCCATTGCCGAACGAGTGCTTCGATCACAATTCGGCGAGTCCGCGATCAGCCATCACACGTGGGTGATCGCCGGTGACGGGTGCCTCATGGAAGGCGTCAGCCATGAGGCAGCATCGCTTGCTGGTCATCTCGGACTCGACCGACTGGTGTGCATCTTCGACGACAATCGCATCACCATTGACGGCAGCACCGATCTTGCGTGTTCTGACGATGTGGCAGGCCGGTTCCGTTCCTATGGATGGGACGTCACCGAACTTGGCGAGATCGGTGAGGATCTTGACGCCCTCGAAGCCGCACTCACACAGGCCAAGGTTCCGAACGGACAGCCTCGACTCTTGATCCTTCGCACCCACATTGGCTTCCCGTCCCCAGATCACACCGACTCGCACGCCGCACATGGCTTGGCGTTCTCAGCCGATGACGCTGCGCGCACTAAAGCGGTCATGGGGCTACCTGACGAATCGTTCTACGTGCCCGATGACCTTGTCACCGCATACCGCACCCACGTTGCCGCTCGGGCTGAATCTGCGGTGGCGTCGTGGACCGAGCGGGTTGACCCGCTCGTCGGCACCGCTGAGTGGACGGCGCTGATCGAAGGCGCACCGACGATCACCGACCCCACCCCACTGCTGCCAAGTTGGGAGCCTGGCGCGTCGGTGGCGACGCGAAAGGCAATCCAAGTTGCACTTGACGCGACCGCGCCGGTCATTCCCGGACTCGTTGCTGGATCTGCTGATCTCACGGGCAATACCGGCACCAAAGTTGCATCGTTCGAGCCCCAGAGCCGAAACGTGCCCGGTGGCCACCAGGTGTATTACGGCATCCGTGAACATGCGATGGGTTCGGCGATGGTGGGCATGGCGCTCCACGGTGGCATCGTGCCCGTTGGCGGCACGTTCTTCGTCTTTCTCGACTACATGCGGCCCCCGGTTCGCCTCGCGGCGCTGTCGGGCGCTCGCTGCATCTTTGTGTTCACCCACGACTCAGTCGCGGTTGGCGAAGATGGACCCACACATCAACCGGTCGAACATCTCGCCACCCTGCGAGCGGTGCCCAACCTCCACGTCGTTCGACCCGCTGATGCGAATGAGACCGCCGTCGCACTCGCCGATGCACTCGCTCACGACGGCCCAACAGCGCTCATCCTCAGCCGACAGGACGTTCCTGTCGTGACCGACGGTCGTGCGATCAGCACCGGCGCCGGCATCGTTCGAGAGGGCGGTGCAACGCCGTCGGTGGTCCTTATCGGCACGGGATCCGAGGTGGGCATCTGCGTCGAGGCAGCGGAACAACTCGAGTCGGAGGGCATTGCCGCGCGTGTGGTGTCGATGCCAAGTTGGGACCGCTTCGCAACGCAGCCACCAGCACAGATTGAGCGCGTCCTCGGCAGCGGCATCCCTCGACTATCGGTGGAAGCAGGGTCCACCTTTGGGTGGGCGAGATGGGCCGATGCGCATGTGGGCATCGACCGCTTCGGTGCAAGCGCTCCGGGTTCACAAGTGTTGGAGCGTCTCGGTGTGAGCGTTGACGGAGTCATCGCTGCAGCTCGAGCGTTGGCAGGTTCGTGATGTCTCGCCTGATCGAACTCTACGATCGGTGCGGTCAAAGCATCTGGTTGGACAATCTCAGTCGCAGGTTGATATCCGATGGCGCATTGTCGGATCGCATTGCTCAAGGAGTGCGCGGACTCACATCCAATCCGACGATCTTTGCCAAGGCCATCCAAGGCTCCGACGACTATGACACCCAGTTCAGCGAACTCATCGCCGAAGGAGCCGATGTCACATCGGCGTACTGGTCGATGGTGCTTGACGACATTGCAGGCGCCTGCGACGAGTTTGCGCCGTTGCATACCACATCTGGGGGTACGGACGGATTTGTGTCGGTAGAAGTCGCTCCCGACCTCGCCCGCGATACCCAAGGCACGCTGTCCGCCGCACGCGAACTCCATGTTCGACTTTCACGTCCCAACGCCATGATCAAGATTCCAGCCACGGTCGAGGGACTTCCGGCGATCAAGCAGATGATTGCCGAGGGACGGAGCGTCAACGTCACCTTGATCTTTGGCCTTGACCGCTATCGAGCAGTGATGGAGTCATATATCGCTGGCCTCGAAGACCTCGCAATCGACCCGAACGCAGACCTCTCATCGGTTGCGAGCGTCGCGAGTTTCTTCATCAGCCGTGTCGACACCGAGGTGGACCGTCAGCTTGCCAGTCGTGGCGCCGACTCCCTGCGCGGCCGCGCCGCACTCACGCAGGGCCGCCTCGCCTATGCAGCATTTGTCGAGACGTTTCGTGGCCCTCGATGGGAAGCCTTGGCTGCCCGCGGAGCCCAACCGCAACGACCGTTGTGGGCTTCCACAGGAACCAAGGACACCGCGTACTCTGACGTGCTCTACGTCGACGGCCTGATCGGGCCGTCAACGGTGAACACGCTGCCCGAAGCGACACTCGATGCATTCATCGATCACGGCACCGTCGATCGAACCATCGATCGCGACGCTCACGGTGACCAGGCCGTGTGGCAACAACTCACCGATGCCGGGATCGATATGGGTGCAGTAGCCATACAACTCGAAGAGGAGGGACTCGCTGCCTTCGCCTCGAGTTTCACCGAGGTCATGGAAGCCTTGAGCACAAAGGCGGCAATGCTGCGATCGTGACGAGTTCACACGACGACGATGCAGCGTTCGCACGCCTTGTCGATGCAGCCCTCAGCGAGGTCGACGAGGTTGCCGTCGACCCGCGTCTTGCACGAACCTTGCTGGTTGAAGCATTAGGCCTTCTCGCCGACGATCCCGCAGAACTCGACTTGAAGATCGCCACGGCGGCGCTCGCAGAAATGCGGGATGCCTTCGCGATGTTTCGCCCCTATCGGTCGTCACCGAAGGTCACGATTTTTGGATCGGCTCGGGCTCAGCCGGACCAGCCCGTGTATCGACAAACCGCCAGCATCGCCGCGAGCCTTGCGGCGCGCGGCTGGATGGTGGTGACCGGGGCGGGTCCGGGACTCATGCAGGCCGGCATGGAAGGAGCGGGTCGTGAGCGCAGCATCGGGGTGTCAATTCGACTCCCCTTCGAAACCGCTGCCAATCCGATCATTGCCGGCGATCCGAAGTACGTCAGCATGAAGTACTTCTTCACCAGGAAATTGATGCTCATCAAGGAGTCCGCCGCCTTCGTCTGCCTCCCCGGCGGCTTCGGCACACTTGATGAGACCTTCGAGTTGCTGACGCTGACCCAAACGGGCAAAGGACAGCCGGTTCCCATCGTGTTGCTCGACACGCCAGGCGATCCCTACTGGGAGGCGGTCGATCAATTCGTGAAGGATCATCTCGTTACTCGAGCGCTGGTGTCACCCGATGACACCAATCTCTACCTGGTCACCGATTCGGGCGAACGAGCCACTGCTGAGATCGAACGGTTCTATACCAACTTTGACAGCGTCCGATTTGTGGGCGATCAGCTGGTCGTTCGAATGCGCCGTGCGCCCGACGATGCGCAACTCGAGCAGTTGAATCGAGACTTTCGCGATCTTGTCCGAACGGGTGCAATCGAGCGAACCGGACCCCTACGTGTTGAAGTTCGCGATGACGACCGACTCGACCGGGAACGTCTCCGGTTCGATTTTGACCCGCATCGAAGTGCCGTGCTTCGACGATTCATCGACGCTCTCAACGCGCTGTCGGTCACTCCGACAGTTCCGTAAGAATCCGCTCGGCCTTCTCAACAGCCCGCCGTGCCTGCATCAATCGCCGATCAGCCACCGGGACCCGCCCGTCAGCACTCGCCGAGCGCAAAACGTCAAACGCCATTTCATCAATCGACTCAATGACGACGCGAAGACGCGCTGCGAGGTCACCAGCCCCGGACACCGTTTCACCACTCACGTCATGCTCCTGTCCATGCACGGATCGTAGGCTCAGGCTGTGACAACGCCGACCGAGCCTCTTCCACCAAGCAGCGCCGAGAGCATCGCCGCCACCACGCAGCGCATGCGTCAGGCGTTTGAACACGGTGTGCTGGCGAATCCAGAACACCGTCGCGACGCTCTCGAACGCCTCGAGACGGCCATCACGCTGGAACGGCAGTCGCTGACAGAGGCGCTACGGCTTGACCTTGGAAAGTCTGAGGTTGAAGCGTGGACCACCGAGATCGGATTCACACTCGGCCAGATCAAGCATGCCCTCGCTGAACTCGATCGCTGGCGTCGACCACGGAAAGTGCCATTGAAGCTCCAACTCCGACCCGGGCGCGCACGGTTGCAGCCAACGCCGTTGGGAACAGTCTGTGTGATCGCACCGTGGAACTATCCGGTGCAACTCGTACTCGCACCGGTGGTCGCCGCACTCGCAGCGGGCAACACCATTGTGGTGAAACCATCTGAGATCGCTCCTGCAACTGAACGGGCAGTGACTGGACTGCTTGAACGTCATCTCTCCGATGTCATTGGCGTGGTCAATGGCGGCGCGGAGGCCACGAGCGTGCTGCTTCGAGAGCGCTTTGACCACATCTTCTATACGGGCAATGGCCGAGTCGGTCGTATCGTCATGCGCGCAGCGGCGGAGCACCTCACACCGGTCACTCTCGAACTCGGCGGAAAGAGCCCGGCCATCGTGACTGAGTCAGCCGATATCGACATCGCTGCACGCCGCATTGCGTGGGGGAAGTTCATCAATGCCGGACAGACGTGTGTCGCACCCGACTACGTGCTCATTCCGTCGTCGCTCGCCGACCGCTTCACCGCTGCGCTCGCCGTCGCTATTGACGAATTTTTCGGCGCCGACCCGCGTCTCAGTTCGGACTACGGACGCATCGTGAATACCCACCACCTCACTCGTCTGCAGAACTACCTGACCGCCGACAACGGACGCATCGCTATCGGCGGACAGGTCGATGTTGCCAGTCGCTATCTCTCTCCGACCGTGCTGCGCGACGTTCCCCCGGCTGCCCCGGTCATGGACGATGAGATCTTTGGACCAGTACTTCCAATCATCACCGTCGATGACCTCGATGGAGCGCTCGCCGAGATTCGCTCCCGGCCGCATCCGTTGGCGCTCTACCTCTTCAGCACCTCCGTCGACGAGCAACAGCAGGTGCTCGCCGCGACGCATTCAGGAGGTGTGCTGATCAACCACACGCTGCTCCATCTCGCCGCCGAGGACCTACCGTTCGGTGGCATTGGAGAGTCAGGCATGGGCAGCTATCACGGGCGAGCGGGCTTCGATACCTTCAGCCACCTTCGGCCCGTCATGTGGCGACCCATGCGCCCGGATCCACGATTGTTGTATCCGCCATACGGACGACTGAAGAAGCGACTACTCGAACGCTTTCTCTGAGCCTGATCACTGAGCGGACCACGGACGCGACACCGACCCGTCGACCCATCGTTCGAGCCGAAGGCGCGCCTCATCAGTCTGACCGTCATCTGATAGCGCCGCCCGGACACGCATCAAGGTCGCGGCAAGATCGCGGAGCAGTGCGAGCTCCACTGCACTCGGGTCGACACTGAGGTCACGCTCGTAGCCCCGTGCGAAGTCCCGATACAGCGATTCCCCTGCCTGCCATGGTCCAAACGACTGTGCGATGAGCGGCGCGTGGTCCCATGCGATTGGAGCGACGCACAACAGGTCCCAGTCGAGTATCACCGGCCCATCGGCGGTCTGTATCACATTGCCGGGATGGATATCGCCGTGGCACACGCGGGGTTCGTCATCGATGCGCTCGCGCCAACTCATGTGCGCGTCGATCACATCAGCAAGGGCACGCCGCGTTGCCGACGTCATGAGTGGCGACTCGTCGAGCGATTCGAGTATCGCCGTGAAATCCCACCATGGAAAGTGCCGAGGATCCGAAATCGGAACAGCGTCGTCGATCATCTCGACAAGAAGGTGGTCGTGCACCACACGGACCATTCGGCCGACCGCTGCCCAGTCGATCGGGTCTCCGTGACCAGCAATCCAACGCTGAGCCGTGACCGTGAGACCGTCGATGATCACCGGTTCGAAATCGATCGGCTCGGGCACCGCCACGCCGAGCGCCGTCAACTGCTCAGACAGTCGTTGCGTTGCGGTCGGCGACGTTGGCCGCCCGACGCGTAGGGCGACGTCGCCACATCGAAATGTCGCATTCATCGACGCACGCACGAGCGCGGGTTCGTCATGCAATCTCCAGCGTGAGCGGGCATCCGACGCGACTCGTCGGGCAAGTGACAAATCACCTACCGGGTGATGCACCAACGGCAACGACGAGCGATCAGCGGGCACGTTTCGAGTGTTCGGCCTCAGACCGGAGCACGATCAATCGCTCACGATCAACCGGTTCACCGTCGAGTAAGACGGTGTCATGTGGTCCAAGATGACCGTCGAGTGTGTCGACCCGCTGCTCAATCTGGGCGCGCAAGGTGCGTTCACGATTTGCCTTGGCTGCACGCCCTTCGCGAACCGCATCGCCGACTCGATCCACTTGGCGACGAACACCGGTGGCCACCTGGAGTTGCACCCGCCGGGGCGACATCCGCCTCACGACCGTGCGAACCCGCCTACGCGCCACACGCATCGCCCCTGCGCCCGCTGCAGCACCGGTGAGAAACCATCCGAGTCGACGAATCATGCCCCTCGACGCTCCCCTCCGGGACGAACAACTTCAACCGCATGGCCGGGGTGGCGCAGGCGTCCAACTGCACGTCGAACGCCGGTCACCGTACCGACTGCCTTGATCACCGGCGCGGCGAAGACTCTCCGCGCTGCACGACCTGACTGTTCGACCGCATCCGAGATGGCCTCTGCCGATCCCAGAACACGATCGAATCGGGCCAAATCCTCGCGCGCCACATCGACGGCGGATCGGGCCTCGCTCGCGCTCGTCCGCAACTCGTCAATCAACGGCAGCGTGGTTGCTCGGAGTGATTCGACCTCTCCTCGAAGGGACCTCAGCGCGTCAAAGACGCGCATCAACACCACCGCAAGTGCGGCAAAACCGATGGCGCAAAGGATGACGGCAGCGATGAGAACCACTTCAGACGTTGTCATGACCTCTCCTCTCCTTCGGCTCGGTTGGCCCCGGACGGTACCAGCGTTGGGGGTGATCCGACGCAGGTAGATACGTCTGGGCAGCAGCCGAGTCGGCGTCGTTGTGCGGCGACTCATAGCCCACGCCGTGGCCAATCTCTCGAGCACCCGAATAGTGGGCATCCCGCAATGCTTCTGGAACTTCAAAAATCAGTCCCTCGCGCACATCTGCCATCGCCCCCCAGATCGCCTCGGCGACCGCGTGTCCCTTGGGAGCGAGCGCCAAATACAACGCTGCCTGGGCCAGGTTGAGTTGTGCCTCAGGCAAGCCCACCCGGTCCAAGGCGGCAGCAGCGGCAACCGCAATATCCAACGCACGTGCGTCAGCAAGTCCAACGTCTTCACTGGCAAAGATCACCATCCGCCGGGCGATAAAACGCGGGTCCTCGCCGGCGGTCAGCATTCGAGCCAACCAGTAGATGGTGGCGTTCGGATCTGAGCCTCGCATCGACTTGATAAATGCGCTGACCACGTCATAGTGATCATCACGCCCATAGCGCAAGGCGCTCGTACCGAGCGCCGCTTCAACATGCGCAAGCTCGATCAAGCCGTCTGGCGCGATTGCACAGGCAACTTCAAGCGCGGTCAGCACCTGACGCCCATCGCCACCAGCACGATCAAGGAGCAGGTCGATGGCAGCACGGTCTGCCTCCCGGCCCTGCGCGCCGAGTCCACGAATGACCAGTACCTCGATGTCCTTGCGACTCAATGGTTCAAGTCGAAAAAGCGTCGATCGGCTGCGCAGCGGCGCATTGACCTCAAAAAACGGATTCTCGGTGGTCGCACCGATCAATGTGAGCGTTCCGTCCTCAACAGCCGGTAGCAATGCATCTTGCTGCGAGCGAGAGAATCGATGAATTTCATCGAGGAACAGAATGGTTCCACGCGATGACTCGCCAAGGCGCCGTACTGCATCAGCGATAACGCGGCGAACGTCTGCCACCCCCGCAGTCACCGCCGACAGTTGTTCGAAGGCCCGATCAGTTGTGCCTGCCACCGCCAGGGCCAAGCTGGTCTTACCGGTTCCTGGAGGTCCCCAAAAGATGGCCGATGTCAACCGATCGCGCTCGACCAACAGCCGCAACGGTGCGCCGGCGCCGACAAGGTGCTCCTGACCAACGACGTCATCAATCGTTCGCGGCCGAAGTTGAGCCGCCAACGGCGCCCGATCGCGCAACCGTTCGGCTGCAGCAGCCGAAAACAGATCACTCATCTGATGCACCCAGCAAGACCGTCGAATAACCACGCTGACGAAATGGTGCGGTCAGACTCACCAACTCAACCGGGGTCATCCATTGCCACGCACCGAACTCGACACCATCGGGCGTTGGCTCGACAGCGTCGTCCACCACGCGGAATCGGAACCACCGATGCACTTGCCCAAGCCGACTGCCCCGCTGATACGCCGCAGGAAGTTCATAGACGGTCCACTCTGGATACTCGCCAATCATCGACACCTGGCCAGCGCCCAGACCTGTCTCCTCACCGAGTTCACGCCACGCTGCCTCACGCGGTGACTCACCAGCATCAATGCCCCCCTGGGGCAATTGCCAACTCCCGGGTGCATCGCATCGCTCAAACGCCATCACCATGCCGTCAGATCGCTCGACGACGATAATGACCCCGGCGCGAAAATGTGGACCCACCTGCGAGATGGTATCGATGCCGCGTGTCAGCGACCGAGCGAACGCAAACGGGCTCGGACGTCAACGAACTCAGCGTCCTCTCGAGCGATCGCGTCGAACCAGCGTCGTGCGCCCACCGTGTCGCCGGCGCGATCAAGAAGATCAGCGAGCACATACCACTGACGCAGATGGTGATCCCGCACACGCTTGGGGCGTTGGGCGACGGTCATCATCACCTCGATTGCCGACTTGAGTTCGCCGCGATCGGCGAATGACCCCGCCATGACGATGCGCCCTTCCGCCATCACATCGTGCGATGGCGATGCATCCTTTAACTCAAGCCACGTACCTTCAACTTCACGATGCCGGCCCATGGCACGCAAACAATCCATCACCACTGGAAGCGTTGCGGGATCAGGACGCAGGGAGTGGGCCCTCTCAAGGGCCACCGCAGCCTGACGCCATGCGCCAAGGCGATAATTCGCGAATCCGACAAGTTCGTGCGCCGCCGCTACCTCAGTCAATTCACGAAGCACCGAGTTGCCAATTCGGCGAGCGTCGACAAAGCGCTCACGCTCGAGCGCTTCAAAGCCCGCTGTCAAGCGTTCACGAAGACGCGCTGCACGCTGCGTCGATGGAACGGTCGCAGAGATGCGCTCGGCAACCTCAGGATCCAACTCACCGCCACGACGCTGCGGCTGTGCTCGTTGCACGGCAGCCTCGGCCTCAATCCGCACCGGGCCCTCGTCGATCCAACGTTCAACGGTTCGTTCGGGCGCTGCCGCCTCCTGATCGAGCCGCGCCCGACCACCACCTCTGGCTCGCACTTGCGCCGCACGACGCTCGGCCTCAGTTCGCGGCTCACGCGGTGTGCGATCTTCGCGCATCGACGATGCGCCATCTCTCGATCGATCGCGACGATCATCATTGCGTTGGGCGCCAGTGCCACGCGAACCACTCCCCGGGCGCGGCCGGCCTGCCCCAATTGACGCACGGTCACCACGCTGAGCGTCATCACGTCGCCCATAACGACCAGCGGGCCGCTGATCGGAGGAGCCACCCGACGCATCGTCAGTTGACCGACGCGGCCCCGATCCTCGGCGGTCTCCCGATCCAACCGAACCTGCACGCCGCCCGCTCGGCGCACCCGAGGAGCGTCGAACGCCACCCGACGGAGCCGACCGGCTTGCTCCAGGAGAACCTGCACCCGAGCGCTCACCTCGATCCGATCGACCGGCAGCCCCGTCGGTACGAGACCGAGCCGACGACGACCTACTACCGCTGCCAGACGGGCGACCACGAGATGCACCGCGAGCGGGTCCTGCGCTCCGACCTCCGGATCCACCTCGCGCTCCTTGACTCGTCGATCGGTCGGTGCGTCGCCGTGGGGCTGGACTGGACATCGTTGGAAGGCTAGGCCCTGTGTGCCCCAAGCGGTCGTTGTGCTGAAAAAGACGAGAGGCGCCGGGCTCATGCCCAGCGCCTCTCGAGTGCGAAATCCGGCGGCGTCCTACTCTCCCAGGGGATCTCTCCCCAAGTACCATTGGCGCTGACAGGCTTAACTTCCGTGTTCGGGATGGGAACGGGTGTGACCCTGTC
>JAPOJQ010000076.1 GCA_029978335.1 Actinomycetota bacterium
GAACTCTTCTTCCGGCAAGCCGTAGGCCGCTTCGTTCGCTGGCAAACGGGCCGGGGAGATCAGCGCGCCTACGTCTTCATTCCCGACGATCCCCGTCTTCGCATGCATGCGTTTCGCATCGCTGAAGCTCGCCGCCACGCGCTGAGGCCACCGGGGTCCGATGATGACGACACCGACACTCGCGCCGACCGGCCCGACCCGGTCACCGCTGAAGAACGCCCCGAACAACTCTCGCTCTTCTCGGTGGTCTCAGCGACTGCCACTGGAATGCAGATCCACGCGATTACCGAGCACGGGTTGCAGACCTTTGACGACGAGATCTTGATGCCCGAACCGGACGACACCGAAGGGCTTGAGGTCGAACTTCCCGTCGTGCTCACCGAGGCTGGCCGCGTGCCGTTTGGTGAACTCACCATTGCTGAGCGCAAAGAAGACCTTCGAACCCGCAACGCATCAGTGGCCCGTCGCCTTGTCGACATGACCGGTTGGCCCCATGCTCGAGTGCAATCGGAGATGAACCGTCGGGCCGGCGTGTCGTCGGTCTCTTCGGCAACCGAAGAGCAACTCGATCGACGCCTGCGGCATGCCGAGAGTTGGCTTCGACGCCTCCGGACATAACGACCTCAAGGTGAGCGCTCGCTTGATTCGTCGTACACTCACACCATGCCAGCGCCCGGAGAGCATCACCCTGCCTTCGAGGAGTACTGCGAGTGCATTTTCGAACTCGCCGAAGATGATCTCGACGTCATCCAGGCCCGGATCGCTGAGCGCCTCGACGTCAGCCGACCCGCTGTCAGCGAGATGATGCGCCGACTCGAGGCCGAAGGCCTGATCACGACCGACGGCGGTATCCGGCTCACCCTTGCCGGTGATGCGCTGGCCCAACGAGTGGTGCGACGTCACCGCCTCGCCGAGCGTTTCTTGACCGACATCTTGGGTCTGTCATGGGCCGAGGCCCACCATGAGGCTGGCAAGTGGGAGCACATCATGAGCGATTCAGTCGAAGGGGCGCTCGACCGCTTCCTCGGGTCGCCCACCACGTGCCCTCACGGCAACCCGATTCCAGGCTCCGATTACGTCGCTGATGACACCCATCGACTCGTCGATCATCCAGTCGGTGATGAGTTTCTCATCAAGCGGATCCCTGAGGAACTCGAGTTCACGCCTGGCTTACTCGAATTCCTTGAGGCATCTGACCTTCTGCCCGGGCGTTCCGGACGGGTGACTGCGCTTGCTCCCGACGGCACCGTGACCGTTGAAGTCGATGGCAAAGCGGTCGGTGTTGGTGCGTTTGCTGGCGAACGAATTCTGGTCACCGGATCATGAAGCGTCGCATGCTCGTCGCCGTCGTCGCGGCGACCGCACTCGGGACATCAGCGTGCGGATCGACATACGTCGACGAGTCGCTCGTCACCACAACGACGGCGTCGTCGGCCACCGCGACGACGTCCACGATCGTTGTTGCCACCACCGTCGAACTCGACGCCGCGCTCATCCGAATCGCCGATGCGATGAACGAACTGAGCGATGCTGTCGTCGACGACGACGCGCGGGCTCAGGAATTGCTCGGCGAGATCGACGCTGAGTGGGCGGCAGTCGCCCCCATCATTCGCTCGGACTATGCGGCTGATCTGTTCGGCTACGAACAGGTCGTCGCCCTTGCGCATAGTTCGGTGGAGCGTCGACGCCCAGCTGACGCCTCCAAAGGCTGGAAAGTGCTCATCGATCTCAATGCCGCCGTGATCGGCGCATGATCAGCTGAATTGCATCGATTCAGGCAATTCGGCACAGTGCACGACGGTGAGCCGACGCGTTGACCGAGTGAGCGCCACGTAGAGCGACCTCAGACCGTGGGGCCCCGAATCGACGATGTCGGATGGCTCCACCAGCACCACACCGTCGAGTTCGAGTCCCTTCACCACATGCGCTGGTACCACGGTCACGTCTTGCTCAAGTCCGGAGGTTCCAGCACGGCCGTGCGGCACGCCTGCGGCGTCAAGCGCCCTCGATATTTCGTCGCAACGGACATCAGTTGCCACGACCGCCACATTGCCCCGTCCGATATCGCGCACCATTGCAGTGATCGCAGCAACAGCGCCCGCCGCGAGATCGTCCGTGCGGGTGACCATCGGTTCGGCATCACCGACACGCACCGATGTCGGCGCTCGCAAACCCGGGGCTGCCGCTGCCATCACACGGTCGGCAAGCGCCATGATTTGGGCGGGGATGCGATATCCCACCGACAACCCAATCACTCGAGGCACACGGCGATCGGGGAGGTGCGCCAACACATCAGTCCAGTCCGCTGGGGCAAGCGGACCCGTTGCCTGGGCAATGTCACCGACAACGGTCACCGAACCGTTCAATGACCGACGCGTCACCATCCGAAGTTCCATCGGCGTCAGGTCTTGGACCTCGTCGACGACGATGTGACCGTAGGTGCGGATTTCATCAGCCTCGTCAATTCGTCCCGACTTGCCCGGCTTTGGACCAAGGACTTCCCGGGCATCGTCGAGAAGGGCGACATCGGCCGTGGTCCACATCACCTCATCGACTGATGCCGAGCGAGGTCGGTAGAGCAGATCAACAGCATCACCGGGCAATTCCTCACCGATTGCCGAGCGCAACAGTGCCTTCGAGCCGAAAAGATCGTGCAACAGTTCAGCAGGGGTCAAGACCGGCCACATTCGCTCGAGGGCTTCTCGGTACTCGAGCAGCGAGCGCACCTCGTAGCGCACCTCAGCCGGGTCGATGTCGCCATCGCGCCACGTCGCGGCCAACGCCTCGCACACCTCGTTCTCCACTTGGCGACGTGCCGCATTGTGGCGACGGTGCCGACGACGCACAGAGCGAATGATCCGCTCGCTCTCTTGCGCCCGCAGGCGCACATACCCTGAACGGAACGGTAGGACAAGATCAGCACGCAGGGCCCGCTCACGATCGCGAATCGCTCGGTCGATGACGTTTGACATCGCCGGCAAGCCCTTCGTGCGAGCGGTCGCCGAAGTGTCGGTGCCACGGATGCGCACATCGGGAACCAAGTCGGCAAGCACCACCTGGTCGATCCCCGCTTCACCGAGTGACGGGAGCACCCGTTCGATGTAGCGCAGGAATACGCGGTTCGGCCCGATGACGAGCACACCTTGATCTTCTAAGGGGAACCGGTGGGTGTAGAGCAGGTAGGCCGCACGGTGCAACGCAACGACGGTCTTGCCCGTGCCTGGCCCACCCTGCACCACCAACACACCCGACTGCGGTGAGCGGATGATCTCATCCTGCTCGGCCTGAATGGTCGCGACGATGTCGCCAAGGGTTCCGGTACGTCCGCGCTCGAGCGAGGCGATGAGCGTGCTGTAGCCACGCAATCCATCGCTGTGGTTGAGTCCCTCATCATCACCAACGCCGAGGTGCCCCTCACCAAACAGTTCATCTTCAAGGCCCAACAGATGCCGACCCTCGACAGCGAAATGGCGGCGCCGGCGTAACCCCATCGGGTCGCGTCCGGTCGCTCGGTAAAACGGCTCGGCCACCGGCGCTCGCCAGTCGACCACGACCGGTTCGCGATCTTCATCAGCAACTGCGAGTCGCCCAATGTGGAAACTCTCGAGCGCCGTTGCGCCGTCGCCACTGCTCCGGTCAATTCGCCCGAAAACCAGCGCAGCATCGCCGAGGTCGAGTTCGACCAGGCGTTTGACCAACGCCCCATCAACCGCATTGCGTTCGAATCGTGCTTGAAAGGTGCCACCAAGGTCGGCCTCATGCATCTCGCGCATCCGCCATGCTGCGGCGCGGCTCGTCTCAAGACAGTCGTACGCGTGATCGATGTACGACTGCTCGGCAGCGAGATCAGGGTGGTTGTGGCTCATTGTGCAACGTTGGAAGCCGCACTGAACGCCAGGTTGACGCTCGGTCACGGCCTATTTGGGGGTCCAGAGAGTGTATCGGGGGCCGATAACGTCGACCCTCGCCGATGTCGAATCACCCACCTACCTCCCCGAACGCTGAACCGCCGTTTCTTGCGGCGGCGGCTGGGCGTGCGGCTGCGCATACCCCGGTCTGGTTTATGCGACAGGCGGGTCGCAGCCTGCCCGAATATCGTGCCGTCCGCGGACCTGGCTCGATTCTCGATGCCATCGCTCGCCCGGAGACCGCAGCGGAGATCACCCTGCAACCGGTGCGACGCCACGGGGTCGATGCTGCGGTGCTCTATAGCGACATCGTTGTGCCAGTTCACGCCGTTGGTTTCGGCATCGACGTTGCTCCTGGCACCGGCCCAGTTGCAGAGCAGCCACTGCGCAGCGAGGACGACCTCGCACGACTCCGGCCACTGCAGGCCGACGACGTCTCGTATGTGGCAGCGACGGTTGACATCCTCGTTCGTGAATTGCCCGCAGACGTCCCACTGCTCGCCTTTGCCGGCGCACCATTCACCGTGGCGAGTTACCTGATCGAAGGCGCTCCGAGCCGCACCTACCGCCACACAAAAGCAATGATGCACCGCGATCAGGCGTTGTGGCATGCGGTGATGGATCGCCTCACCACATCAGCGATCGAATTCATCTCGATCCAGATCGCACACGGTGCTCGAGCATTCCAACTGTTCGACTCGTGGGCCGGTGCGCTCTCGGCAGCCGACTATCGGCAACTGGTGCTCCCGCATTCTCGTCGGGTCTTCACCGAACTCGCCGAGCGCCACCCAGATGTGCCTGGCATCCACTTCGGTATCGGATGCGATCATCTGCTTGAGGCCATGTATGAAGCAGGTCCGCAGGTCATGGGCCTCGACTGGCGCACGCCGATCAGCACTGCACGATCCCGAATGGGGGCAGATCTCATCGTGCAAGGCAACCTCGATCCGGCCCTCGTACTGGCTGGGCGCGACGTGGCGTTGCGCGGTGCCGACCTGGTGATCGACGACAACGCCGGCCACCCGGGACACATTTTCAATCTGGGCCACGGGGTGCAGCCCGACACCGATGCCGAGATGCTCACCGACATCGTTCGCCACGTGCACGACATCACCGCACGGCCACGCACCACCGACTGACGGCTGGGAGCATGACGAGATGACGACCCCCACCACCGCTGTACTGCTGATGGCGTATGGCACCCCCCGGCACCGCGATGAGATCGAGCCGTACTACACCGATATCCGCCGGGGCCGGCCGCCGACACCCGAAGCGCTTGCCGACTTGATCGACCGCTATGAGGCGATCGGTGGACTGTCACCACTCGCCGCCCTCACTGAGGCTCAGGCAGCAGGCCTGCAATCAGCGCTCGATACGAGGTCGCCCGGCACGCACCGCGTGGTGCTCGGCCTCAAGCACGCCGACCCGAAGATTGAGACCGCGGTTGAGGACATCGCCACGATGGGTATTGGCCAAATTGTTGGATTGGTTCTTGCTCCGCATCATTCGTCGTACTCGATTGGCCAGTACCTCGACCGCACTCGCAGCGCAGCCGAACCGTATGGCATCAGCGTTGCCGGCATTGACTCGTGGGCGATCGAGCCTGCATTCGTGTCGTTCATCGCGGACGATCTCGCTGCGAGACGTGCCGCAATGCCGGATCGAACGCTGACGGTGTTCACTGCGCATTCACTGCCCCAACGCATCATCGATGCTGGCGACCCGTATCCCGAGGAGCTTCGCTCCACTGCCCTCGCCGTCGCTGATCGCCTTGGCATGGTCGAAGGTCGGGACTGGACGATCGCGTGGCAGAGTGCCGGTCGAACCCCTGAGCCGTGGCTCGGCCCCGACATCTTGGACTTCATCGACGGCGTCGCCGCCGGTGGCGAGCATGACGGCATCATCGTGAGTTCAGTGGGTTTTGTCGCCGATCACCTCGAGGTGCTCTATGACCTTGACATCGAAGCCCGTGGTCGAGCCGACGCACGTGGTCTTGCCTTCGATCGAACTACATGTGTCAACGATGACGCGGCCGTCATGGGTGCATTGGCCGATCGAGTACTCGCCGTCAGCGGTTCGCACTGATGTCATCGTCGGTGGTGATCGTCGGGGGCGGCATCACCGGTCTTGCCGCCGCTCACCACCTAGCGTCGATGACGCACGATGATGTCGCGATCACGGTGCTCGAGGCCGCTGACCAACTCGGCGGAAAAATTCGCACATCGGCCTTTGCTGGACGACTGGCTGTCGATGAGGGGCCCGACGCGTTTCTCGTCCGGATGCCGTCTGCGATCGGGCTCGCCCACTCGGTCGGTCTTGCCGATCGCATCGTCGCCCCAACCGGCGCGAGCGCTGCGATTTGGTTCGAGAAACTCCGACCAATTCCCGACGGTGTGCTGCTGGGTGTGCCGACGTCGTTGATGGCGGTGGCGCGCAGCGGTTTGTTGTCGCCACTTGGCATGGCTCGTGCCGGA
>JAPOJQ010000101.1 GCA_029978335.1 Actinomycetota bacterium
GCGTGTGTGGTATCGGTTCGCCGGGATCACCGTGCGCAAGGGTCGAGTAGCTCAGTTGGCAGAGCGTCCGCCTGAAAAGCGGAAGGTCACCGGATCGACGCCGGTCTCGACCACCACAGGCACCTTCGGGTGCCTGTTGCGCGTCTCGGGTCCGGATCGGTGCTGGCGCGGGTCGCTCCGTAGTGTCGGGCCATGACCGCCGTCGCTCCCGAGTGTCGTTTCCAACCCGCTGCTGTGTTGCCTGAGCGGGCTGATGATCCGGCGATCATCATGACGGGGTCGGGCGTAACGGTCTCGTTCGATGCGTTGGAGCGTGCGTCGCGGCGACTTGGTCGGGCCTTGCTCGCCGCGGGTCTCGGTGTGGGTGATGTGGTGGCGGTGTTGATGGAGAATCAGCCGCGCTATTTCGACGTGATGTTGGCCTGTCAGCGGTTGGGCATGTACTCGGTGCCCGTCAATTGGCACCTGCAGGCCGATGAGGTGGAGTACATCGTCAGCGATTGTGGGGCATCGGCATTAGTGACGTCGGCGCAGTTGTCGGGCCTGGTGGCATCGTTGTCGATCCCGGATGGCTCGTGTGCCGTTCGAGTGATGGTTGACGCCGATGCGTCATCGGTCCCAACTCGTTTCGTGACCTACGACGAGTTTGTTGATGGCTTCGACGATGGCCCGTTTGATTCGGGTGTCGAGACCGAGGGCAGTTTCATGTTCTATTCGTCGGGCACGACAGGACGTCCAAAGGGAATTAAACGTCCGTTGTCCGGCCTGCCGTTCGGTGCGGGTCCGATGTCGACGGTGCCGATGCTCGAGGCCTATTACGGCATGTCGTCATCGTCGGTGTATTTGTGTCCTGCGCCGCTCTATCACGCTGCGCCATTGGTGTGGTCAACTGGGGCGCATCGCCTCGGCGCAACGGTGGTGGTGATGGAACGGTTCGATCCGTTGGCGTTGCTCTCCGCGATCGAGACGTTCTCGGTCACGCATGCGCAGTTTGTGCCGACGCATTTCGTGAGGATGTTGAAACTCGACGATGCCGAGCGCTCGCAGTTCGATGTGTCGTCGTTGACCATGGCGGTGCATGCGGCGGCGCCGTGCCCGGTCGATGTGAAACACAAGATGATCGAGTGGTGGGGTCCGATCATTCACGAGTACTACGCCGGCAGTGAGGCCACGGGGGCGTGTCTCATCAATTCGCACGATTGGTTGACGCACCCGGGGTCGGTGGGTCGGCCGTTGACCGGTGCGGTGCACATCACCGACGACGACGGCAACGAGTTGCCGGCGGGTGAGGCGGGCATCGTCTGGTTTGAGACCGACATGGTGTTCGAATACCACAACGATCCAGCGAAGACGGCGGCTGCGTTCAACGACCGGGGCTGGAATGCGCTCGGCGACATCGGATATCTCGATGAGGACGGGTACTTGTATCTGACCGACCGGGCATCGCACATGATCATTTCGGGCGGCGTGAACATTTATCCCCAAGAGGTGGAGAGTGCCCTGACGTTGCATCCGTGGGTCGCTGACATTGCGGTGATCGGTGTGCCGAACGCCGATCTCGGTGAGGAGGTGAAGGCGGTGGTGGTGACGTCAGCCGAGGCGCCATCGGATCCAGATGAGATTGAGCGTGGCTTGATCACCTATGCCCGCGAACGCATCGCGCATTTCAAGTGTCCGGTGTCGGTCGATGTGGTGTCAGAGCTCCCCCGCCTTCCGACGGGGAAACTGTTAAAGCGTCAGTTGCGCGACCGATATTGGCCAGCGCGCTGATCAGGTGCCGGGTTCGAATCCGAGGTCGGTGGCGGTGAGCAGCGGCGTGTAGGCGACGCCCGCGCCAGCGCACAGATCGGCACACGTGGTGCCGCGATCCACGATGACACTGGCGAGCACCACCTCGGCACCGTAGGCGCGCACCACCTCAACCGCTTCGAGCAAGCTCGTGCCACGGGTGGTGGTGTCTTCGACGATCACGACCTTGTCGCCAGGTTGCAGTGCGCCAGCGAGTCGTCCGGTGACCCCATGATCTTTTGCTTCTTTGCGCACACTGAAACTGCGAAGGTCTCGACCTCGAGTTGCCGCTACAGCTGCGACGCCGAACGCGACCGGATCGGCTCCCATGGTGAGACCGCCGATGGCTGTGGCCTCGGTCGGAATCAATTCGAGCATGGCGTCGGCCACAGCGATGATGCCGTCGGCACGGCAGGCCGTCTGTTTGGTGTCGAGGAACCATGTGCTCTTCGCGCCGCTCTTCAACGTGAAGTCGCCGCGCCGCACCGAGTGTTCGAGCACGTGAGAGCGCAGACGAGTGAGGGCGGGGCTGAGTTGGGGGAGATCGCTCACGGACCCGAGGCTAGGTTGCGGTCGTGACTGCACGTGACCTCACCCCATATCGCATCTTCACCGAACCTCAGCAGGGCGCCACATACGACGACCTCTTGGCGGTTGCACTGCGCGCTGAGTCGCTGGGTTTCGGTGCGTTTTTCCGTTCGGATCATTACTTGAAGATGGGGTCAGTGTCAGGCGACCCGGGGCCGAGCGATGCGTGGGTGACGCTCGGCGGCTTGGCACGGGACACGTCGACGATTCGACTCGGCACGTTGGTGACGGCGGCAACGTTCCGTCATCCCGGTCCACTCGCCATTTCGGTGGCGAACGTCGATCAGATGTCGGGCGGTCGTATCGAGTTGGGTTTGGGTGCAGGGTGGTACGAGGCGGAGCACACGGCGTATGGGATTCCGTTCCCGGCGCTCGGTGAGCGCTTCGATCGGTTCTCCGAACAGTTGGCGATTGTCGATGGTCTGTGGCGTACGCCACTTGGCGAGACGTTCTCCTTCGCCGGTGAGCATTGGTCGTTGCAGGACTCCCCCGCGCTGCCCAAGCCCGTGCAAGACGGCGGTGTGCCGATCATCATCGGTGGTCGCGGCGCGAAGCGCACGCCGGCGCTCACCGCGAAGTACGCGGCTGAGTTCAACATGCCGTTCTGCGAGATCGAGCAATTCAGTGCCCAGACCGCCAATGTGCGTCGGGCGTGCGAATCGGTGGGTCGTGATCCTTCGTCGCTCATCTATTCGGTTGCGCTCGTGGTGTGTGTGGGTGGCGATGAGGCCGAGTACGTCCGGCGTGCCGCAGCGATTGGTCGTGAGCCCGAAGAGTTGCGCCGCAACGGTGTTGGCGGCACGGTTGCCGAGGCTGCAGAGACGATCGCCCGTTGGCGTGCTGCGGGTGCTGAGCGGGTGTACCTGCAGGTGCTCGATCTCGATGATCTTGATCACCTTGATCTGATCGCCGGCATGGTGCCGGCCTGAGCCCTTATTGGGCGGCGTCGTCGCGCCGTTCGCGCAGCAGCACTTCTTGAGCGAAGGTGGCGACGTGTTCGCCATCGGCGGTGAACACGTGACCGACAGCGAGACCACGTCGTGCGGTGTAGTGGTGACAGGTCACGTCGTGGAGGTGCCAGACGTCGGAGCGCATCGGCCGGTGGAACCAAATCGTGTGGTCGAGGCTGACACCAAACCAGCGTTCTTTGGCAATGCCGGTGGCGTCGATCACGGCTGCGCGCACGCTGTCGGTGGCGAGATCGTCAGAGGTGTAGGCCAGCCAGCAGTGGTGTTTGAGTTGTTCGTCGGCGGCGTCGTCGGGGTTCTCGATTGATTCGTTGACCTTGATCCATGCCGCGGTTCGGCCCGCTCCGGTTCGCTCGTTGCGGGCGAGGTCAGCAGCAGGAATGCTGCACCGATCGAATCGCCGGGTGAACGAGGTTTGTTCGAGCACCTCGGGTGATGGCACGCGTGGCATTTCGACGCTTTGGAGTTCTGGTCCACCATCGGGGCGTTGGAAGGAACATTCGGCGTTCAAGATGGCGCCAATGGCTTGGCGGGCGACGACGCGTCGTGTGAGAAATGAGCGTCCGTTGCGGATGCGGTCAACTTCGTAACGGATCGGTTCGGTGTGGTCACCGGGTCGAATGAAGTAGGCGCGAATGGAGTGTGGCCGAAAGTCGGGATCGGTGGTGAGGGCTGCTGCCCGCAGTGCTTGGGCGACGATTTGTCCGCCGTAGAGGCCACCCCACGGGTAGCGAGGTCCGGTGCCGATGAACGTGTCAGGACCATGTGGGGTGAGTTCAAACATGGAGTGATCCTCGCATGGTGCGCTGGCCATAAGGGTTGCGCCCCTAGGACATTTCTACTTCGACAGCCAACCTGAATCAGGTTCTACGTAAATAGATTTCAGACAATTTGTTCAATGAAGGACGAATGAACTTCTCAAATACCGAAATCGTTTGTATAGTTCTCACCCATGGCTAACAAGTCTGCAAGTAAGGCAAAAAATGGTATGAGCGACGATCACAAGGCCGCATTGGCCCAAGGTCGCCACGAAA
>JAPOJQ010000014.1 GCA_029978335.1 Actinomycetota bacterium
AGCCGTAGATATCAATGAACTCGCATGCTTGCCTAGCGCCACTAATCGCCACATCAAACTTGCGCCCACGCAGAAGGTTGTACAGGATGACCGGATCGGTAGCGGTTGCAGCCACGTCGAATTCTGGGGCGGTGAGCACGCCGCGCAACCAATCGATCACATTGTCGCGATGGTCATAGATCAAAATCTTCATTCGACACATCACCACCACCACGGTGGCCCCCACGCATGATGTTAGGTGGTGGCCGCGGTGGTGTCCACCAAAAGGCGAACGCCACCACGGCACCAATTTACTGACAGACCTGTCAGTCCATTTCACTCAATTGAGTCGCTCTTTCACAACAAGAGACGGATTGGGCTAGCAGCGCGAGGTCGTGGTCATTCTGCTTGACGTGTGTTTACAACGACGCCTGTCGCGACCCTTGCAACCGCGAGACGTGCACCCGAGGATGTCAACGGCAACAATGGTCACGTGAAGGTGCTCCGGAGGATCATTGCGGCGTTGGTCATGACCGGTGCTGCTGCTGCTGCGATCAGGGTGAAGGGCCGTGGGGGCATTCCCCCGCAACACGGCGGTTGGCGGCCGATCAGCATCGCCGATGGCGATACAACATGACCGTCTGGTTGGTAGGGCACGGCGTCGTTGGTCGTCGCGTTGAACGCTTTCTCGGGCATCGTGACATTCGAGTTCATGATCCGCGACGCGAACCAACACCGATAGGTCAACCAGGGGATGTCGCGGTGCTTGCCCAACCCGGACGGCATCTGCATCTGGCGGAGGTGTACGCCCGACGGCGTATCTCGGTGATCACGGTTGGTGACGACCTCGACGACGTACACGGCCTCCTCGAACTTGGTCCATCATTTGACAACGCCGACTGCTCGCTCGTCATCGGCGCTGCATTATCGCCAGGGCTCTCGGGCCTCTTGGCGAGATATCTCGCGCGGCAGCTTCACGCCGTCGATGAGATCCATATCGCCGTCCATGGGACAGCAGGACCATCGTGCGCTCGGGCACACCATCGGTCGCTGAGTGGACGATCGCCTGGACTGGTCGATGGTCGGTGGGTCGAGTTCCGTGGCGGTGCTGGTCGCGAGTTGTGCTGGTTTCCCGAACCGGTTGGTCCACTCGATTGCTATCGGGCGGAAATTGCCACACCAGTGCTCTTGCATCAGGCATTTCCTGAGGTGGGTCGAATCTCGGCCAGGCGGTCGGCGACGCGTCGCGATCGCCTGACGGCACCGTTGCCGATGTTGCGCCCGCCTCACGCCGAAGGTGGTGTCGGTGCACTGCGGGTCGAAGTCCGCGGCGCCGATGCATCAGGTGCGCGAGAAACGCTGGTGGTCGGCATCGCTGAATTAGTGGGAACGGCAGCCGCGGCGGTTGCCGCCGCGTTCGCTGAGGCCTGCCTCGACGGCCAACTACCACACGGTGTGGTGAGGGCAGCTGACGAGGCGCTCGATACCCAAGATCTCTTGCGACGCATTGAAGCGAACGGGGTGCGAATTCAGGCGTTCACTGGTCAGCCTTACGGCTGAGCACCGTGTGGGTCTGCGCCGAGGCGGTCCAGTCGAGCTTCGAGTCGCGCAAGAGCAGCGGTGAGTTCGCCGAGATGATCGGCAAGTTGCTCACCGGTCACGACATCGGCGAGCGCAAGACGGACGCCGGCGATTTCACGGGCGAGGAACTCGGTGTCGGCTTGGGTGCGTTCGGCAACTTGACGATCGAGTTCGGCGGCCGCACGGTCGCGGCGTTCTTGGCGGTTCTGTGCCAACAAGATCAGCGGCGCCGCATACGACGCTTGGAGCGAGAGCACCAATGTCAACAGCACCAGTCCACGACCCCATGGGTCGAACTGGAAATTCGCCGGCGGAATGATGTTGACCACCAGCCACACGATGATGACGGCCGTCTGCCAAACGAGATAGCGGGCAGTGCCGAGCAGCATGGCGATCGACTCACTGAAGCGGCCGAATGCGTCGGCGTCGTACGACAAGTCGAGGCGTCCGCGCTGGCGCGGTGCTGAAAGGTCACGCTGGCGCTTCATGGCGTCACCGCCGGTTGTGAGGCGTCGGGCCGACGACGTTGACGCAGCCGCCAGCCAACACCGAGCAGTCGGTCGACCACGTCGTCGACGGTGACCGCGCCGAGCAGGCGACCGGCTTCATCGAGCACCGGGAGCGCCAGCATGTTGTAATACGCGAACTGTTCGTGCACTTCTTGTTCTGAGGTGTCGGGACGCACCACGGCCACCTGGCGTAGGCAACGCCCGAGTTCCATCGCTGGCGGTTCGCGCAGCAATCGCTGTGCGAACACCACGCCCAAATAACGACCGGTCGGTGGCTTGAACGGCGCCTGGCAGATGAAGATCTGCCCCGCAATGGCTTGGGTCCAGTCGGGATCACGAAGTTGAGCAAGCGCTTGAGCAACGGTGTCGTCGGGTCCGAGAATGATGATCTCGGGTGTCATGAGACCGCCAGCAGTTCGTTCACCATAAGAGAGCAACCTGGTGAGTACTTCGGCTTCTTCTTCGTCCATGGCGTCGAGCACGGCTCGCCGCTGCTGGTCGGGCATCTCGCTCAGCAGGTCGGTGAGGTCGTCGTATTCCATTTCATCGAGGACACCGAGGAGACGATCGAGGTCGAGACCTTCGATGAGTCGCAATTGTTCGTCTTCGGGCAGTTCTTCGAGGAGGTCGGCGAGTCGCTCGTCGTCCATCACCTCAGCGAGTTGGCGCCGTTGATGGAGTGGCAACGCGCGCACCACACCTGCCACATCAGAAGGGTGCATATCGCGCAACCGTGCTGCTTCGGCAGCCATCGCCGTCGGCGGAGCGAACAGGTGCGATACCTCGGTCCAATCGACGAGCCGGTAACTCGGCCGCCGGCGCAGAGCGTTGCGACGAGCCAGGCGCACTTTGGCTACTTGCCACCATTCGGTACGACCGTCAGAGATTCGTTCGAGTCCAACATCGCTGACCGTCTCGCCGCTGGCTGAGGGCCGGTCGATGATTTCAGCGCCGATCAGAGTTTCTCCGGGTCGCCGTTTGAACGGATGAAGGTCGATGTCCCATGACCGCAACTGTGCGCCATCGGCGTCGAGGTGGCCGATGCGTGCCCAGTTGACGAAGATGCGGCGGCGCTGGCTCGTTGCCACAAAGCCGACGATGCGCGGTGCCTGGCCGGTCCGTCCGGGCACCACCACGATGTCGTCGATGCGACCAATTTGTGATCCGCCGGCGTCGAGCAACGGCAGGCGCATCACACGGAATGCGTAAATCACCTCGGCCGCCATAAGCCGCAGGCTACCCCTGCTCGTCGATTAGGACTTTGACACTTCAACCAGAGTGTCGTAGAAGGCCACCCCTCCGCCCCAGTCGGTGAGCGTGTCGTTGGTGAGGCTGTTGGCAATTCGACCATCGCGGTGATGCTCGGACCACCAACCCCACGGCACGACAACAACGCCCGGTCGCACTCGATCACTGATGCGCACGGGTACTTCGACACTGGCGCGATCGTTGTGCACGGTCACCATGTCACCGTCGTTGAGTCCTCGTGTAAGCGCGTCGCTCGCATCGATTTCAACGTAGGGACCTCCTTCAACTCCACCATGGGTGTCCATGTGGCTGTACCCAGTGTTGAGGAACCGCAGATGTCGCTTTGCGGTGATGAGTTGCAATGGGAAACGGTCAGCGAGAGGGCCTTTCGGACCTTCGGTGGGCGGCACGTAGGTGGGCAGTCGTGGTTGGCCGAGGCGTTCGAGCGTGTCGCTCACGAACTCGACGCGCCCCGACGGTGTGGGGAAGCCTCCGTTCGCCCAGGGGAGGCCATCGTCGGGGAACGGCACTCGAATCCGATGTTGTGAGCGAAGCTGGTCCACATCGACGGTGGGCAGTGCGTCACGAATGATCGTCTCGTCATCGTCGTAGAGGCACGGCTCGGTGAGGCCCATTGCTCTGGAGATGCGACGGAAGAGTTCGGTGTTGCTGACGGACTCGCCAAGTGGTGCGATTGCCGGTTCGTTCCAGCCAAGCCAGAGATGTCCCCACGCAAGGGTGA
The DNA here is from genome assembly GCA_029978335.1 of Actinomycetota bacterium. Taxonomy (GTDB): domain Bacteria; phylum Actinomycetota; class Acidimicrobiia; order Acidimicrobiales; family Ilumatobacteraceae; genus Casp-actino5. Next base: position 4,060 of record JAPOJQ010000014.1, read on the forward strand.
CATCAACTGCTTCGAGTTGGGTGGTGGCCGGCAGCACGATGTCGGCGTAGCGAGCGCTATCGGTCATGAACTGTTCGTGGACGACGCAGAACAGGTCGTCGCGTTCGAGGCCTTCGCGAATTCGCTCGGCGTTGGGCACCGACACGAGTGGATTGCAGTTCCACACGATCATGGCGTGCACGGGAGGTTCGGTGTCGCAGAGGATCTCACCGAGCCGGCTCATGTTGAGTGTGCGTGGTGAGCGACCGGCGAGGAGGTCGGGGCGTGCGAGCGCAGCGTCATCTTCGAGCAGGCCTTGCCATGAACCGACGCTGCGGGCGATGCCACCGCCTCGGTGTCGCCATGCGCCGGTCAGCGCTGGCAAGCAGGCCATGGTGCGGAAGAACATCCCGCCGTTTTCGTGGTGTTCGGCACCGACGAGCGTCCGGATGACCGCCGGCTGCGTCGTGGCGTAGTCGCGGGCAAGTTGTTCGATGATGTCGGCGTCGACACCGGTTTGTGAGGCTGCCCATTCGGGTGTGGTGTCGGCGACCGACGCAGCAAGTTCGTCAAAGCCGAGGGTGTGTGCTGCTACCCACTCACGGTCGACGAGGTCGTCGCGGATGATGACGTGCATCATCGCCAACATCATGGCGATGTCGGTTCCGGGCAACGGCTGAATGAAGGCGTCGTTGGGGCCGTCGGCTGCGTCGGCAGTAATCGTGCGAATCGGGTCGATGACGATGAGCCGCGCACCGGCGGTGCGTGCCGTTTGGATCATCGGCCAGAGGTGCCTGTTGGTGAGCCGTGTGTTCGTCCCCCACAGAATGATGAGCTTCGAATATTGAAGGTCGACGGGGTCGATACCGAGTCCGTTGCCGTTGGTCATCGCCATGCCGGCACCGACGGTTGGTCCACAGATATTGCGGAGCAACCGGCTTGCACCGATGTGGTTGAAGAACCGCGACGAGATGCCTTGTAGGGCGAGCATCGACTGGTTGCCAGCATCGCTGAACGGAAGAATGGCTTCGGGGCCGTGTTGTTCGATGATGTCGTTGAGGCGTTGGCCGATGTCGGCGAGCGCTTCATCCCAGGTGATGGTCTCGAACTGCCCTGAGCCTTTTGGTCCGATTCGGCGCATCGGGTGGAGAATTCGGTCGGGGTGGTAGACCCGGTCGAGGAAGCGGTTGACCTTGGGGCACAGTTCGCCAGCCGAGAACGGGTGTGCTTCGTCGCCACGTAGACGCACGGCTGTGCCGGTGGCGTCGACCTCGGCGATCCAGCCGCACGAGTCGGGGCAGTCGTGGTGACACACACCGTGGATGAGGCGCAGGTCGTAGTGGTCGATCCGTGTCATGTCGCCATCGTAGAGCCGGGTGATTCGCGGTACGGTCGCGGGTCGTGGAACGATCGCTGTCGTCGGGCGTGGTGCGCAATTGGGCGGGGAACCAAGCGTGTGTGCCAGATGAAGTGTTGCGTCCACGGTCGACCGATGAGGTCGCAGCGATGGTGTCGAGGGCAAGCGCTGATGGTCGACGAGTTCGCGTCATTGGTGCCGGCCATTCGTTTACCGCTGCGGCGATGACCGATGGCGTGTTGTTGCGCCTTGATGCGATGAATCGGATCCTTGAGGTTGATCCGGTGTCGATGCGGGTCCGTGTCGAAGCAGGAATCTCCTTGCACGATCTCAACCGGCAACTGCATGTGGTTGGTTTGGCGTTACCCAATCTTGGTGACATCGATGTGCAGAGCCTTGCGGGTGCGATCTCAACGGCGACACATGGCACCGGCATCGCGCTCGGGAATCTGGCAACCATGGTGGTGGCGATGGTGCTGGTCGACGGCAAGGGCGAGATCGTCCGGGTTGATACGGGCGATCCCTTGATGTCAGTGCTGCCCGTGGGGATTGGGGCGCTCGGCGTGGTGTGCGAGGTGACGTTGCAGTGTGTGTCGTCATTCCGGTTGCACGCTCACGAGACGATCGAACACCTCGATGATGTGCTTGGTGATGTTGAGGGCCTCGTGGCGAGCGCTGATCACGCCGAGTTCTATTGGATGCCGGGTGCTCGGCGTTGCCAGGTGAAGCGCAACAACCGTACCGATGCCCCGTTGGATCGTCCGTCGAAGGTCGCGGTCGTTCGTGACAAGTACCTCGGCGAGAACCTTGCGTTTGGCACGGTGTGTCGGGTGGGTCGGCGTTGGCCGCGATTGGCGCCGAGGATTGCCAAGCTGGTGTCGTCGTCGGTGTCAGAGCGAGAGTTTGTCGACGACAGTTTCCGCGTGTTCTCAAGTCCGCGACTGGTGCGTTTTGTGGAGATGGAATACGGAATTCCACTCGAGTGTCTTGGTGAGGCGGTGCAACGGGTTCGCGAGGTCACCCGTCATTTGAGTTTCCCGAGTCTGTTCCCGATTGAGGTTCGAATGTCTGCTGCTGACGACCTTGCGTTGTCGACAGGGTCCGGTCGTCGCAATGGGTGGGTCGCTGTGCACCAGTACCGCGGTGCACCGTATGAGTCGTACTTCCAGCAGGTTGCGGCGATTATGGATTCCTACGGCGGCCGTCCGCATTGGGGCAAGTTGCATTGGCTCGACGCCGAACAACTCGCTGCGCGCTATCCGCGCTGGGACGAGTTCGCAGCGGTGCGGTCTCGGTTAGATCCTGCGGGAACGTTCCGCAACGAGTATCTCGATCGGGTGCTCGGACCTATCGTCTGATCGGTCGGCATCGCGCGCTGCGCGCGTGAGGTCGCATAGGGTTGCCACGTGGCGGAGCGGAGGCGGACCTCCACATCGGAGTTCGGTGCGGGTCGACGTGAGTCGCATGACGCCTCCGGTTTCTATGGTCGCTTCCAAGCGCCTCAACTCGATGATGATGATCGTGTGGCGTCGCCATCGCCAGTTGCCGAACCGTTTGTGCACGGTGATGCTCGTTCGTTGTCGATGATTGACGATCGGTCGGTGGCGTTGGTTGTGACGTCGCCGCCGTATTTCGCTGGCAAGCAGTACGAGGTTGAACTGGAACGCGATGGCATTCCATCGTCGTATTTGGAGTACCTCGACATGTTGCGGGAGGTGTTCGCCGAGTGTGTGCGGGTGTTGGAGCCGGGCGGCCGGATCGCGGTCAATGTGGCGAATCTTGGGCGCCGGCCGTATCGGAGCCTCACCGCTGACGTCATTCATCTGCTGCAGGACCAACTCGGCTTGTTGTTACGAGGTGAGATCGTGTGGCGAAAAGGTGCAGGCGCGAATGGTTCTTGTGCGTGGGGTTCGTTCCGCTCGGCATCGAATCCGGTGTTGCGCGACGTGACTGAGCGGGTGGTCATTGCCTCAAAGGGTCGGTTTCAGCGGGCGGTGCCACCGGCCAAGCGCGCGGCTCGCGGCTTGCCTCATCAGTCGACCATGAGCGCTGAGGATTTCATGGCGAACACGCTCGACGTGTGGGACGTGCCGACCGAAAGTGCTCGCCGTGTCGGTCATCCGGCGCCATTCCCCGTCGAGCTACCGGCTCGTTTGATTGAGCTCTACACGTTCGCTGATGACCTCGTGCTCGATCCGTTCATGGGTTCGGGCTCGACCTTGGTCGCTGCGTCACAGCTGGGGCGTCGATTTATTGGCGTGGATCTTGATGCCGACTATGTGGCGTTGGCTCGCGAGCGCGTGGCGCGCGAAGGTGCACCAACTGTCGATCGTTGGGATGGTTCGTCGGGTCGAGATGTGGTCACACAAGTGCTTGCCGAGGCCGGCTTCACGTCGGTCGAGGAGTCGCGTATCTCGGGTTCGGGGTTGGTGACCACGGTCGCAATTGATGCACGAGGTGGCCGTTGGGTGATCGAGGTCGGTGGCGCCTTTGTTCGTGATCGATCCGGGCTGTCAGCTGGCGATGCGTTGTGGCGGTCGATCGGGCGGGCGTCGGTGTTGCACGGTGTGGGTGAACGGGTGGTGATCCTCACGGCAGGTGTGCCGGCACCGCGTTCTGAAGGCGACATGGCGTTGCGTGCCGTGATTGGTCACACCGTGGTCGATGTGATTGACGTGTTTGACCAAGGTGCGCTCGAGCGGCTTGCGCTTGTGGCCCGCGGCGATTGACACCCGATCAACAACGTGTGGTGTCGATGGACGCGTCGATGCCGTCGTTGAGTTGTGCGCGGATCGTGTCACCTCCGCGAATCGGGTCAATGGCCCATGCGCGTTCATCGGTTCGTCGACTGCGTGACCAGATCACGGCAACACCGGCTCCGTCGATGACGATGAGTGCGCCGGAGTCGCCGGGTTCGATGTCGGCGGTCAGTTCGTAGCCAGGGCGAACGACTTCACCATTGCCGTACATGTCTTCGGTGGTGATCGTGACGCGTCGGGCGATCGTGACCGGCAGTGAGACGAGGCGATCGTCGCGCCGCACTACTGCGGTGCCGGTGGTGCCTGGGGCGGTTTGGGTGGTCGGCGGGTTGGTGGTCAGCGGCACGGATGCAAGTGAGCGGTCATCAATGGTGAGGAGCGCGAGGTCCATCGTGGGATCGAACGCAACGATGTTCGCTCCGAGCGTTCGGCGGTGGTGGTCGACGGTGATGCTGTCGGCGCCAGCCAGTGTGTGTGCGGCGGTGAGGATGAGCCCTGGGGCGATGATCGTCCCGATGCCACGTCCGAGGGTGTTGCGGCATCCGGTGGCGGTGATGGTCACGGTCGCATCGATGGGAGCGGTCGGGTCGATGTCATCAGCGCAGCCGGTGAGGCTGACGATGAGCATCAACGCGACGAGAGCCCTCATAGCAACTTCGACATCCAGATCGAATCGTCCTCGGCGTAGCCATGTCGCGAATACAAGCGACGCACCTGATCATTGCGCCGTTCGGTTTCGAGGAAGATGCGTAACACACCGCGCTGCCGACAGTCGTCTTCGACTGCGGCGATGAGTTGTGAGCCAATTCCCTCGTTGCGATCAGTGGTGAACACTTCGTCGAGCACGACTTCGAAACCGCCGATCTCGACGGACCAACTCCAACACACGACGGCGTAACCGATGAGTTGGATGTTGCGGCGCGCAACGAAGATCGTGCCGTAACGGTCGTCGTGGACGAGGGGCGCCATTCCATTGCGCACCCGCGTGGCGTCTGGTGGATCGCCGTCGTGTTCTGCAGTGAAGGCGCACCCGAGCGCGACGAGGTCATCGATGTCGGCGATGGTTGCCCGTTCGATCACGACCACGTTGTCCACGTGAGCACGATACGTCGCTTCGTCGTCCTGCTGATCGGTGATTCAGTCGGGGATGAATGAGTACAAGTCGCCTGATGGTCCGATCGCCCGCAGGTTTGCGGCTGGCCCACCGTTGCTGGCGTCGCGAAGGTCGTTGGTGGTGACGAGCACTGCCCCCGCATCGTCTGAGAGGATGACAGCGCTTGCGTCAGGTGCCATGGCGAGCACTCGTCGTTCGCCGAGGTCAAGCACGCCGAAGGGACCAACGAGTGCGGGGTGTCGTTGATTGTCGATGCTGACCCCGGTGATCAGGCAGCCATCGCGGCTTTGCGTGAGACCGGTGAGTGTTGGCACTTCGGTCAGTTCGCGGCCGTCGATGAGGTCGATGAGCCGACTGGTGCCGTCGGTGTGGATGATGGCGCACCGCGAGTGAGCGGTGAGTGGTTCAGCGCTGACGGGATCGTTGGTGACCCATCGACCAAGAATGTCGCCGTCGAGGGCGAGCAGTGCCGCTCGGTGGTCGCTCATGACCCAGAGTCGTGATCCGCCGAGGGTGGTCGTCACCGTGTTGACGGCATGGTCGGTGCCGATGTCGATGTTCGACAGTTCATCGACGTTGTTGCTGATGCGTTCGACGCGCATGACGCGTCCGTCGCGGGTGACGAAGACGAATCGCTGACCGTCAGCGGTGATGGTGCCGCCTCTGACGGCGGGCGTTGCGATCGTTCGGATTCGTGTGCCATCGAGGTCGAACATGCCGAGTTCGGCTCGGTCGCCGACGGTTTGGTTGGTGACGATCAATTCTGGGTGCACGCCGAGGGCGAGATCAGGTAAGTAGACAGGCTGCTCGGCGCCGGTGGTGATGAGGATGGTCTGGAAGTTCACCGTGTCGGCCACCGTGATGACATTGCCTGCCGTGTCGTGGCGGATATCGGAGGTGAAGTAGCGCGGTGCCGGTTCACCGGTGAGCGTTCCGAGCGTCGTGACGATGGGTATGACGTCGGTCGAGTTGGTGACGATGGTGAGATCACCGCCGGCTTCGTCGCCGATCGTGAGCACGAGGTCGCCGTTGGTGGGGAGTGCTGCAACCACATGTCCCGGAGGAATCGGCACGATCACCGGCTGGTCATCGAATGGGTGCACGATGATGGCGTCGGAGCGGGCGAGCGTGAGTGTGCCGCCACCTGCCACTACTGACGAAATCGGTGATCCCGTCGCAACCGATGCGACCGTGTCGAGTTCTCGGTCGAGCATGGTGACGGTGCCGGTGGGTCGATCGGTCACCGCGATCGTTGACCATCCGATGGGATCGGGCACGACGTCTCGTTCGCGTTCGAACCATTGGTAGCCGCCGACGAGCACGGCTCCCATCACGGCAACGGCGATGACGGTACCGAGCATCCGTCCACCCGGACCGACCGATGGTATGCGGTCGACGGCTGGTTCGTTGACGTACTCGTCATCGACGTCGTCAACCTCGTCGTCCCAGTCGCCTTGACCGTCGTCAGCATCGTCGGTTCGGGTGTGGCGTCGACGAAGCACCCTTTGAGCGTACGTGCCTCGTAGGGTGGCGCACCGTGACGTGGTGGGAAGCAGTGCTGTTGGCGATTGGTGGATTGGCTGCTGGGGTGATCAACACCGTCGCTGGCGGTGGCTCGATGTTGACTGTGCCGTTGCTCGTGCTCGCTGGCGTGCCGGGTAATGACGCCAATGGGTCCAATCGTCTCGGCATCTTGACCTCGACGTTGACAGCTGCATGGTCGTTTCGACGGCTCGGGGTCGATGGTTTGTCGCGGTCGTTGCCGGTGTTGGCACCAACCTTGGTGGGCTCGCTCATTGGTTCGCTGACGGTGAGCCGGTTGTCCGACGGCGCCTTCGAGGTGGTGTTTGGCGTGTTGATGTTGCCGTTGGTGGTGCTGACGGTACGTAAGCCGAAAGCACGGGAGGGCGCCACGGCGTGGCCGATGTGGTTGACGGTGTTGGTGTTTGGGTTGATCGGGGTGTTTGGTGGGGCGTTCCAGGCGGGTATCGGACTGGTGTTGTTGGCGGCGTTGACTCGGGCAGGCTTCGACTTGGTGACGGCGAACAACATCAAGGTGATCGTGTCGCTCACGGTGACGTTGGTGGCGTTGCCAGTGTTTTTGTTCTCGGGCCGGATCGTGTGGTTGCCGGCGATCGTGTTGGCGATCGGATTCATGGCCGGCGGTTGGGCGGGTGCCCAGATGGCAGTTCGCGGCGGTGAACGAGTGATCCGGGCCTTCATGGTGGTGGCGGCGATTGCATTGTCGGGTCGACTGATCGGCCTCTACTGAACCGGGTAGGTTCGTTGACGATGACCGATCCGTTCAACTGCCCTCGTTGTCAGGCCTCAGTGACGGCCGAGTTCTATGGGCCATGTGCGTCGTGTCGAGCGGAATTGCGGGCAAAGTTCCAAGGCGAACAGGTCGACGTTGAGGTGGCCGAGTATGAGCCGAAGATGAACGTCACGCCGAATGCGGTGGCGTTAAAGGATGACTGAGGCTCTCAGCGTTCTTCGCCGATAACCTCCCTGCTGCCAGGGGACGTAGCTCAGTTGGCTAGAGCACCTGCTTTGCAAGCAGGGGGTCGTGGGTTCGATTCCCATCGTCTCCACCACCGCTCTCTTCTCGATGAGCGTGTCGGGCGAATCGTGACAGATGCGATGACGCCTGTGGGCTGTGCTGGCCGTCGGGTACGCCGATCATTCGATACATCGCATGAGAGGAGTGCTGATGTATCGAACACCACCCCGGACTCGACGAGTACGCGTCGCGTTGTCCGCCATCCCTTTGGTGCTGATGGCACCGTCGGCGGTTCACGCTGTCGATGGTGACATCGACACGGCGATGGACACACTTGGGATCCAGTTGAACGATCAGGTGCGCTCACGCATCGATGCAGTGCTCGGCGATTCGCTGGCCAACATCGACGATGACCTCGATCCAGATGCGCAGGTGCGCCTCAACACGGCAGTGCGCCGGTGGGAACTCGCGGCGACGGATTGGCGACAACTTCCGGTGTCGCTGATGGAGCACGTGCGCATGTGTCGCGACGCCCGCATCTACGACGGTGATGACGACGCGGTTGACGGCTGTGGAGAAGAACTGCAACTCGAACTGCGCCTGCGTCAGATGCAGCAGGCACGCAATCACTTTGAGGAGCGTCTCATCGCAGCGGGCAACGACGAGACGGCACTGGGTGATCTCGATCGATTACAGCAGCGGCTGAACGATCGGTTGAGGGAGTTTGAACAGGCCGAGGCAGTGAACCGCAACGCAGCCCTTGCTAACGCGGGGTTCCTCGATGGGATGTTCCAAATGTTGCGTGACCGACTCCGCGAACAGAGCGAGCAGATGACGTCCCGGATGTCACAGATGGGATCCGGTTCGATGGGAGGACAGTCATGAGATGGCAACGCACGGTAATGACGGTTGGTTCAGTGATGCTGATTGCCGGGCTTGCCGGTTGTGGCGACTCGGACGATCAAGGCGACGACAGTTCAACGACGATCACCGTGTCGGCGGCGGGGGTGTCGCTGCCGGAGATGTCCGATGGGGAGGTCACGGTGACACCCGCGTTCTCCATTGATGGTGTGATCGCAGCGGCGATTCTTCTGGCTGAAGGGGATGCTGAGCAGGCGGTTGCTGATGGTGTGGTGACTGCGGTCGAGGTCGACGCTGCGGCGGAAGCGATTCGCGAGGGAACGCTTGATACGTGGGTAACCGCCGCTGGCGGCTGATCAGTAGTAGTAGCCCCTCACGAACCCGTTGGCGATGGCAATGAACAGAGCCGCGTTGGCCGCGGCGATACCGACGAGCACTGGCTTCGAGCTGTTCTTGAGTACCGGGACGATACCGACCGCGAGAGCGCTGAGTCGCCAGTGAGCGATGTCGCTGCCGGTGATACTGAGGGCGACGAGTCCGTTGACAATGCCAATGAGGGCTGCGGTGGTGATGGTCTCGTCGGTCCGCTGAGCGAGGACGCTCGCCGTCAAACCGACGACGGCGAGCGTGATGAGAATCACCAGGTAGACGTCTTGAATGCTGGCGAGCATGTATGGCCGAGCGTTGGCAGCGAACGCATCGATGAGTCGATCAACGATCACCAATGGGGCGAACCCGATGCGGTGGCCATACGACGACTGGATGAGTAGATGAGCGTTCCAGTGACCGAGGGCAAGTTGCTGATAGGCGAAGAGCGCAAGCGAGGGCGTAACCGCTACAGCGCTCACGCTCAGTGACGTACGGGTGCGGTGACGGAGCAGGCTCAGCACGATCCAGACGGCGATGATGACGATCCCCGAGGTATGGGCCACTGCGGTAAGGCCGATGAGGGTGGCGGCGACCAAGGGGTGTTGTCGATCCGACATCACGAGTCCCCACCACATCAGCGCCACAGCGAGCGACATCGGGAAGATGGCATGGTGCCAGACGGCCCCAGGGAAGAGCGCAGCGATGGTGGTGATGAGAGCGAGTGGTGTGCCGGCAAGTTGCCGGCGGCTGAGCAGCACCACGAGACCGGTGAGGGCAGCGAGTTGGGCGATTGCGGCGATAACCCATGCGCTCATCACAGGGCTCATGGGCGAGATGACGGCTACAGATCTGATCAGTACCGGATACAGAGGTAACCATCCTGCAGTGCCACACCAATCGTCGGGCGATCGGTTTGGAATGTCGACGCAGCGTTCGAGGGTTGGGCCGTCGCTCGCAACGGCGAGGTAGAGGCCGCTATCCCAGCGAGCGTACGTATCGGGGCTGAGCGGGTCGTGATCGCTCCATATGGCGGCAACCATCATGAGCGCTTGGGCGAGAGCCCACGCACCGATGATGATGGTGAATCGCCGCATTAATCGATGTTTAGCCGAGCAGTTCGCGGGCGACGTCGATCCAGAACCGGGTTGAGAGACCGAGACTTTCAACGTCGATGCGTTCGTCGTGCCCGTGGAAGCGGGTGCCGAATTCGCCAGCGGAAATGCTCGGACTCAACAAACCGGCGCCGTAGGCGACGGCTCCCATGTTGCGATACACACGGGCGTCGGTGAAGCCGACGACGAGTTGCGGACTGATGGTGGCGCCTGGAAAGGGTCGTTCGACGGATCGCTGGATGGCGTCCCAGAGCGGGGTGTCGATGGGCGACAGGCTGGCGGGGTCATTCATGATGATCTCGACGTCGACCTGGTCGTACAAGTCGCCGAGTGCGGCGCGCAGATGGGCATCAACTTCGGCGGTGGAGTCGCCGGGCATGGTGCGGATGTCGATGTTGAGGTCGACGGAGTCGGGAATCACATTGGTCTTCATCGTACGGTCACTTGCCACCACGTTTGGGCTGAGCGTGGTGTGGCAACAGCTCCAGAGATGGGCAGCAGCGCCGGTGTGAGGAAACGCGGTGAGGTAGTCATCAATACGGTTTGGGTCGAGCATGATGGCCTTGGTCTCGTCGTCGAGTCCCATCTGGTTCACCTGGGTATTCCAGTGTTCATGGAATCGTGCCGGTGGTCGGTACTCAGCGATGCGTTGCACCACGGCTGCTGACCGCACGAGTGCGTTGTCGCTACGGAACGGCATCGAACCATGACCGGGTGTGCCGTGCACTCGGAGCCGTCGCCACGCCACACCTTTCTCACCGACGTTCATGGAAATCGTCGGCGTACCAGCGGAGCCGCCGTGCAGGCCGCCGTTTTCGGTGAGCACATAGTCGGCTTGGATGGCGTCACGGTGATGGTCGGCCATCCACTGCGCGCCATACGCCGAACCGGATTCTTCGTCGGCGACCCCGAAGAAGATGAGATCGCCGCGCGGTCGAAAGCCAGTGTCGGCGAGGTATCGGAAGGCAACTGCCATCGACGATGTGAGGTTCAACATGTCGACGGCGCCTCGTCCCCACACTTCACCGTCGATGAGTTCGCCGCCGAACGGGTCTCGGCTCCAGCCTTCGGGATTCACGGGAACGACATCGGTGTGGCCCATCAGGCAGAGGCTCGGCGCTGTGGGGTCGGAGCCCGCGATGCGGGCGACTACGGAGCGTCGGCCTGGTGCCGCGTCGTAATGCTCGACATCGAGTCCTGTTCCTTCGAGCATCTGGGTGAGCACGTCAGCGTTGCGCACCTCTTCGCCAGACGTGGGCGTACCGTCGTTCACACACGCGTTGCGGATCATGGTCTGCAACAGTTCGACCGTCTGGTTGGTGAGGGTGGTGTCGTCGCGTTCCGCCATGACGCGACCGTACTTCCCCTAGTGGTGGTCGTTCAGTAGGTGGGCGTATGGCCCGAACTGACCGACGTCGACGAGTCGACCCATCTTTGCTGATTCACGTCGGGTACCGACCATGAGGTCGCGCATCGTGATCGGTCGATCTTCGGATGCGGCGAGAAATGCAGCGGTGAGCGCAATGTTTTTGATGGCGCCACCGGCGATTCGGAAGGTCTTTGCCAAAAAGTCGAGGTCGACCTCGCCGAGCGGGGCGCTGCTGGGGAGTGACGCGTCCCAGATACGTCGACGTTCGGCTTCTTCGGGCATTGGGAAGTTGATGCTCACATCGATTCGACGAAGGAATGCCGTGTCGATGTTGGACGCGAGGTTGGTGGTCAGCATGGCAACACCGGTGAATCGCTCGATCCGTTGGAGGAGGTAGGACGTCTCGAGGTTGGCGTACTTGTCGTTGGCATCGCTGACGTCACCGCGTTTGCCGAAGATCGAGTCGGCTTCGTCGAACAGCAAGACCACGTCGGCTGCTTCTGCTGCATCAAAGATCGCTTCGAGGTTCTTCTCGGTCTCGCCCACATATTTGGAGACCATGGCTGCGATGTTCACTTTGAACAGGTCAAGACCGAGTTCACCGGCCACGATCTCTGAGGCCATGGTCTTTCCGGTGCCAGGAGGTCCGGCAAGCAAGACCGTGATGCCAACAGAATCCCCAGGCGCCATACCCCAGTCGCCGAGCACGACGTTGCGATGCCGGAAGCGGCGCACCACGTCGCGCAGTTGGTCGTGCTGCTCGGTGTCGAGAACGAGGTCGTTCCACGTACGTCGTGGGGTGATTCGTACTGAGAGTCGGTCAAGTTCACCCGACGCGAGACGACGCAGGGCGTTGCGCGGATCCTGCATGCCGGGCAGCGAGCGTTCAACGAGGTCGAGTTGGTCGCTGGTGATGCGTCGACCTTTGGCTGCTTCAGTGCCGAGCAGATCGGCGAGGCGGCGAACGCTGGGCCATTCGGTGTCGATACGTCGCTCCGACCATGCCACTGCTGGCAGCGCGGCGAGTGGGAGGTCGTGATCGCTAGAGATGACCCAACTGAGGTGACGGGCCCGTTCGATCCAACGTCGACCAGCAGTTGGAAGTTCGTCGTCGAGTTCAACGAGTAAGCCGGCGCCGTGCACTGTGGCGGTCCGCACCGCTGCTTCCCATTCGGCCTCGGTGACGGGTCGTTCAACCACGAGGAGTTGTCGAGCACCGCTCAGCCGGGCGGCGGTGCTTCGGCGGGTGCCGCGATCCCCGCCAGCGAGCACGAGATCAGTGGTGTGCTTGGCGTCACCGTCAGTGTCGATCAGACGATGCGTGGGCAGGTCGGGGTCATTTGGTTCAAGACCGAGTGCGGTGCGGACGGTGGCGGGTGCCGCCCAGATCCGATGCTCAGCACGAGGTCCATCGTTGGCAATTGCGATCAGTGCTGCCGCTCCGAGGCTGTCGTCAGCGGTGAGTGGTGCATCGTGGTCGCCGTCGAAGAGTTCGCTGAGGAGCGAACGGGTGATGGTGGCATTGCGTCCACTGAGTGCAGTCATGAGACGTCGGCGGTGCGGGTCGATGTCGATCGCGATGAGCACTGCAAGGAGCTCTGCATCATCGACGGTGAGACCGCCCGCTCGGGTCATGGTGGCGAGCGGGCTGTTGCCGGCGAGTTCGGTGTCGAGCAGTCGACGAGCTGCAGCGACGTCGTCGCCCGCATCTTTCGCAACTTGCTTGGTCACGCTTCGATCCCGGTATCCAGGCAATGCCATGACGAGCTCGTCGAGTGTGCTGTCGGGAGCGTGTCGTCGCCTGACGATGACCATGCGTCGCAGGAGGGCATCGGTGAGCGCGCCCGCGGCGGCGAGCAAGGTGGGTTCGGTCTGCCGGCGATTACGGATCATCGTGGGTGTGTTCTGAGCGAGGCGATGAGCCCCATTGTGTCGCCTCGCGTGGCATCAGTGATGCCGTGTGCGTTGATGAGAAGTTGTTCGGGAGAGCGGTCGCTTGCAGCGATTTCGGTTGGTGAGGCGGCGTTGTCGGCGGCGGCGACAAGATGAAGCGGGGACGCGGTGGCGATGGTGATGCGCTCATGTGCGGGGATGGCGTCGCTGGTGTCGACTCTCGTGAAGGTGACGGTGGTCGTGTCGTTGGCGAGCGTGATCACGTGGCGTTCTGCGGTCGGGATGTGCCACCCGAGCGGGATATTCAATGAGATGCCGATCACGGGGTGATAGAGGCTGGCACGGTCGACGGCGAGGTCGCTCAGGGCGAGGAAGCGAGCACTTGAGGCAACCCGTGGCATCCGTGTTGATCCGGTTCGATCGTCGGGATGCCAGGTGGAGCGGACGGTGACCACGGTGTCGATGAGGTCGCAGGCGGTGACGGTGCCGACGATGCCGTCGTGATCACGAAATGGACGTGAGGTAGCGGTCGTTCCGTCAACGGTCGTGGTCGTTGTGGGTCCGGTCCAATCGTGTGACAACGGCGAGTCGTGCAGTGCGAGTTCGGCCACGGTCTCTGCTGATGGCCGATGTGGTGAGTCGGTGTACCAGCGTCGAATCGTGACGGTGCGGTGCGCAACGAGTGGGTCATCGGTCTCGTCGACGAGTTCGCCGTAGGTCGTTGAATGTGGGTACTCGGCGATGGGAACCATGCCGACGGGCAGCAGGATCGACACTTGGGCGGTGGTAGCGGTGAATGCCACTTCCTCGACGCCGTCGAGATAGTCGACGTCGGGGTTGGTCAAGCGGCGCTCCGGATGGTCGCTTCGATGTCACCGTCTTCGGTGTAGCCGTCCATTGACACACCTTCAGGCATTGGATGCATTTTGAGCACGTTGGCGATGCCTTCGCAGATGAGTCCAGTGTTGGTCTTGGCCTGGCTCTCGTACTTGGTGCCGATGGCGGTTTGCGGTGCGAACAGTCCTTTGAGTTTGGCGAAGGGCTTGCGCAACGCGTCCTCGACGGCGTCAGGAATTCGGAAACCGCTGATGTCGCCCTTCTTGGCAAGTTTGGCGACGGTGGTGGCGACGATTGGCGACACCTCTTCTTGGGTTTTAGCCATGATGCGTGTCGGTTTGGTGAGGACGTCGAGATCTTCGCCGCCTCCAAATACCGACACGACCTTTGCCCAGATCGCCTTGATGGCGGCGCCGATCGACTTCAGAGTTTGCACGAACGTCAGTGGGTCTTTTGACGTGCCGATCATCGTGACGATCGAGGTGGCGGCTTGTTCGAACATCGCTGGTGGCTTGCCCGCCTCGTTGTACTTGATGATCCAGTCTTCTTTGATCCCGAATGGAGCGAGCAACTTGACCATCTTGGCGACCGGCTTGCCTTTTTCGTCGAGGGTTGATGCCTTCTCAAGAACTTGGGTTGCTGCGGCCCATCCGTCAACGGCAAGTTGTTTCTTTCGGGCGGCTGTGAGTTGTTCTTGAGCTCGTTGCCGTTCTTCGTCGGTGCTGGCGCTCTTGAGTGCCTCGGCAGCGTTGGCGGTGTCGTCTCGAGCGGCTTGGACCTTGGCCGCTTCTGCCCAGCGCAGTACTTGTCCAACAAAGGTGGTGGCAACTTTCGCGAACATGCCCGACACGGCGACGATGGCACCCCATGGTGAACCAACGCCACTCAGCATGGCGATCTGACCGACGACGATGATGAGGTCGCCGGCGACTTGGGCGAGTTCAAGGTTGCGTTGACGCTTGGCGAGGGCTCCGACGGTGTCGAGCGAGATCGCGAGGTCGCTGTCGGCGTCCTCTCCCACCTTGGAGTCACTGGCACGTCGCGCCGCCTGCTGCAGGTAGTAGATCCGTGAGAGACGCTTGGCAAGGTCGATAACCGTGAGAGCGAGACCAATGCCCGGAACGGCCTGCGCCGCAGCGGTGCCGCCCGCGGCCGCAATGCGGACGGCTCCTTCGCAGGTGGAGAGCGCGGACTCAAGTACCGCTACAGCTTTTTCGCCCCGTTCGCCGTCGGTGCTGTCGTCCCAGGTTTGCCAAAGGTCTTTGATGGCAAGGATGAGCGTGACGGTCCCAACTGCTGCGGTTTGTCCGATGGCCGCACCGTCAACCTTGGTGGTGGTGTCGAGGCCCAGGTTGTTGATCTTGCCTTCGCCGATTTTTGCTGCGGTGTCGGCGCTTGAGTAGGTGCCGAGACCACCACCGACGACGGTGTCGGTGAGGTAGCCGGCATCGCTTTCGAGTCGACCAGCTTCCTCATTGGTCTTGGTGAGGTTCTCGTCCTCATGGCTGTACATGCCGGAGGCTTGCTCAGCGACTTTCTCGTCCATCGTCGCTTCGAACTTCTTCTTCTTTTCTTCCTCGATCTGTTCTTTGGTCTTGCCCCACTTGCGTGGGTCCAACGACCAGACACGACTGATAGCGGGCGCGCCTTGTTGCACGACGTGTGTGAGTTCGTGGGCGAGGAGGTGATCGCCGTTCGCGGTGCCCGGTGCATATTGGCCCGAGGCGAAATACACGTCGTTGCCTTTGGTGAACGCTTGGGCTTCGATCGAGCGACAGAGATGGTCGGCTTGGCCGTCAGCGTGGACTCGAACGCCGGAGAGATCAGCGCCGAAGAAGCCTTCAAAGTTGCTGCGGACGCTGTCGGGAAGGCCGGAGCCGCCCCCGCCTGCGGCGTTGATTGCTCGGGCCGTGTCGTCGGTGGTGGCCAGCCCACCGGCTGCGTCGGTGGCGAGGCCGTCGCCGTCGGCGCGACGCGCGAGCGCGCCTGGGGCGGGCTGTGAGATGTGTCCTGAGCGGCCGTGGGTACTGGAAACGAAGTCAGCGGCGAAGCGTTCCGCTTCGACTTCGTGCGGATCTGAGGGCTGCGACACGGCGAGGCGAGCGCGAATTACCCCAGCGAGGCTGGTGCTGGTGCCAGCCGTGACGTCATCAATTTCGGTGGTGAGATCATCGAACGCGTCGTGTTCGCTCGACGTGATCGTGTCGGTGTTGCGAGTCTTGTCGGCTCGTGTCATGTCGATGCCCTCTCAGTTGGAGCCGGTGCGCGCCCACCAGCCGTGTAGGAGAATAACAATCTCAGTTCGCCAGCGATAGAGGCGACTGCACCATCGTGCGATCGATCGAACAACGCCAGCACAACTCCTTCACGGCGTTTCGGCACGGATATCGCTATTGCCAAATGAAGCGAGCAAGGCCAATGTTGCACTGGTGGTGGCAGTGAGCGACCGAAGCACGGCTCGTCCGGCTTCGGCGGCCGGCAGTTCGGTGAGGTCGACAACGGTCGCAGCAACCCCGCGTGCGAGGTTGGGATGGTGAGCGGTTCGCACGACCGGGTCGTGTTCGCGCAGGGTGAGCCCGGCGGGGATGTCCGTGTCATCAGTGGTCCACACCTCGATGGTGGTGAGGTCGCCGATGGCGATGATGCCGCCGAGGGCGCGACCATCAACAATGGTGCTCGTCGCAATGACCGGTGGCATCTCGGAACCGTGGGTCCATCCAAGTCGTTCGAGTTCGGCGATGACCATGCGATGTCGGATGCGATCTCGGTCGCTCATCGAGTCGCTGATGGTTGCCACGGGTTTGACGGTAGTCGGCGTTGGCCACCTCGTCGACAAGGTGGCCAACCGTGGGAGACTCATCGCTGATGGACTTCTCACCGAACGAGGATCATCTGGCGATCATCGAGGGCGTCGACCGGGTGTGCGCCGATTTCGATGATCACTATTGGTCGTCGTGCGATGCTGAGCATCGGTTCCCCTGGGAGTTCTACGAGGCGATGGCGTCGGGCGGCTGGGTCGGCATCTGTATTCCCGAGGCTTATGGCGGTGGGGGCCGTGGGATCACCGAGGGCGCGTTGGTATTGAACCG
Source organism: Actinomycetota bacterium (assembly GCA_029978335.1). GTDB lineage: Bacteria > Actinomycetota > Acidimicrobiia > Acidimicrobiales > Ilumatobacteraceae > Casp-actino5. Next base: position 21,299 of record JAPOJQ010000014.1, read on the forward strand.
GGTGGCCGCATCGGGTGCCGCGATGAATGGTTCGACTGCACTGCATCTCACGATGTTCGGTCTGAATCCTGTGGTGAAGTTCGGCAACGACCAGCTCAAGAACACGTATCTGCCTCGCGCCGCGACGGGTGATCTACATGTGGCCTTCGGGGTGACCGACCCCGATGCGGGCACCGACACGAGCCGTATTGCGACTCGGGCGGTCGATGACGGCATGGGCGGGTTCGTCGTGTCGGGTCGCAAGATCTGGACCTCGAAGGCACTAGAGAGCGAGGTCGTGTTGCTGTTGGCCCGAACCGATGAGGTGCCCGAGGGCGCGACCGGTTCGGCACGCTTTGGTGGGTTGAGTTTGTTCCTCGCTGATCTCGATCCGAAGTATGTCGATATTCGGCCGATCCCAAAGTTGGGTCGCAATGCGGTTGCGTCGTGTGAGGTCGCGTATGACGAGTTGCCGGTGGAGGGTTGGCGGCTGGTCGGTGAACGCGGTCGCGGCTTTCAACACATCTTGCATGGGCTGAATCCGGAGCGGATTCTCTTGGCGGCGATGTCGTGCGGGATTGGCGAGGTCGCGTTGCGTCGTGCGGTGGGCTACGCCGGTGAGCGGGTGGTGTTCGACCGGCCGATCGGGGCGAATCAGGCGATCGCGCATCCGTTGGCTGACGCGCACATACGACTCCGGGCTGCGTACCTGATGATGCTGGAGGCGGCGTGGCGGTATGACTCAGGACTCGATTGCGCTGAGCAGGCAAATTCGGCGAAGTATCTGGCCGCTGAGGCAGCCTTCGACGCTGCTGATCGTGCGGTGCAGACCCATGGTGGTCTTGGCTACGCCACCGAGTATCAGGTGGAGCGGTTCTGGCGTGAGGCTCGTTTGCAACGCCTGGCACCGGTGAGCCAGGAGATGACGTTGAACTTCATCGCCCAGTCGGTGCTGGGCCTGCCACGTAGCTACTGAGCCAGGGTCAGCCGACGTCCATCCAGAAGGCCCGCTGGGCGACGAGGGAGTCGTCGTCGCCGTCGTGGTAGATGAGTAACGGAACGCCATCGAGTCCGATACCGACCGATACGTTGCTGCCCGTCGATGGATCCCCGGCGTCTTCGATCTCGGCGAAGGAGTTCTGGGCGCACAGGAACTTGTCGCATGCTCCGAGGGTGATAAGGCCGTCGTTGTTGATGGCGACGGTGGTCGACCCGTCTGGCCCGATGAACGCGTTAGTCGGCGTGTTGAACGGATCGGTGAGGCCGTCGATCACCGTCCGTGGCCCATTGATGTTCTCGCAGAGGACGTCCACGCACTTGCTGACGAGGACCTCGTTTGCATTGGTGTCGACGACGACGATGTCGGGTTGACCGGTGGGTGTGATCACGATCGACGGGCTCGTCACCGTGCCTAATCCGAGGAGGTTGGTTGGGCCGGTTTGGGTCGAGCACAGCGGTGCGGTGAGGGTGCAGCTCGCGGACCAGAGGTTTCCGCCCGACACGAAGGCGATCACGGGTTGACCCAGCACGCCGATGGTGATGTCGGGCTCGCCGGTGTTGGCGGCGACGAGTACCTCCTCGGTCGTGGCGTCGATGCACAGGTCGTCCTCGCAGACGGTGACCCAGACTCCGTTGCCACCGGAGGCGACGAGCGGCCGACCGTCGGTGCTGATGGCGATCGACGGGTGTCGTCCGGAGCCGGGCGTGGTGATCTCGTTGGTGAGGGCGAACGCGCACAGCGGATCGGAGCAGGCCACGACCTGAACGCCGTCGGAGTCTTCGGATTCGTAGACGATGATCGGATTGCCGTCGGCACCGAGCGCCATGTCCATGGTGATGACGCGACCATCGGTCGGGAAGAGACGACCGGTGAAGGTGATGTCGGTGCAGGCGGGATCAGCGCAACTAGCACCCATGAGTGCGTGGTCATCTTCACGGCCATAGGCGATGAAGGGGGTGCCGTCGTTGCGGTACACGACGGCGCTGACGAGGCCGACCTCGTTCACCGGGTCGTCGATGGTGACTCGGCCGGTGGGCAGGGTGCGGCGATTCAGTGCGTAGGAGTCGATCTGGTCGAAGTAGCCATTGACGTCGATGATGAGGTGAGCGGAGCCGTACACGTTGAGGCAGAGGCCACCGGTGTCACCGAGTGGCACGCTCAGGCCGTTGGCGACGTCGGTGCCTTCAACGAAGTTGATACTCGATGCGTTTGGTGCTGGTGCGGCTGCGGAGCTGCACGGGTAGGCGGTGACGAAGCCATAGCCCTGGTTGCGTACACCTTCGGTGACGGTGAGGTTCATCGACACGGTGCTGGCGCCGGCGGGCACGACGGTGCTGGTGGCACCTGATGGAAGGGTGATCGATCCGGTGACCTGCACGAAGGTGGTGTTGCTGGAGGGCTTTGTGCCGCTGCGGGTGTCGAGGATGCGCACGGGGCTGACGGCGGTGAAGCCGCTCGACAAGGTGGGGTCAGTTGCTCCTTTGCCCGAGGCGCTGACGCCGATGAGGCCACCCCCGCCGAGGGTGACGGCAATGGCGGCGCCGATGGCGGCCCAGCGGGAACGGGTGAGGCGAGAACTCGTAGCCATGGACTGAAGTTAGTTCAACCCCATGGAGTGGTGCGACGGCATTGTCGCTAGGGGGAGTCAATCGAAGACGACGGTGCGGTCGCCGATGAGCAGCACGCGATCTTCGGCCCACATCCGCACGGCACGCGCGAGCACCAGGCGCTCGGTGTCTTGGCCGAGGGCGACGATGTGTTCAGCCGTATGGGCGTGCGTGACGCGGGTGACGTCTTGTTCGATGATCGGTCCTTCGTCGAGGTTGGCCGTTACGAAGTGCGCCGTCGCACCCACGATCTTCACGCCACGAGCATGAGCTTGGTGATAGGGCTTGGCACCTTTGAACCCGGGCAGGAACGAGTGGTGAATATTGATCACGCGGCCTTCGAGCGTTGAGCACATGGTGCCAGAGAGCACCTGCATGTAGCGGGCCAGCACCACGAGATCGATGTTGAGTGCTTCGACGAGCGCCAGCACGGCTGCTTCTTGTTCGGCCTTGGTGTCAGCCGTGATCGGGAGGTGGTGGAACGCGATGCCGTAGCGTTCGGCCAGTTCGGCACAGTCAACGTGGTTGGAGACGATCGCGGGGATCTCGATGGGCAACATGTTGTTGCGCCAGCGATACAGCAGGTCGACGAGGCAGTGATCGAACTTCGACACCATGATGAGGACGCGGGGTCGGTGATCGACTCGGCGTACGTGCAGTCGCACCGGTGTGTGATGTCCTGCGGCATCAAGTCGGGCGCGCACAGCGGTCTCAACATGGCTTGGATCATCGGTGTCGGTTTCAACGACGGTGCGAAGGCAGAACAGGCGCGAGGCAGGGTCACCGAACTGGGCGTTCTCGGTGATGTTGCCCCCTACGTCGAGCAAGCCAGCGGACACCGCATGCACGATGCCGGGTGCGTCTGGCGTGATGAGGGTGAGGATGTGGCTGGTGCTCATGGGGTGGTGCAAGTCTGGGGCAGCGGCGACGGCTTCGCACCTTGTGGTGTGGGCTCAACTTTCGATGAGCGTCATCTCCATCGAGTGCCGTTCGGCAGCAATGTGATGTTCTCCCACTTCGATCGGTCGACCGGTGTCGTCGCTCATCACTCGGTGCACCGTGATCAGTGGCGCCCCCACAGCCACGTCGAGCAGGTCGGCGAGTTCGTCGTTGGCGTTAACGGCACCAAGTCGTTGGCGGGCCCGATAGGGACGAATGCCGATCGAACGCAGCACCGCGTAGAGCGATTCGTTGTTGAGTCGTTCGATGTCGATGCCGTCGCCGAGATCGGTCACCACCCAGTTCCGCATGAGTGCGAGCGGTCGGTCATCTGCGAGACGGATGCGTTCCATGTGCAGCACCCGTGATCGTGCGGTGAGCCAGAGTTCGCCGGCGATGCCAGCGGGTGGCGCGATCGTTTCGATCGACAGGATCTGGGTGGTGGGGGTTCGGCCTTGTCCGGTGAGGTCGTCGTGGAGGTCAGCGAGGCGCGTTGGCCGATGGGCACTGTTGGAGATGACGACGGTGCCGATGCCCCGTCGACGCAGCATCAGGCCTCGTTCGACCATTGTTTGGATCGCTTTGCGGACTGTTGGTCGTGAGACTTGCCAGCGTTCGCAGAGTTCGAGTTCGTTGTCGAGATGATCGCCGCGGCGGAGTTGTCCCGCGTCGATTGCATGAGCGAGTTGAGTGGCGATCTGATGCCAGAGGGGTACCGGGCTGTAGCGATCGGTGGTGATGGCCAGCTCGGGCATGGGGTGATCGGCCACGGGCGGACCGTAGCGAGATGACGCAGGCCGGTCAATAAACCGAGCGGTCGTTGGCGTGTGGTGTTGCGTCGTAACGTGAGGTCTATGTCGATTGCTACGACCATTCCGCATTGGATCGGTGGGACCCGCACTTCAGGTGTGTCGACCCGTACGTCACCGGTGTGGAACCCGGCCACGGGTGAGCGCCAGGCCGACGTGCTGTTGGCGGAACCTTCTGATGTTGACGCCGCAGTCGCGGCAGCAACGGCGGCGTTCGAGTCGTGGGGTGAGTCGTCGATCTCAACTCGTGTGAAGGTGTTGTTCGCGTTCCGTGAGATCGTGAATCGTCGGGCTGGTGAGTTGGCGGCGTTGGTCACCGATGAGCACGGCAAGGTGCTGTCGGATGCGGCGGGCGAGGTGCAGCGTGGCCTTGAGGTCGTTGAGTTCGCGTGTTCGATCCCGACGCTGTCAAAGGGTGCCTATTCGGATCAGGTGTCGACCGATATTGATTCGTTCACGTTCCGTCAGCCGCTTGGCGTGTGCGCGGGCATCACGCCGTTCAACTTCCCGGCGATGGTGCCGATGTGGATGTTCCCGATTGCGATTGCGACGGGCAACACCTTTGTGTTGAAGCCCTCTGAGCGTGATCCTTCGGCGGCCATGTTGCTGGCCGAGATGTGGGCCGAGGCGGGTCTGCCCGATGGTGTGTTCAATGTGGTGCACGGCGACAAAGTCGCGGTGGATGCGATTCTCGATCATCCCGATATCGCTGCGGTGTCGTTTGTCGGGTCGACGCCCATCGCTCGCTATGTGCATGGTCGTGGCACGGCGAACGGCAAGCGCGTGCAGGCGCTTGGTGGTGCGAAGAATCACGCGATTGTGTTGCCCGATGCCGACATGGAGTTCGCGGCGCATCATCTCGCAGCGGCAGCGTTTGGATCGGCGGGTGAGCGATGCATGGCGATCTCAGCAGCGCTCGCTGTTGGTTCTGCTGGCGATCATTTGATGGAGTTGCTTGATGCGCAGGCCCGTGCGGTCAAGGTTGGTCCTGGCCGGGATGCGGCGAGCGAGATGGGTCCGATCGTGACGCCGGAGAGCCGTGATCGGATCGTCGGGTTGATTGATTCGGGTGCGGCCCAGGGTGCGCAGGTGCGCGTCGATGGCCGTGGCCTCGTGGTGCCGGGCCATGAGAACGGGTTCTTTGTCGGTCCTACGGTGCTCGATCACGTCACCACTGAGATGGACGTGTACACGAACGAGATCTTCGGTCCGGTGTTGTCGGTGCTGCGACCTGGTGACGTGGATGAGGCGATCGATCTCATCAATGCGAACCCATATGGCAATGGCACGGCGGTGTTCACCAATTCGGGTGGGGCTGCTCGTCGGTTTGTGCGTGGGGTGAAGGTCGGCATGGTTGGGGTGAATGTGCCGGTGCCGGTGCCGATGGCGTACCACTCCTTTGGTGGTTGGAAGGACTCGCTGTTTGGTGAGCATCACATGCACGGTCCCGAGGGCGTCGAGTTCTACACGCGGGCCAAAGTGGTGACGCAGCGGTGGCCGGAGTCAGGTACGCCGTCGGGCGCGAGCCTTGACATGCCGACGGCACGGTGATGCGTCGTCGTTGGCTGTTGGTGCCGCTGTGTGCGGCGTTGACGGGTTGCGGGGTGTTTGGCGGTGACGATGCCGTCGACACGACGGTGCCGACGTCGGTCGTCACCCCGGTGTCGACCACGACGTCGACCGTTGCGCCGGTGGTATCGACGGTGTCCGCCGATGTGGTGTTTGCTGCCTTGGGATCCCGTGATCCGGCCGCCTTAGCTGATGCCGTGGCGATGGTGACGCCGGGCTCACCAGCTGCGGTGTTGGTTGCGCATCAGTTGACGGTTGCGACGTTGCGCGCCGAGGTGCCTGAGGTGACGACAACGACATCAACCACAACGTCGACCACATCGGTGTCGTCGACGTCATCGTCGTCCCTGGTCGACACGACGGTGCCCGTCTCGACCACGACGGTGTCGACCGCGATGGTGTCGATCGAGCCGGTGCGTTTCAGCGATCCCGTGTTCGACGACGATGGTTTGCTGCGATCGTTCAGCGTTGAGGGTGCGTCGATCGATGTGTCAGTGCTTGAGGCCGGTCCGGTGACGGTGGTTGAGGATGTGCAGGGCCGAGTGGCCTCGGTGTATCGCACGGCCACCGGTCAGTTGTCGATGTTGATCGATGTCACCGCTGGCACCGAGGCGCTTGAGGTGTTCGGGTTCGCTGCGGTGCATCGTCCACGAACGATTGCGTCGGGCTCGTCTGGACTGGTTGAGACGAGTGGTGCGTGGGGCGACCCATCGGTGGCAGCGGGAGCGTCAACGCGTCTCTTGCTCGTGTTTGATGATGCATCACTCGATGGCGAGGTGCTCGTCACGGTGGTGACGCAGAGTGGCGTCGATCTCGGTCTGGTGTTGCCGTTGATCGCTCCGTGATCAGTCGAGCACTGGCACCGGGATCGGTGTGGTGTCGGCGTCGACGATCTCGAGCGGCAAGGTTCTGACCGTCACGGTGACGGTGCCGGGGAGTGCGGCGCGCAGTGTGTCGTGCAACGCGTCGAGTCCGAGCGGTGTGCCAGCAGTTGCGAGATCGACGAGCACGTTCCATCCGGTGGCATCGCTGCCGGTGATGTCGGTCGCAATGGTGCGAACGCTGGTTCGTGCTCCGATCCAGGCCGCAACAAGTCGCTCGATCCGGGCAGCAGGTGCTTCGATGGTGAGCGTCGGGTCGAAGGATTGGATCCAGCGAATGCCGAGGGTGACTTCGGCGCCAACAGCTTGCGCAACGAGGTTGGCGAGTTCGGGCGAGGCGGGCGGTGCGATCGGTCCGGCAACGACGGCGTCGACTCGGTTGTCGGTCACCGTGACGTCGAGCAGGTCGAGTGCGATGCCGGTGGCGGCGATGTCGTCGAGCCACGCGGTGATCACGTCGGTGGCGACGTCGACAGGATCGGCGGCGGGTGGGGTGCCAGCTGATGCGCTGCCTTGTGCGCGTGCATCCCATCGAACGGTCACTTCAGCGTCAACGCCGAGCACGGGAACGAGGCGGGTGGCGAGGTCGTAGGCGTCAGGTGGTTCGTCGAGTCCGGTGAGTTCGACGGTGACGGCGGTGCCGATGATGTCGAGTGTGGTCACGTCAAGGTCGCGTCCGTCGAGCCACGCGTCAACTTCGCTGAGCACCTCGTTCTGTTGTCGACTCGAAGCGACCGCGTCGATCGATCGACTCGTGAGGGGCACGGCAACGACGACGGTGGCGATGACGATGCCGATGAGTGTTGCTGCCATGCGTCGGTCGCGTAGGGCGAGCCGCACGGTGGGGATCACGCCGGTCGCAAACATGGTGACGAGCGCAGAGAACGCGATGGCGAAGAGGTTGGTGAGGAACAGCAGCCCAGATCCTTGAGCCAGGACGTATTCGCCGGATTCGATGAGGATGCCGGTGGTGGCGAGTGGTGGTACGAGTGCGACGGCCACGGCGACGCCGGGGAGGGCTGCGGAGATTTCTGGTTTGGCGGTGGCGTATGCGCCGGCGGCACCGGCGGCGACGGCCACGATGAGGTCGCGTACGTCGGGGCTGGTGCGGCTGAGGATCTCGTTGCCGAGGACGACGTCGGGGAGGAACCGGGCGAGGAGGGCGGCATAGATGACGGACCCGATCGAACCGGTGGTCACCATGAAGGCAGCTCGAACGGATCGGCGGGTGAGACCGAGTCCGACGGCGCCTGAGAACGCCATGATCGGTGTCATGAGTGGGGCCACGAGCATGGCGCCGATGACGACGGCCGCAGAGTCGGTGACGAGTCCCATGACGGCGATCGTCACGGAGAGGCTGAGAAGTACGCCGAAGCGAATGAGTGCGGCGCGATCGACATCGGGGATGAGTCGTTGAAGGACCTCGATGCGTTCGCGTCGGTCGAGGGTGCCGTCGGCGGAGACGGCGCGGACGAACTCGATGAAGGAGTCGCCGTCGTCGTCAGTCACACGACGATCGTACGCCAGGCCAACCCCGCACATTATTGGTGTATGTTTGGTGTATGAGTCGCACCAATATCGACATCGATGACGATGCGTGCACGCAGGTGATGCACCGATTCGGTTTGGCCACCAAACGTGAAGCGGTCAACTTTGCGTTGCGACGTCTGGCCGCAGAGCCGATGGGGCTTGACGAGGCCAGGCAGATGCGCGGCTCGGGCTGGGACGGCTCTCTCGCTGAGATGCGTGCAGATGATCGACGGTAACGATGACCCTGTGGTGATGATCGATACGTCAGCCTGGATCGAGTTTCTTCGTGATGGCGACCCGGCAGTCAGCACAACCGTTGAACTGCTCGTCGGTGGCCAAGCGGTGACGTGCGACGCGGTCGTGATGGAGGTGCTTGCTGGCGCCCGTGACGATCGGCATCTCGCGGCACTTGAACGACTGCTTGCACGGGCGACGCGAGAAATGGTGCAGTCGGTTGACTTCGAGTTCGCGTCGGTGCTCTACCGAACGGCTCGCCGACACGGCGTCACGGTTCGGTCACACATGGACTGTCTCGTCGCTGCGGTGGCAATGCGTGTCGGTGTTCCGGTGTTGCACTTCGACCGTGACTTCGACGCCTTGGCGTCGTGTACCGAACTCCGAGTTCAGCGTCCCATGGCGTAGAACTCGGGGTTGGGTGCAATCCCGGCGAAGTTCGCGATGCGGTTCGACAATGCGAAGAACGCGGTGATGGCGCCGATGTCCCAAATCTCGTCGTCGGTGAAGCCCTTGGCACGCATCTCGTCGATGTCAGCATCGTTCACGGTTGCAGCATCGGTGGCGACGTGCAGTGCGAAGTCGACGATGGCGCGTTCGCGGTCGCTGAGTTCGGCTTTGGCGGGGTTGATGGCGACCTGATCGGCGATGAGCGGGTTCTTGGCGCGGATACGCAGAATCGCGCCGTGTGCGACGACGCAGTACATGCATTCGTTCACCGCTGAGGTGGCAACGACGATGAGTTCCCGTTCGGCCTTGCTCAAGCCCTCTGACTTGTCCATCAGCGTGTCGTGCATGGCGAAGAAGGCGCGGAATTCTTCGGGTCGTGCGGCGAGCGCGACGAATACGTTCGGCACGAACCCGGATTTTTCAGCGACCGCTTCAATGCGTTCGCGGATATCGGCCGGCATTTCATCGAGCGTCGGCACATGGAAGCGGCTGATCTGGCTGGTGCTCATGGGTTGAGCATCGCAGATCACCGAGGGCGATTCACGATCGCGAAGGCGACGGCGGCCGCGTTACCAACGTTCAATGAGTCAACGCCGGTCGTGATCGGTATGCGCACTGCCCGGGTTGCCGCGTCGATTACTGCGCGGTCGAGACCCGGACCTTCAGCACCGAGCAGCACGGCGAGCCGGTCGGGCACGGGAAGGGTCCAGATGTCGTGGGCGGTCGGGTCGGGTGTGAGTGCCCATGTCTCCCAACCGGCGAGGAGTTCAGCGAGGTGCTCCGGCCCGGTGGTGCGGATCACTGGTAGGTGCAGGATCTCACCCATCGACACCCGTACCGTGCGGCGGGTGTAGTGATCGATGCACGTGGGGTCGCAGATGATCACGTCGATGCCGAGGGCGTGAGCACTGCGGGCAATCGCGCCGAGGTTTTCCGGGTCGTTCAGCCCGTTGAGTACGGCGATGCGGGAGGCGCCAGCGATGATGGCGCGGGCGTCGTCGGGGGTGGGTGCAGGTCGTCGATCTGCTGCGGCAATGACCCCGCGGTGCAGGTCAAAACCGACGATCGTGCGCATGTCGTCGCGACTGACACGAATGATGGGCGTGGTGCCGGGCAGCGGATTGGTCAGGTCGCCAAGCACGCGGTCGGCTTTGGTGTCGATGAGAAGCACGGATCGGATGTGGTGATCCGATGCGATGAGACGGTCGAGGGCTTGTGGACCTTCGCAGACGAAGAACTCGTCACCTTCGATGCGACGACGTTCGACGGCGTCGGTCAGGTGTGCGTAGTCGGCGAGGAGGTCGTTGCTCGCCGTCACGTCGTCTGGAGTCACTTCGGAATAGGGATGGCGTAGGTGCCTTGGGCGGTGGCGGTTGGTTTGTCGTGTCGGTCATCGCACCAGACGCGGACGGTGCCGACGATGCTGCGTCGGGTGACGATCTCGATCTCGCCGCGGGCCCACAGCACGTCGCCGACTGCCGGTCGAAGGAACCGAATGGAGAGTTCGCTGGTGAGCGCCATTTCTTCGATGCGACCGAGTCCGACGAACGCTGCGTACCAGAGCACGGCATCGGCGGCGGCGAATTGTGTTGGCCCGGAGATGTAGCCACCGGGGCGGATGCAGGTCTCATCGGGCACGAAGCGGCTGATCGCGTAGCCGTCGCCGATTTCGTGGCATCGGTGGTGTGACCCGGGGAACGAAGACATGACGGCGGCGTTGATCGCGTCGACGGTGAGCGGGGTCGTCATGGGTCCAACCTAGATCGCGCCACACTGGTGGCTATGGCTCGGCTCGATGCGCGGCGTCTCGGTGTGTGGCGAGGGTTGCAGTCGCGCATCGCCGAGATTGAGCGATCGATTGACGCTGCGTTACGTGATGAGTGGGATATCCCGCTCAATTGGTTCGATGTGTTGGCGGCGTTGCAGCGGTTGGGCGGTGAGGCGCGTCCATCTGCGGTGGCTGCGGAATTGGGGATGCCGTTGTCGAGTGTGACCCGACGCTTTGATCGCCTTGAGGAAGATGGCTGGATCACGCGACGTCGTGCGCCGGACCTCGGTGATTTTCGCGCGATTGAAGTCTCGTTGACGCGTCGTGGCCGGAACTTGTGGCGGGCGATGAACGTGACGTATCGGCGTGCCGTGCAGGACTGGTTCGCCCGTGAGTTGACGGACGATCAGATCACGGTGCTCGATGAGGTGTTGGCGGTGCTCGCCCCCGTGATCGCTGCACCCGATCCGGGCGATGATGCGGACGCCGTGTTCGGCGACGTCCGCTAGCGCATTAGGCGTCGGCGTACATCGCCTCGATCTGTTCGCCGTAGCGGGCGTGGATGCCGCGACGCTTGAGCTTCGAGGTGGGGGTCAACAGGTCGGAGTCGGGCATCCACTCTTCGCCCAGCAGGGTGAATTTCTTGATCTGTTCGACTTGAGCGAATTTGGTGTTGACCTCGTTCACGCCGGCTTGCACGGCGGCGATCACATCAGGATCGTTGGCGAGATCGGCGAGGCTCATGCCTTCCTTGCCGTTGGCAGCAGCCCACACGGGTGCGGCTTCTGGGTCGAGGACGAGCAGTGCCGAGATGAACTTTCGGTTGTCGCCGATGGCGCAGGCTTGTCCGACAACGGGGATCATCTTGAGGGCAGCTTCGAGGTTGGCGGGGCTGATGTTCTTGCCGCCTGAGGTGATGATGAGTTCTTTCTTGCGGTCGACGATCTTGAGGTAGCCGTCTTCGTCGAGGATGCCGATGTCGCCGGTGTGGAACCAGCCGTCGATGAGTGCTTCGGCGGTCTTCTCGGGGGCCTTCAAGTAGCCCTGGAAGATGTTGCCGCCGCGGGTGAGCACTTCGCCGTCGTCGCCGAGTTTGACTTCCATGCCGGGGCACGCCTGGCCAACGAAGCCGGGCTTGTTGGCTTTCGGGCTGAACGTGAGGGGGCCGGTGGTTTCGCTGAGGCCATAGATCTCGGCGAGGTTCACACCGATGGCGTTGTACCACTCGAGGATTTCAGCGGGGATTGGTGCAGCACCGGTGATGGCGATGCGGATTTCGTCGAGGCCGACGAGGCCTCGCACTTGGGCGAAGGCGACGGCGTCGAGGAAGGCGAGGGTTTCGCGCTGCTCATCGGTGATGGTGCCGGCTCGTTCGGCGCGCTTGATCTCCATGGCTGCGGCGACGCCGTCGTTGAAGGCTTTTGACTTCTCTGGGTCGGCGGAGAGGGCGGCATTGACGCCGGCGTAGATCTTTTCGTAGACGCGTGGGACGCCGAACATCATCGTCGGGTGCACTTCACGCAGGTAGGCGGCGAGCAGTGCGGCGTCGGGGCAGCAGGTGACTTCGAAGCCGATGACCATCGCTTGGTAGTGGGTGGTGACGCGCTCGGCGATGTGGGCCATGGGCAGGTAGCTCACGGCTTTCCACGTGTGGAGGTCGTCTTCTTCGAGCACCTCACGCAAGATGTTGATGGCGTAGATGACGTTGTATTGGCTGACCATCACACCTTTGGGCGGGCCGGTGGTGCCGGAGGTGTAGATCAAGGTGGCGAGGTCGTCGGGGCTGGTGACGTCTGCGAGGGTGTCGAGGTCGGCTTCGCCGTTGGCGAGCAGTTCGTCGACGAGTCGGACGCCGTCGGGCAGGCCGCCGATGGGTGCTTCGAGGACGAAGATGTGTTCGACGAGTGGGAGTTCGTTGCGGATCTCCATCACTTTGGCGAGGAATCCGGCGTCTTCGACGATGATGACTCGGGCTTCTGCGTGGCTGGCGAGGTAGTGGATCTCTTCAGCTGATGATGAGTTGTAGATGCTGACGGGGGTGGCGCGCACGAATTGCGCACCGAGGTCGAGCCAGTGGAAGTCGGGCCGGTTGCGCATCATGAGCATGACGCGTTCGCCGGGTTCGACGTCGAGGGCTTGGTAGCCAGCGGCGGCGCGGGCGGCGAGGGTGCGGACGTCGCCGATGGTCCAGGTGTTCCATGTGGCTTCGGCGGCACCGGGGGTGCTGGCCATGGAGCGCAGAAGAATGTCGTTGGGTCGCTCGGCGGCGACGGCGAGAAACTCCATTGGCACGGTGCGGCCTTCGCTCATGGCGTGGAGTTGGTCGATGGAGGCGCGGGGGCTGCTCATCGCCCCAGTCTCGCATCTCAGTGTGACATTGGTCTACCGATGCGGTGGTTCGGTTTCGTCTTGGGGCGTTCTCTCCAGCATGATGGCGCGATGACTAACGCTGTGATCGTCGACGCCATTCGCACTCCGCTCGGGAAGCGCAACGGGAAGCTGAAGGATTGGCATCCGGTTGATCTTGCCGCCGAGACGTTGAAGGCGCTGCAGGAGCGCAATGATCTCGATCCGTCGCTCGTCGATGACGTGGTGATGGGTTGTGTGATGCAGGTTGGTGAGCAGGCGGCGAACGTGGCTCGCAATGCCGTGTTGGCAGCGGGTTGGCCCGAAGAGGTCCCGGGCACGACGATCGATCGTCAGTGTGGATCGAGCCAGCAGGCTGCGCATTTCGCTGCTCAGGGTGTGATCGCTGGTGCGTATGACGTGGTGGTGGCTGCTGGTGTTGAGGTGATGACGCGGGTGCCGATGGGTGCGTCGATGATCGACGGCAAGTACGGCTTTCCGTTTGGTCCGAAGGTCGGCGCTCGTTATGCCGATCAGGGTGGGCTGGTGCCTCAGGGCATTTCAGCGGAGTTGATCGCCGATCAGTGGGGCCTCACCCGTGAAGACCTCGACCGCTTCGGTATGCGTTCACAGCAGTACGCACGCCGGGCGACCGATGAGGGTCGGTTCGATCGCGAGATTTTGCCGGTGCTCGGTGCTGACGGCGAGATGATGCGGGTTGACGAGGGTTTGCGTGACACGACGATGGAGACGTTGGGCAATCTGAAGCCGTCGTTCCGAGCTGAAGAGGATGGCGGTCGGGTGACGGCTGGCAACTCGAGTCAGATCACCGATGGTGCGTCGGCGTTGTTGATCATGAGTGAGGAGAAGGCGGCGGCGTTGGGGTTGACGCCTCGTGCTCGGTTCGTGAACTTCTCGCTCGCTGGTGCTGATCCGCGGTTGATGTTGACGGCGCCGATCCCAGCGACGGCGAAGGTGTTGGCTCGTGCCGGGATGTCGATTGATGACATCGACCTGGTGGAGATCAATGAAGCGTTTGCGTCGGTGGTGTTGGCGTGGGAGAAGGAGTTCCATCCCGACATGGACAAGGTGAACCCGAATGGTGGTGCAATTGCGTTGGGTCACCCACTCGGTTGTTCGGGTGCTCGCTTGATGACGACGTTGTTGAACGAGTTGGAGCGCACGGGCGGCCGTTTTGGTTTGCAGACCATGTGTGAGGGTGGCGGCATGGCGAATGCAACCATCATCGAGCGTCTTGGCTGACCAGTGATCACGCTTTCCACAGGCTCTGGGGATAACTGGGTGTGTTGTTGATGAGCGTGGTGGCGGTGACGTTGGGCTCGGTGCTGTGGGTTGGTGCTGGCGTGGTGATGATGGTGGTGTTGTGGCGTGTCGGTATTGGCATGTTGCGGGCCTTCACCACGCCGTTGCCGCCGCCTCCACCGGCTGGTGAGATGCGTCGGGTGAACGTCAGGTATCGGTGTGGGGTATGCGGGGTGGAGTTGCGGTTGACATTGGCTCCAGATGAGGATCCACCGCCGCCGAAGCACTGTCTCGAGGAAATGATCGTCACTGCACCCCTCTACGACTGACATACCTGTCAGTAGGTCACAGGCCTGTGGATAACCCTGTGTGTTGGGTGCTGGGGACGATCAACGTCTGCCATGCGTCCCTGTGGACGCAGGTTGGTCACGTGTCCGAATCGTGACACATCAACGGTTTCGTGAGCGCTAGTGGGGTTATCGCCACTTGGTGGCGGTGTAGAGACCGCCGAGCACGGATCCGAGTCCGATGAGGAGCAACCAGTTGTTGCCGGCGAACACGAGGTTCCGAAGCATGATGACGATCACGCCGAGGATCAACAGGGTGAGCATGAGCACCGGGATCCATGGTGGGCTGATCTTGGCGGCCTCGGGCACTGGCGGCGTGTAGCGCGACGACGCACCTGGTCCGGTGCTGGTCTGCTGGTCGCCGCCCTTGGGGGTGGTGCGACCGCCGGTCTTGCGCTTCGGAGGAGCCACGGTTTGCCAGTCTAGGCCGCTTGGGGGGTGTGCTCGCGCGGCGAAGGTGGTGAGTGGGCTGTGGTGACGGCAGGCTGTGGTGTGGCCCGCATCTTGGTGATCGACTCATACGACTCGTTCGTCTACAACTTGGTGCAGTATCTCGGTGAGATCGGCGCGGAGCCGGTGGTGTTTCGCAATGATGCGCTCAGCGTTGACGAGGCGGTTGCGTTGGCCCCTGATGGCGTGTTGGTGTCGCCGGGTCCTGGTCGTCCGGAGGATGCGGGAATCATCGTCGAGTCGATTGGTGCGTTCGCCGATCGCGGTGTGCCGGTGTTTGGTGTGTGTCTTGGGCATCAGGCGATCGGGTACGCGTACGGTGCCGATGTGGTGCGGGCGCCTGAGTTGATGCATGGCAAGACCTCAGCGATTGTGCATGAAGGTGCGGGTGTGTTTGCTGGTCTCGAGTCGCCGTTGACGGCCACTCGGTATCACTCGTTGGTGTTGGATCCGGCGACGGTGCCTGACGTGTTGTCAGTGACGGCGACGACGGGCGACGGGATGATCATGGGTGTGCGGCACCGCGAGGTTGATGTGGAGGGTGTGCAGTTCCACCCGGAGTCGATTTTGACGAGCGCCGGTCACGATCTGTTGCGCAACTTCGTCGCCCGCTGCTCGTGAGTTCGTCGACAGTGTCAGCCGCCGGCTGCGACGCTGGTCGAACTTGATGCCGACGGTGTTGACGTCGATGATGCCGGTGGGGCGATCGTGGTCGTTGTGGTCGTCGTTGTGGTCGACGTGCTCGTGGTGGTGGTTGGTTCGGGGGCGATGCCCACCACGATGATCACTTCGGTGCCTTTGTCGACTTCGGTGCCGCCATCGATCGACTGTTCCATGACGAGGCCGTCGTTGGGGTCTTCGGGATCGTCGAGGTCGCGGTATTCGACAACGGGTACGAGTTGGCGTGTGTCGTCGGTGAGCAGATCGAGCGCTTGCTGTTCGGTGGCGCCGATGAGCGGCGGCACGGTGGTCTTGCCTGGGCCCGATGACACGTACACGGTGATGTTGGAGCCGCGCTTCACAATGGTGCTCGGTGCTGGGTCGGTGCGGATGACGATGCCTTCGACGACCGTCGCGTCGACGATGCGTTCAACGGTGACGATGAGGCCGGTTTCGGTTTGCAAGAAGTCGACGGCGGCGGCTTCAGGTTGGTTGATGACGAGTGCGGGGACGGAGACTTCGTTGGGCCCACCGGAGACCACGATGAGCACGGGTTCGCTTTGACGGATGCGTTCGCCACCGGCGGGCTCAGTGCGGATGACGAGGCCGACGGCCACGTCGCTCACTTCGGTGGTGTCGCTCGTGGTGAACCCGCGTGAGACGAGTTGGCGGCGTGCTTCTTCGAGGGTGAAGCCGGCAACGTTGGGCACGGTCTGCAGGGCTTCGGTCGGGTTGTAGTACAGGATGACCGTGGTGCCTTCGACGACGACGGTGCCGGCGGGTGGGTCGGTGCGGTGCACGAATTCTTCGGCGACGCCTTGGGCTTCTTCGGCGATGGCGCGTGGTTCGAGTCCGAGTTCTTCGAGTGCTGCGGTGACGGCAGAGAGTCGTTGACCGCTGTAGTCGTCGAGGACGCGGGTGGTGGCGTTGGCGTCGCTGGTGGCAAGGCTGCGATACAGCACGACGCCACCGATGACGAGCAGTACCAGCGCGACGAATGCGGCGAGCGCATACCAACCGGTTCGGGGTGGCACGTCTTCGTAATAAGCGGCTTCGGACGATGACCCGGGCGGATATTTCGACATGTCGCCGGGCCCAGTGCGTTCGGCACTGATGGAGGGATTGCCGGGGATGTCGGGTCCGGCAAGTGAGCCGCCGGCGGCGGGGTTGACGACGGTGGCGTCAGTGGCACCGATGGTGACACGGTTGACGGTGGTGGCGGCGCTCGGGTCGGCGTTACCGGCGGCGTTGGCCGGTGTGGTGGTGAGCGCTTCGGGGACCTGGCCGTTGCGGAATCGCTTGAGGTCGTCTCGTAGCCCTTGGGCGGTGGCGTAGCGGGCGTCGGGGTCTTTCGCCATGAGTTTGGCGACGATCGCTTCGTAGGCCGGTGAGACGTTGGGGTTGTGGGTTGCGATCGGTGCGGCGGTGTCGTGGACTTGTTTGTAGGCGATGGCGACGGGGTTCTCGCCGGAGAAAGGGGCACGTCCGGCGACCATTTCGTACATGACGATGCCGAGTGAGTAGAGGTCGCTGCGTGGGTCGGGTTGGCCGCCTTGGGCTTGTTCGGGTGAGAAGTAGCTGGCGGTGCCCATGACGGATCCGACCTGGGTGAGGTTGGATTCGGTGGCGGAGTTCATGGCCCGGGCGATGCCGAAGTCGGCCACTTTGACGATGCCGGTGGATCCGATGAGGATGTTGGCGGGTTTGATGTCGCGGTGTGCGAGGCCGGCGTCGTGGGCGAATCCGAGGGCGGCGGCGACTTCTGATGCGATTTCGGCGGCTTGGGTGGCGTCGAGTTGGCGTCCGTTGCGGCAGATGTCGGCGAGGGTTCGGCCTTGGATGTACTCCATGGCGATGAAGTAGGTGCCTTCGAACTTGCCCCAGTCGTGGACGGCGACGATGTTGGGGTGGTTGAGGTTGGCGGCTGATTGGGCTTCGCGCCGGAACCGTTCAACGAATTTCGGGTCGACGGCAAATTCGGGGAAGAGCACTTTGACGGCGACGTCACGGTCGAGCAGGAGGTCGCGGGCTAAGAACACGTCGGCCATGCCGCCGCGTCCGACTCGCCGCTGTATGCGGTAGCGGTCGTTGATCACCGTCGCGTTGGGGCCGTTGTCGCTCATGTTCACGTGGGGATCGTCGGTGACGTTTCCCGTGGCGAAAGGCTACCGATGTCATGTGGTTGTGAGCGGTCGGGTTTCGCGCGGGTGGTGTTTCCGGGTGTGGTGGTGGCCGGTGCTCCCTGTGTCGTGCCGTCGGACGGGGAGCATTTTCGTGTTACGTTATTCGGTGATGTTCGTCAGTTTGTTGTCGCTCAGAGCGCTCTCAGGCATGGTTCGACAGAGGGCGATATCGCCCATGCGGTTCGACATTGCGTGGTGCTCGCCACGATGCCCGATGACGCAGAGCTCTGGCTGGCGTTGGGTCCGGACCGGGTGGGACGGTTGCTTGAGGTGTTGTTTCGGATCGATGGTGATCGGATCGTGACATTCCATGCGATGCCGGTTCGGCGTCGGTTTCGGTATCTGTTGGACGGGTCGCATGAAGGAGGTCGTGGTCGTGGGTGAGCGTCGTTGGTTGCCTGATTGGGAGGTTCGGGTTGCGGAACCCGATGAGGTATTTCGATTCGCCGATGGGTCGACGATGGACCACGACGAGGCGCTGGCGTTGTCGCGCCGTTTTGAGGAGGCGGACGCGGGTGCGTTGGTCGATCAGATTCAGTCGCGGGGGCGGCCGTTGATGGGTTCGGCGCCAGCGCGGGTGGTGCCGGTGCGGCTCAATCCCGAGCTGGTGATGGCGGTGGATGAGCGTGCCGCCGATGAGGGCTGCAACCGGTCTGAGTTGGTGCGCCGTGCGTTGCGCGCCTACCTGACGTGACGAAGAGCATCGTCGAGTGCTGGGAGATCATGTTCGAGCGTGTCCCAGAGCACCGCAAGGTCGACGCTGGCGTAGTCGTGAACGACCTTGTGGCGCATGCCGATGATGAGTCGCCATGGCACGTGTGATGTGCGCTCTCGGGCTTGATCGCTGACCCGGGCCGCAGCCTCGCCGATCTCCGCGATGATGTTCTTGGCAGCTCGTTGAGCGATCGGATTGGTCAGGAAGTGCCTTCGCCCTAGTTCGATGATCAACGTCGCATCATGGAGCGCATCGAGGATTGTTGCGACGAGTTCGTCGTCGGTCACAGGGTGACGGCGTTGTCGAGGAGGTGTTCAAGGGCGCCGTGGAGTGCGCCTGAGGTGATCACATCGACCTCGGTGTTGAGCAGGTCAACGAGTTCGTCATGAAGTGCTGCGACGTCGAAGAGGGTGCGTCCAGGTTCGAGATCGACGACAAGGTCGATGTCGGAAGCGGCCGTGGCGGTGCCCCGGGCGACTGACCCGACGATGCGTGGATTGCGTGCGCCGTGGTGCTCACACATTGTGATGATCTGTTGGCGGTGTTGTTCGATGCGTTGCATGTGGGTGAGGGTGCCTGCGTGCCGCGGTTCGAGTTCGATCCGAATGGACATGTCTGCGGCGTGTGCGAGTCGTTCAAGCGTGGGGACCGACGGAGCTTTCACGCCGCGTTCGTAGTCGGAGATCGCTGATTGGGCGATGCCTGCCCGGCGTGCGAGTTCGCCTTGGCTCATGCCGGCGATTCGTCTTATTCGGCGCACTGTCTCTGCCCCGGAACTCATACACGGAAGTATATTGACACGGCCTACACCACTGTCTGCAGCGCTTTTGCGTCAGTTGGCGAACGCGGTGTCGAGCATGGTCTTGGCGATGGGGCCGGCGAGGCGTCCACCGGTTGATGCCGAGATCTCGTCGTTGGTGCCTTTCACCATCACGGTGACGGCGTAGCGGGGGTTCTCAACGGGCGCGAACGCGGTGATCCAGGCGTGTGAGCGTTCGGGTTCGCCAGGCCCGTTGAGCTGTGCGGTGCCGGTTTTCGCAGCCACGCTCACTCCCCCGTTGAGCCCGATGCAGCACGAGGCGGTGCCGCGTGTCGCCACTTCGGTCATGAGGTTGACCATCACTGCTGCGATGTCGGGGCTGATCGGTTGGCGCCATTCGGTGGGTTGGGCGAGGTAGTCGATGCCGCCGTTGTGGTCGGTGACCACGCTGACCACGTGGGGTTCCATCATCACACCGTTGTTGGCGATGCCGGCGGTGATCATGGCGAGGTGTAACGGCACGAGCTGCACCTCGTTCTGGCCGAAGCCGCGCATGGC
>JAPOJQ010000107.1 GCA_029978335.1 Actinomycetota bacterium
CGAACGGCGACAGGAACTGACTGGCCACGGGCAGAAAGATCATCGCGGTTCCGAAACCGGAAAAGCCGCGCACGATGCCGGCGACAACCGTCGCCAGGGTCGCAAGCCCCGCCATCGCTGCAACGGCACGAGCCCCAGACGGTGCTGTGATGCCGCCCGAGATGAGGCCGATCACCACTGCTGTCACGAGCGACCCAGTGAGCCCCCACGCCGCCGTCACCATTCCATCGGTCGGGCGACCCGACATCTGACCGACGACACGCTCACTCCACAAGATGTACGTGGCGTAGAGGGCCGCATTGCCGACGGTCATGATCGCCCCGAGCATCACCCCTTGGCCCGGAGACGAAAAAACCTCGGGTGCGGTGAGTGCGATACCCACCATCATCAGGGCGATCGGTAGCGCTATCCGGCCTGGCGCAGGCCGACCGAGAATCCGCCCACCGGCCGCGACCATCGCTGGGTAGGTGTAGATGATGACGACGTAGAGCGCGCCGCTCAGGTGCTCGAGCGCTGCAAATGCCAGCCATGCCAATACGCCGAACAGCATCCCCATGGCGAGGCTCTGGCGCCACATCACGTCGAACGGTGCACGCCCGGCACCTCGCCAGCGCCGGATTCCGACCACAAGCCACGCCATCGGTACGGCGAGGATGAACCGCCACGCCACGACATCGACTGCGCTCATGGTCTCGAGCGCCACCCGGGCGAACAGGGTGAACGTGGCGTAGCCACCGGCGCTGATCAGCATCCACCAGATACCGCTGTTGATGGGCGACAACGGACGACGTCGGTCGTGCTTGGCGTCGTCGAGGAGGGTCACGATCGGCGGACGGTACCGATGCTGCGACCACATGCTGATGATGCAGACATCCGTACAGGGAATGCTGCAGTCACATCTGGTGCCACACCGGGCGTTTACCGTCGTCGTATGGACACCGGCATCGTCATCCTCCTCGTCGCCCTCCTCCTCGCCGTTGCTGCGGTTGCCGTTGCGGTGATCCGTCGCAACTCGATTGGGAACGGCCGTGCCGCCATTGACGAGGCGGCGCTGTCGGCCGCCGTTCGCGCCGGCGTTGAGGCCGAGGTGCGACGCACCATGGCAGAAGCGCAACACCAGGTGAACGCGCAGACACAGCAATATTTCGAGGCGCAGTCGGCCCTGCTCGCCGAACAGACCAAGGGCTTGCTGCAGCCGTTCGAACAACAGGTCAACCAACTCGCTGGGAGCGTGAACACGCTCAACCAGTCCTATGCCGAGAGCAAAGGCACGATCGGCCAACTGGCCAACCAGATCACGACACTGCAGGCCAGCACCTCGTCACTCGCCGAGGCGTTGAAGTCGCCGACGGCTCGCGGTTCATGGGGTGAGAATCAGTTGCGCAATGTGATCCAACTGGCCGGCATGGAGCCGTACTGCGATTACAGCGAGCAGTTCACCGGCGGATCGTCAGAGCGATCACAGCGACCCGACGTGGTGATCCGGCTTCCCAATGGCGCGTTCCTCGCCGTCGATGCCAAGGCGCCACTCGCCGCGTATCAACGCATGCAATCGGCCTCCGACCCGGCGCAGGCAGAACTCGAGCTGAAAGCCCATGTGAAGGCGATCCGAGATCACGTGAAAGCGCTCGCCGATCGTCGCTATTGGGAACAGTTACCGTCGGCCCCCGACTTCGTGGTCATGTTCATTCCCGGCGAGGGGTTCGTGAGCGACGCCATGCGTCACGATCCGGCACTGCTCGAGGACGCCATGAAGTCACGAGTGCTGATCGCGTCACCAGTGAACCTGTTGGCGCTGCTGCTTGCAGTCGCCAAGGGTTGGCAAGCGCACAGCGTCGCCGAGCATGCGGCCAAGGTCGCTGAGCTCGGTCAACGGCTGCATGAACGCGTCGGCACCGTGCTCGACCGGGTCACCCGAATGGGCAACGGCTTGAAGACCGCAACGACGGCCTACAACGACATGGTCGGATCAATCGAGAGTCGCATGTTGGTGACTATGCGTGAAATCACGGCGCTTGGCGTGATCACCGCTGATGAGGTCAAGTCGCCTCCGACCCTTGAGGTCACACCTCGGGAGTTGAACGCCCCCGAGGTGCCGGGGCAGATCGATTCAGCTGACGACCTCTGAGACCTGCATCGTCGGCGTGTTGCAAGCAGCGGACCAACCATGGACCACAGGTCGATAGGCGTACAGTTGCGAGGTCGTGCGTGATGGAGGCGGTCAGTGATGGAACCAGCGGGGCGACGCCGAAACTCGGTGAGGGTGACCGACGAGTTGATATTCGCGGCCATGTCCACCGAGCTCTCC
>JAPOJQ010000044.1 GCA_029978335.1 Actinomycetota bacterium
AGATGTCGGGTGGATGTTGGTGACGACCGTGCGAGACCGCTTGGCACCGAGCCAGAAGGCTTGGCCGAGCACATCACCATCGCCGACGCCCATCGTCATGATGACCTTGTCGAAACCGCGACCCCACGTCGACTCACCGAGGTTGGCAAGCGCCTCTTCGATCGAAGCGTAGGTGTGCGTCGCCCCGAACGTCATCGCCTTCTCACGCTTGAACTCAACAGGGTCGATCGCAGTGATCGCACGAGCACCGGCCAGCTTGGCGCCCTGGATTGCATTTGCACCGATACCACCACAGCCGACCACAGCCACGAAATCGCCAGGCTGTACTTCCGCCGCGTACACAGCTGAACCCCAACCGGTCACCACACCGCAACCGAGGAGACATGCCTTATCGAGCGGCCAGTCCTTCTCGATCTTCACGCACGATGCCTCATTCACCACGGTGTGCTCAGCAAACGTGCCGAGCAAGCACATCAGCGTGAGATCGTGGCCATCAAGCGTGTGATGACGGGCCGTACCGTCAGTGATCTGTACGCCGGCAGGGAATGCGGTGCCGCCCACATCGCACAGGTTCGAATGACCCTCGGCGCACGGGCCACAACGACCACATGCCGGAATGAAGCCAAACACCACGTGATCGCCAGGCTGCAACCACGTCACGCCCTCGCCCACTTCCATGACGACGCCGGCACCCTCATGGCCACCGATGATCGGCAACGGTGGGGTGGCACCAGCGAGATCGCCCGTCACCAAATGCTCATCGGAATGGCACATACCTGAGGCGACCAGCTTGACCAAGACCTCGCCAGCTTTGGGCGGATCAAGTTCGATCTCCTCAACGCTCCATGGAGCATTCACCTCGTGCAGGATGGCAGCGCGTGTCCTCATGATGTCAACCCCTCAAAATCGTCGGAACGTGTTGGCGACACAGTAGCCAGCGTTCACCCATCTGGCGAGAGCCGAGGTCCCGCGTTGTACGCTCACACCATGAGCCCGACGCAACACGATGCCATCGACGAGACCGCAACGGATGAGCAGACGCGCGAGGATGCCCCGGTCGAACTCGAACTCGTCGAAGAGATCTCCATCGACGGGATGTGCGGCGTCTACTGACGCCCACCATCGCATTGGACCACGACGTGCTCGACCGCGCGCTCGGCCTGCACCCGTCGGTCGCATTGCGACCCGAACCATTCGGCGCACTCGCCTATCACTACGACAATCGTCGCCTCGTGTTCTTGAAGCATCCCTCGATGGTTGACCTCGTACGCACCCTCGATGATCACCCCGATCTTCGCTCGGCGCTCGAGGCCCACGGCATCGCGCCAGAGTTGTGGGACACCTATGACCGTGCGACGACGTCGCTCATCGAGTCCGAGGTGGTGATCGCGCGATGACACGTCTCGTCGACCAGATGAAGTCAGGTCTCGACGCCCCGATCTGCATCACCTGGGAACTCACCTACGCCTGCAATCTCGCCTGCGTGCACTGCTTATCGTCGTCGGGCCGACGTGACCCTCGTGAACTCTCTACAGCCGAGGCGTTCGGCGTCATCGACGAACTGCGAGCCATGCAGGTGTTCTACGTCAACATCGGCGGTGGCGAACCGATGATCCGACGCGACTTTTTCGACATCATCGATTACGCCACCCGCAGCGGTGTCGGCGTCAAGTTCTCGACCAATGGCGCGTTCATCGATGCCGAGCGCGCCGAGCGACTTGCTCAGATGGACTACCTCGACATTCAGTTGAGCATCGATGGTGCCGATGCCGTCACCAACGACCGTGTGCGCGGCGAAGGATCATTCGCCACCGCACGGCGCGCGATGGACCACCTCGCCGCCGCCGACTTCGGTGAGTTCAAGATCTCGGTGGTGGTCACCCGCGAGAACGTCGGTCAACTCGACGACTTCAAGGCCATCGCCGACAGTTATGGCGCTCAATTGCGACTTACCCGACTTCGACCATCGGGCCGCGGGGTCGATGCCTGGCACGATCTGCACCCCACGCTGGATCAACAGCGCGACCTGCACCGGTGGCTGCTCGCCCACGGCGAGCGTGTGCTGACCGGCGACTCGTTCTTTCATCTCAACGCACTCGGCGAGTCGTTGCCGGGCCTCAACATGTGTGGCGCCGGACGAGTGGTATGTCTCATCGATCCTGTCGGCGATGTCTACGCCTGCCCGTTCGTCATCCACGATGAATTTCTCGCCGGCAACGTGCGAGACGATGGTGGCTTCACCGATGTGTGGCGCACCAGCGATCTCTTTTCTGAACTTCGCGAACCACAGTCGGCTGGCGCTTGCGCCAGTTGTGGCGCATGGGATGCCTGCCAGGGCGGCTGTATGGCAGCGAAGTTCTTCACCGGATTACCCCTCGATGGCCCCGACCCTGAATGCGTCGGCGGCGAAGGCGAGCATGCACTTGACGCCGTCACCACGGTGCCACGCCCATCAGGCGACCATTCCTCACCGCGACCGGTTCCCGTTGTGCTTGGGACCTCGGGCCTCGGACGGCGGTGACCATGTGGGCCATCTGGATCGCGCTCGGCATCGTCGCCTACGTGCTCGGCACCTTTCCGAGCGCTCCGCTCGTCGCACACGCAGCCGGAATCGACATCACCAAAGTTGGTTCCGGTAATCCCGGTGCATCCAACATCACCCGAGCACTCGGTTGGCGCAAAGGAGTCTGGGTATTCGTGCTCGACGCGGCCAAAGGTGCGATCGCTGCTGGGATCGGACTCATCGCTGATGGCCGACCACTCGCCTACGTCCTCGCAGCGTGCGCAATCCTCGGCCATGTCTTTCCCGCCGGGCGGGGCTTTCGTGGCGGCAAAGGCGTTGCCACCGGTGGCGGCGCCTTCGCGGTGATCTCGCCGGTTGTCTTTCCGTTCCTCATCGTCATCTGGCTCGTCGTGTCACGGTTGACGAAAATGGCAGCCCTGGCCTCGATCTTGGCCGTTGCATCACTGCCGATCGGCGTCGCACTCGTGGGCCGCGAAGCGTGGGAAGTTCCCGCAACCATTGCGCTCTGTGTGCTGGTGATGGCCCGCCACTTCGGCAACATTCGCCGTATGGTGACGGCTCGCGAGCACCGGATCTAGGCGCTCGGACCGTCGTCGCTCAGCCCGTCGTCGCTCAGCCCCAGTTCGCTCACGAGTTCGGTGAAGTCAAGATCGTCGAGCGCTGGCAGGTGCAGGTCGACCACATCGATGAGCAAATGCTGCCAGATGTCGTGGCGGAAGAAGAATCGGCCCTCGCGTACGACATAGTTCAACAAGAAGAACCGGTACGCCTCTTTGAGGAACATCACCTCGGCAGACGTCAATGGAAACACCGAGTGGTAGGCGTGGAGGAACAGCCGAAAGCGAGGTTCGAAGAGTGGGTGCGCACCGTAGGTAAACGTCGAACGATCACCCGTGCGCGACGACACCCTCGACAAGAAGTAGAAGTCCAACAATCGGCTCTCGTAACGGAACCAGTCGTAATCCCACCGACTGAACAGCGTGAACGAGCCGTCCTCAGCCATATGGACGGAGAAGTTGCCAAGGTTCCAATCGATGAGCACCGGCATCTTCGGCCAGTAGTCGTATCCCGACTCGCGGATCGCCATCAAAAATCGATGAGTATGGCGACGGACCAGCGCCACACGAGACGGATCAAGTCCGAGTTCCTCACCTGCATGACGACTCGCCGTCAGGTCATAGAGCGCAATGGCGTCTGACGTCACGGTTTTGGACGTCGGCGGCACCAGCCGAGACACCGCCGACGTTGCCCGATGAAAGCGTGCAACTTCTTCGCCGAAGTTCACGACCTGTGCCTCGGTCAGAATCGCGGGAAGCCGATCTCGAACCTGGACCTCGCGGTAGAAGACCGCCCACATCTCGCCGTCGTACCAGATGAAGGGCTGCCCATCGGCGGTGAGCATGGTCGCCATGAAATGCTCATACGGCCCACCTTCAAGCAAGCGGGCCTGGCGATGCAATCCATCGTGGTCCTCATCGAACAAAAAAACCGAGCCGTAATTCGAACTCTTCGCAATAACGGTGTCCCCGTCGTCAAGGATCAGTCGATACACCCGGTTCGTCGACACCATCGCCGACAGTTCGACAAACTCTCGGATCGAACGACGATCGCCATAGTCACGCCACGCCGTCTCAATCACCGATCGGTGACGAGCCTCGATCTCAGCCACATCGGGCATCACACGAATCTCCTGAGACGCAGGCTATTCGTCACCACAAACACACTGGAGAAGGCCATCGCAGCGCCCGCGATCACCGGCGAGAGCCGACCCGACATCGCTAACGGAATAGCGGCCACGTTGTATCCAAAGGCCCAGATCAGATTCGCCTTGATGGTGGCCAGCGTGCGACGCGCGAGTCGGATTGCATCACTGACCATCAGTGGATCTGACCGCATCAGCGTGACATCGCTCGCCTGAATCGCCACGTCAGATCCCGAAGCCATCGCGATCCCGAGGTCAGCAGCAGCCAGAGCAGCGGCATCATTCACACCATCACCCACCATGGCGACCGTGCGGCCTTGCGCCTGTAGCGAGCGAACCGTGGCGAGTTTGCCGTCTGGTAGTACCTCAGCGATTACGTCGTCAGGATCAATGCCGAGGCGAACTGCCATTGCATCGGCCACATTGCGGCGATCACCGGTCAGCAACACTGGCCGCAGCCCCATCGCCCGGGCCGCTGCTACTGCTGCGCTGCTCGACGGACGAGGCTCATCGGACAACGCAATCGTCCCCATGAGCACGCCGTTTGATCGCACGGCAACGATGGTCGCCGCTGTTGCGCCAGCACTGCTTGCTGCGTCACCGTCCGCAGTCGAGATCTCGATCAATGACCCATCCACATGACCACGAATACCGATGCCGGGTTGATCGACCACGGCACTCGGCATCGCAAGGTCACCACAGCGCTCTCGCGCCGCGCTCGTGATCGCGTGAGCTATGGGGTGTCGGCTCGCCGACTCCAACGCACCAGCGGCACCGAGTACGTCGTCGTCTGAGTGGCCAGGTTGTGCAGCGATGCCCACGACCTGCATCTGGCCGGTTGTCAAGGTGCCGGTCTTGTCAAACACCACCGTGTCGACCATGCGGGTCGACTCAAGCACTTCAGGCCCACGGATGAGAATGCCGAGTTGCGCTCCCCTGCCGGTGCCGACGAGCAGCGCCGTCGGAGTTGCCAACCCGAGCGCACACGGGCAGGCGATGATGAGCACCGCCACCCCAGCAGCAAAGGCCTGCTCGCTCGATCCATCAAGCAACAGCCATCCGATGGTTGTCGCAATCGACAGCGCGATCACGATCGGAACAAACACCGCCGATACCCGATCGGCAAGGCGTTGCACCGCCGCCTTACCCGATTGCGCATCATTGACGAGTCGCGCCATATGCGCCAGGCGAGTCTGCGCGCCGACGCTCGTCGCTTCAACGACCAACAATCCGGTCGAGTTCACCGATGCCCCAATCACCATCGAGCCGGGACCCACCTCGACGGGCATGCTCTCGCCGGTGAGCAGCGACTCATCAACGGCAGATACCCCCGACACGACCCTGCCATCGGCTGCCACCCGCTCGCCCGGACGCACCTCGAAGTGATCCCCGACGTCGAGTGCATCAGCCGACACCGTTTCCACTGCCCCGTCCGGACGACGGACGGTCACGTCCACCACTGCGAGATCCAGCATTGACCGCAAGGCATCACCCGCCCGCCGTTTTGAACGTGCCTCAAAGAATCGGCCAGCCAAAATAAACGCGACGACGGTCGATGCGACCTCTAAGTACACGTGATGTGTCGATGATGAACCCATGTCCATCGACATCTCCATCGTCATACCAATCGATCCTGCGTCAGTAGCGAGCAGCGCCCAGACCGACCACGAGAGCGCCGCAATCACGCCGACCGACACCAACGTGTCCATCGTTGCCTGACGATGTCGAAGGTTCAGCACCATCGCGCGATGCAACGGCCACGCCGACCACGTGGCCACCGGCAGTGTCAGCCCCAACGCGACCCACTGCCAACCCGCAAACTGGGTGACGGGCAACATTGACAGCACCAACACCGGCAAGCCAAGCACCACCGCCACAACCAATCGTCGGCGAAGATCCGCCACCCGATGCTCCACCTCCACCGCATCGTCAACCGACGGCAACGCTGCCGTATAGCCAACGTCGACGATGGTCTCGATGAGACGATCCACACCGACGTCAGCACACACGGCCGGGTCGACGCGAATCATCGCTCGTTCGGTCGCGTAGTTCACGTTGGCCGAGACCCCATCAATGCGATTGAGGCGTCGCTCGATGCGCGCCGCGCACGCTGCACAGGTCATGCCGCCGACGGCGAGCTCGACCCGTTGGTGGTCAGGCGACGTCGAAGCCTGCCGCATTGATTGCCGCCACGATGGCATCCCGCTCGAGCTGTGTCCCCGTCACCGTGACCAACTTCGTCTCGAGGTCGACCATCACGTTGGTCACTCCTGCAACAGCCGTCACTTCGCCCGTCACCGCAGCCTCGCAGTGGCCGCACGTCATTCCGGGAACCGCCAAGGTCAACGTCTGGGTGTCCACGACGCCAGGCTACGCCGGATTACTCGACCAGCAACTTCGCCGCCAGGAAGTCGAGCACCCGTTCCACCGACGCATCGTCACGCTGCTCGGTCAACACCGAGTGATCCGACGGCCGAGTGCTCGCCAACTCGACAGCGATGAACGACTCCCCGAGCAGACGGCGCAGCGTGTCAAATCGTGTTCCAACCGCCCGGTCTTGGTCAAAGCGCAACCCCAGCACCTCGCAGCCCTGGGCCGCACGTTCGAGCACCACGGCGAGATCAGCAGGATCAAGACCGAGGTCCGCCCCACGAGCGCTACCTGCCGGAAGCGGCAAGGACGGCTGGGAAAGCACCGGCGCCACCATCGCGTCGTCCACCATCATGCCGAGTGCGAACCCGCCCGAGAAACACATCCCCACGGCGCCGATGCCAGGGCCACCAACCTCCGCATGGAGGTGCCGCCCCAGTGCACGAAGCCACCCGACCACTGGCGAGGTCCGACCGATCGCCCAGGTTGAGAATTCCTTCGATACGCACACCTTGGCGAACGACGACGCCAGATAACCCCGCGATGGCCGACGTTGCGCGTCACCGACAAGCAGCGGCATCGCCACAGTGAAACCTCGATCGACCACCTCTTCGGCAAACCGCAACACCTTGGGGGTGATACCGGGAATCTCGTGGATCACGATGACCACTGGACCAGAACCACGCCGGTACCACTCGTGGGAGATGCCCGCTGCAGCAAACGAGTGCGACGTCCAACCGGATGGAGCGCTCATGTGCCGAGCCCCTCTCGCAGCGTTGTCAATGCCCCGACCGCAAGATCTTCAACCGCTGATCGGAATGACTCCAAGAGTTCGGGATCGATCGCGTCACCCATTGCCCCGTTCACGTAGCGGGCGTAGACGCCCTCGGAGATCACGGCGAGCCGGAACGCCGAAAACGCCACGTAGTACTCGATCCGAGATACATCTCGCCCCGTTCTCTCGGCATACCGGCTGACCAATTCTCCATACGAGGGGAACCCACCAGCACCGGTCGGGTCATTCGGTCGACGACCGTCACCATCGGGCGATGCCCAATACACCCCGAGGTAGCCAAGGTCGGCGAGCGGATCGCCGAGCGTGCACAACTCCCAGTCGAGCACGGCCGCAATACGGCCTCGCTCAAGGTCGGTCAGGCAGTTGCCGAGCCGATAGTCACCGTGAGCGATCACCGTGCCTTGCTGCTCAGGAATCGACGCAGCCAGCAACGCTGCGACGTCGTCGATCGCGGGAAGGTCACGAGTTCTCGAATCGGCCCATTGCCGGGTCCAGCGCTTCACTTGACGTTCGACGTACCCGTCGCGCCGGGCGAGATCGCCGAGCCCGACCGCATCCACGTCGACCGCATGAAGATCGGCCAAAACGTCGATCAGGTCATGAGCGATCTGGCGCTTCGACTCGGCCGACAGCGCTGCTCCCTTGTCGGGATGGTCAAGCACCACTCCATCGACAAATCCCATCACATAGAACGGCGCACCATTCACCGCCTCGTCCGTGCAGACACCAAGCGTCGGGGGGACGGGCACCCCTGTCGATCCCACGGCGGAAATGATGCGATGTTCGCGACTCATGTCGTGCGCCGTTGCCAGCACATGGCCGAGTGGCGGGCGGCGCAACACGTATCGGTGACCAACTGCATCAGCGACGCGGTAGGTCAGGTTCGAACGACCACCTTCGATGAGGTCGAACTCGAATGGTGCTTGAGCACCGGCCACATTCGATGCAAGCCACGCAGTGACGTTCGAACGGTCGATCCCGGGGATCTCGGACATGTTTGTCGAACCTACTCAGCCGGGTCGACCGACCGCCACCACCTTCGCCCAGTTCACGTTCGAGACCTTGACGTGAGTGGACGAATTCGGTGCGTGGACCAATTGGCCATTGCCGAGGTAGATGCCCACATGGCTGATCGGCGAGTAATAGAAGAGCAAGTCACCGGGTTGGGCGGCGGCTATAGGCACCCGTGGCACCGCATTGGCCTGCATACGGGAGTTTCTCGGCAGCGATACGCCCGCTTGGGCCCAGGCGTAATAGGTCAGTCCCGAACAGTCGAACGACACCCCAGGCGCAGCTGTCGCATAGCGATATGGCACGCCGATCTGTCCGAGCGCGGCCTGAATCGCGACGCCGGCGAGTCCCGACGGTGCCGGATAGTTGGCAGCGAACGACGCTGAGTACGAGTCCTCAGCGGCCGCACCTGACGACGTGTCGCCAGCGGCTGCCTGCTCCGCCGCGAGTTGACGCTGCAGACGCTCAAACGCCAACTGCGACCGACGCTGCTCTTCAGCAGCGATGAGTCGACCGAGCTTTGCCTCGGCATCGGCGCGGGCTTGTTCATATGACGAGGTTGCGGACTCAACCTCATCGATCATCCCAGAAAGTCGACCAGCGAGGTCCTCGGCTTCGCCGAGCAACCGATTCAGTTCGATCTGTTCGAGTTCAAGCGACCGGATTGCTTCGTTGAGATCGTCGGTCGTTCCTGCACCTACTCTCAATGCCACACGAGAGAGTTGATCCCTCGTGAGGTCGTCGCTGTACGCGGCCGCGTTCGACAACAACGGACCGAGCACATCGGTGCCCGAACGGGTGAACGCACGCACGGCCACCGTGGAGAGATCGCCTTGCAGTTCGGAGAGTTCGGTCTGACGCAACGCGACTCTGCCCTTGGCGAGGTCAATATCGCCGTTCAACCGGCGCTGGTCATCCATTGCAACCGCGTAGTCCTCAGCAAGGATGTCGGCACGCTCATGCAGTCGTTCGAGTTCATTGACGATCCGCTCGACCTCAGCCTGCTGCTGGTCGATCGTCTGGGCATGGGCAGCGTCAGGCACCAGCGGCGCCGAGATCACGAGCACACCCGACATCACAAGGGCGGATCGGACTCGCCGGCGTCGGCGTACGGACGGTTCGCTAGTGAGCGACATGCGAGGACGATCGTAGCCGATGTTACGAAAACATTGCGATCGCGCAACGGGCGGCGATCACTCCCATTCGATCGTCCCGGGCGGCTTTGACGTGACGTCATAGGCCACACGGTTGATGCCGGGCACCTCGTTGATGATGCGTTGCGACATGCGTTCCAAGAGGTCATAGGGCAAGCGGGCCCAGTCAGCGGTCATCGCATCGTCACTCGTCACCGCCCGAATGATGATCGGATGGCCATAGGTGCGCTCGTCGCCCATCACGCCGACCGAACGGATATCGGGCAGCACCGCAAAGGCCTGCCAGATCTCACGCTCAAGCCCGGCCGCAGCGATCTCGGCACGCACGATGGCATCTGCCTCTTGGAGCACCGCCACCCGCTCAGGGGTCACCTCACCAATGATGCGCACACCCAACCCGGGCCCAGGGAACGGCTGACGCCACACCATCTCGTCGGGAAGGCCGAGTTCAGTTCCGAGCGCACGCACCTCATCTTTAAAGAGATCACGCAGTGGCTCCACCAACTCGAGCGTCATGTCGTCTGGCAGCCCACCCACATTGTGATGACTCTTAATCACCTCAGCGGTACCGTCGACCCCTCCGCTTTCGATGAGGTCGGGATACAGCGTCCCTTGCACCAAGAACCCAGCCTCGGTGATGCCACCCGTGTGCTCTTCGAAAATCCTGATGAACAACTCACCGATTGCCTTGCGCTTCGCTTCCGGTTCCGTCACCCCGGCCAAGCGTTCAAAGAACCGCTGACCGGCATCGACATGGATCAGTTCAATGCCCATGTTGCGGCGGAAAGTCTCCACGACCTGCTCGCTTTCGCCCTTACGCATGAGACCGGTATCGACATACACGCAGGTCAACTGCGCACCGATCGCCCGATGCACCAACGCCGCCGCCACCGAAGAATCGACTCCACCCGACAGGCCGCAAATGGCCCGCCGACCACCGACTTGTGACCGGATGCGTTCGATCTGGTCGGTGATCACCGATGACATCTTCCACGTCGGCTTGCAACCCGCACGATCATGCAAGAAGGTCCGCAGTACGCCCATGCCGTACGGCGAGTGCACGACCTCTGGATGGAACTGCACGCCAAACACTCGGCGCTCATCGTCTTCGAGCATCGCGACCGGTGCATCGGGTGTTGACGCCGTACAACGGAATCCATGGGGGACATCGGTGATTGCGTCGAAATGGCTCATCCATACGTCGTGTTCGGCTGGTACCGAGTCATCCATCAACGACGATGTGCCGTGTCGAGTCAACACCGACCGCCCGTACTCGCCGCGCATGCCACGTCCGACGGTGCCACCGAGTTGCTGCGCGATCAACTGTGCGCCATAACAGATGCCAAGTATCGGCACACCGAGTTCGTAAATCTCAGGATCAAGTGTGGGCGCACCATCGACGTGGACACTCTTGGGTCCACCCGACAGGATGATCGCCGATGGTGCCATCGCAGCCACCTCAGATGCGCTGATCCGGTGGGGCACAATGCGCGAAAACACCTGTAACTCGCGCACACGGCGAGCGATCAATTGGGCGTACTGCGCCCCAAAGTCGACAACGAGCACCTGTTGCCGTTCTGCGTCGTGTGGGGAGCCGATGTCGGAGGTCAAGACTCCGATGGTAGACAGACAAGGTGCACGATCGCAGATTCGCCACCCTGATTCGTACCGTTGTCGCCGCTGTGGCGATCACCATTGCCCCAGCAGGCGTGAGTCACGCTCAAAGCGACACCATCACCGACGACACCACCGTCGTCACGGTCAACGAGTTCGTGCCCACCGATCGGGACCTCAGCGAATGCATCAGTGCCCTCCCCAAACCGGGATGTGGGAGCGATGCCCGGGGCGGATGGCGTCAAACGG
This sequence comes from Actinomycetota bacterium, assembly GCA_029978335.1. Taxonomy (GTDB): domain Bacteria; phylum Actinomycetota; class Acidimicrobiia; order Acidimicrobiales; family Ilumatobacteraceae; genus Casp-actino5. The sequence goes on from JAPOJQ010000044.1 coordinate 11,421, forward strand.
CCATATTTGGCCTCGTCATCGCAGGTCTCGGGTTCATTGGGTGGCGTGTCGTCGTCGGTGCTCGACGTCGCCCGGAGGACGCCGCACAGAGCGATCAGCGATAAGCCCGAACGAGCAGATCGACGAGCATGTGGGCGGTCGCTCCCCACACGGTCTCGTCCGCGAGCTCAAAGAAATGCAGTAGCCGATCCGACGGCGCGGCTCCCCAGCGTTCACCGTGGTACACCCCTGGGCTCGTCAACTCGCTGAGCGGCACCCACATCACCCGATCAACTTCGCCTGAGGCGGGAGCCAGTTCCCACCGCTCATCGGCAATGGCAACCTTCGGCACGATGTAGCTCATGCTGACCACGGTGTTCACATGTGAGAGTTCGCCCACGATACGCACCCGATTCGAATCGAGTCCGACTTCCTCGTATGCCTCGCGCAATGCCGTTTCCGTTGCCGTTTCACCTGGATCCATCCGGCCGCCAGGAAACGAGATCTCGCCGCGGTGATGTCGCATCGACATGGAGCGTCGTGTCAACAACACCTCGGGGCCACGATCGCCGGGGGCCAAGGTGACGAGCACTGCCGCAGGTCGTGCCCCATCAAATGCAGGCTGGAGCGGCCGGCCGGCCGCATCGACCGCACCGTGAATTCTGCTGACATCGAGATGGTCGGCATCCCTCGGCCAAGGCGTGTGCTCAACCGCGGACCACACCCCGGGTCGTGGGACAACCTGATCCCCGCCGCGTCGAACGGAATCAGACACCCGTTGCGCCCGAACCGGGCGTCCAACCACTAGCGATCAACTCTGCGAGCACCTCGGCCATCCCTGCGGTCTTGAGATTCGCCAACACCTTGCCTGGCAACTGCTCACCGCGCTCCCACTCATCCCACGCCTGCTGCAACTTATTCAGATCGGGGGCTGGGCGTTCGAACGACATGCAGGTCATTGTACGCGACGAGACCCGGGCTCACGGCCCGGGTCTCGAACACGACACAAGGGTCACATGAGCGTCACATCATGCCGCCCATGCCTCCCATCGGGTCCATGCCGCCGCCACCCATCGGGGCAGCGGGTTCAGGCTTATCGGCCACGACGCACTCGGTGGTGAGCACGAGCGCCGCGATCGACGCCGCGTTCTGCAGCGCCGCACGGGTGACCTTGGCCGGGTCGATGATGCCAGCCTTGACGAGATCGGTGATCTCGCCAGTTGCGGCGTTGAGGCCCATTGAGCCTGACGCATCTTCGACTGCCTTCACCATGACCGAACCCTCAAGCCCAGCGTTAAGTGCAATGTTGCGAGCGGGCGCAACGAGCGACTCCCACACCAGCTTTGCTCCGGTCTGCTCATCGCCCTCGAGAGCGGCGACGACATCGGCAACCGATTCACGGGCACGCACGAGAGCGGTGCCACCACCGGCGACCACACCCTCCTCGATGGCCGCACGAGTGGCCGATACGGCGTCCTCGATGCGGTGCTTCTTCTCCTTGAGCTCCACCTCAGTGGCAGCGCCGACCTTGATGACCGCAACGCCACCGGCGAGCTTGGCGAGGCGCTCTTGGAGCTTCTCGCGGTCCCAGTCGGAGTCGGTGTTGTCAATCTCGGCCTTGATCTGGTTGATCCGACCGGCGACATCGTCACCCGAGCCGCCACCGTCGACGATCGTGGTGGCGTCCTTGGAGATGATTACGCGCTTCGCAGTGCCGAGCAGGTCGAGCGTGGTGTTCTCGAGCTTGAGGCCGACGTCCTCGCTGATGACCTGGCCACCCGTAAGGACAGCCATGTCTTGGAGCATCGCCTTGCGACGATCGCCAAAGCCAGGGGCCTTCACGGCGATCGAGGCAAAGGTGCCACGGATCTTGTTCACCACGAGGGTGGCGAGCGCCTCGCCCTCGATGTCCTCAGCGATGATGACGAGCGGCTTGCCGGTCTGCATCACGGCCTCGAGTGTCGGGAGCATGGTCTGGACCGTCGAGATCTTGGCGCTGTGGAGCAGGATGTACGGATCGTCGAGCACCGCCTCCTGGCGGTCGGTGTCGGTGACGAAGTACGGCGACAGGAAGCCCTTGTCGAACTGCATGCCCTCGGTGAAGTCGAGCTCGGTGCCGAACGTGTTCGACTCCTCGACGGTGACGACACCGTCCTTGCCGACCTTGTCGATGGCGTCGGCGATGACTTCACCGACCGTGGCGTC
>JAPOJQ010000088.1 GCA_029978335.1 Actinomycetota bacterium
CGCGACGGTCTGCCCGGTCGTGAAGTTCAACGTGGAGACGGTGCGCAATGGTGTGTGTGCGGCCGTGCAAGGTTCGACGCTGAGGTAGCCGCCAACCGGATCAGTGACAGTGCCCGTCACGGTGGTGGTGAGCACAGCTGCAGTGCCGGTCGCGTCGAGACGATTGGTGATCGGCACGACGAGCACGTCACCGGTGCCGAGTGGTCCAGACGCGATGCCGCCGATGCCCGAGCGGGTATCGACGAGCCGTGTTCCCTCGCTGCGCTCGGCCACTCGGGTGAGCGGACTGACGACGTTCGAATCGACGAAGCGGGGAACCCGCACCAGCAGGTCGGTGGTGTTCGTGCCGTCACCGGAGATGGCCGGAACGGCGGCGTGGACGATGACGTCGGCCACATGGGCGGGGGAGAGGGTTGGTTCGCTCGTAAGGATTAGCGCTGCAACACCGGCTACGTGCGGGCTGGCGGTCGACGTGCCTGAACGGAGGCTCGTGCCACCGTCGGGTGAGAGCGAGGTGATGCGATCGCCAGGGGCGTGCAGGTCGACGCAGGGCCCATCGTTCGACCAATCAGGGCGTTCATCGTTGCGGTCGCTCGCTGCCACGGTGATGATGCCCGGCAGGCGCGCCGGCGACATGGTGCAGGCATCGACACCGAGATTTCCCGCGGCCACGACCACGGTGATGCCGTCGTCGATCATGCGCTGAGCGGCGTCATCGAGCACATCGGCTCCGGGTCCGATCAGGCTGAGATTCGCAACAGCTGGTTCGCCATCGCGATGGTGTTCGATGATCCAATCGGCAGCAGCAATCACGCTGTTCGACGATCCAGATCCGGCGCAGTCGAGAATGCGCACCGGGATGATCGTGGCGTTTGGGGCGACGCCAGTTTCCACCCCGGCGACGATGCCCGCGACATGGGTGCCGTGGCCGTTGCAGTCGTTAGTGCCGTCGCCGACGCCGTTGACGAGATCGATACCGGGCTCGAGCCGCCTAGCGAGATCGGGATGTGGTGCGACGCCGGAGTCGATGACATAGACGTCGACGGCAACATCGCTGATCGCTGATGCAGCGTCGGTGGCGTCGATGCGGTCGAGTCCCCATGTCGAGGTGGGGAGGAGAGCGGTGATGGTGAGGAGCGTGATGGGGAGGGGCACGCCAGGGTTATCGATGTACTCGATCGATCTGTGACATCTGTACCTGAGATGTGGTGAGCGGGTCGGGTGACGCTCTGACAACGGTGCGGGTCGCGTGATCTGTTCAGATATCGCCTGGGGGTGACAGATGACGACGGCATCGGTGGCGACTGGGGTGATCGACGAACCGGGTGATCTCGGTCAGGCGGCGCGCTGGGGGATCGTGGCGGCGGCGTTCTTGTCGACGTTCACGTGTTTCGGGATCGCCTATTCGTTCGGAGCGTTCTTCGATTCGATGGCCGAGGAGTTCGGCACCGGCAAGGGGCAGACGGCGCTGATGTTCTCACTCACTACCTGCTTCTACTTCATGGGTGGGGTGGTCACGGGCCGGTTCGCCGATCGGTTCGGCCCGCGTCGGGTGATGTTGGTGGGTGCGGTGTCGATGGGGCTCGGGTTGTTGCTCACGTCGATGGTGCAGTCGCTGTGGGTGGGGTTCATCACCTATGGCATTGGTGTGGGTACGGCGACTGCGTGTGGCTATGTGCCGATGGTGGCGACGGTCGGTGGGTGGTTCACGCGCCGGCGCACGATGGCGTTGGGTCTGGCAGTGTCGGGTATCGGTGCGGGCACGTTGGTGTGTGCTCCGGTGGCGGCGGCGCTCATCGAGGCGCATGGCTGGCGCACCACGTACGTGATCTTTGCGGTTGCCGGTTCGGCTGCGTTGTTGATCGCGTCGATCGGTGCGGTGCGTCCGCCGGTGGTGGGTGCTGGTGGATCGATCGACCTGCGAGCCATCGTGCGTGATCGTCGGTTCCTCACGTTGTATTCGGCGTCATTGATCACGTCGTTGGCGTTGTTCGTGCCGTTCGTGTTCGTGAAGAGTTATGCGACTGAGCAGGGCATCTCGTCGGGATCTGCGGCCGCGATTGTCGGGTTCATTGGGGCGGCGTCGATCGTCGGTCGTTTGGGTCTCGGGGCGATCGGCACTCGGGTTGGTCCGGTGCGATTGATGCAGTTCTCGTTTTTCGTGATGTCGTCGTCGTATCTGTTGTGGGTGATCGCTGGTGGCAGTTACGCGATGTTGGTGGTGTTCGCCGTGGTGCTCGGCGTGGGGTACGGCGGGTTCATCGCGTTGTCGCCAGCAGCCGTGGCGTTGCTATTCGGCACCAATGGCCTGTCGACGATTCTCGGTGCGACGTACACGGGCGCTGGCATCGGTGGCTTGTTCGGTCCACCGATCGCCGGGGCAATCATCGATTCATCGGGGTATCAGGCGGGGATCTGGTTCGCGATCGCAATGAGTGCGGTGTCGACAGTGGTGCTCTACACGCTGCCGGTGCGCAGCCGGACGTGACCCGGGCTGGATTCTGGCGTCGCTGAACTCACAGTCTCCCGGCTGCCTTGGCGGCGTCGGTGGCGGCGGTGAGTTGGGCTTCGACGATGTCGAGTCCGGCCGACCAGAAGCCTGGGTCGGTGAGGTCGCAGCCGACGATCGAGGTGAGCGCCTCGGGTGACATCGACCCGCCGGCGCGCAACATGTCGAGGTAGGCGGGAACGAATCCGTCGCCTTCGGCCTGGTAGCGGGCGTACACGCTGAGGGCGAGCAGCTGTCCGTAGGCGTAGGCGTACACGTAGCCGGGGGTGGCGATGAAGTGGGGGATGTAGCTCCACCAGGTGCGGTAACCCTCGGTGACCTCCACGGCGTCGCCGAGCATGGCGGCCTGGCTCTCGGCCCACAGTTCACCGAAGCGGTCGACGCTCAGTTCGCCGACCTCGCGTCGCTCGGTGTGGCAGGCGTGTTCGAAACGGTTCATCGCCACCTGTCGGAACACGGTGGCGATGGAGTCTTCGAGGGTGGCGGCGAGGAGTGCGAAGCGTTCCCCCGGGTCGTCAAGCATGGAGAGCAAGCGGTTGTTGGTGACGGTCTCGCCGAACACCGACGCGGTCTCAGCGAGGGTGAGCGGTGTCGACTGATGGAAGATGCCCTGCTCTCGAGCGAGGTAGCCGTGCACGCCGTGCCCGAGTTCGTGGGCGAGCGTGGCCACATCTCGGGTGGTCGAGGTCCAGTTCAACAACACATAGGGGTGGTGGCTGGGGGTGGCGTAGGCGCAGAACGCGCCGCCGCGCTTGCCGGGCCGCACTGGTGCGTCGATCCAGTTCTCATCGATGAAGCGTCCGACGATGGATGCGAGTTCGGGGGAGAAGCTGGCGTAGGCGTCGCGCACGATCGAGGTGCCTTCAGCCCAGCCGACGGTGGTGTCACTGGCGGCAACTGACGCCATGCGGTCGTAGTCGTGGAGTGTGTCGACGCCGAGCACGTTGGCTTTGAGCGAGTACCAGCGCTGTGGGATGTCGTAGCGGGCGACGACGGCATCGATGAGGGCTTGCACGCTCTCGTCGCTCGCTTCGTTGGCCATGTTCCGGCTGGTGATCCAGGTGGGGTAGTGGCGCAGGCGATCGTCGATTGATTTGTCGAGCAGGAGCGTGTTGTAGATGTAGGCCCGGGTGCGTAGACCCGGTTCGAGTGCAGCCGTCACCGCACTGGCAGCGCTGGCGCGAACCTCGGTGTCGGGAGCGTGCAGGTGGGCGAGGGCCGACATGAGGCTGACCCGGCCGCCGAGGTTCTCGGGCAGGTCGACCTCGATCGCTGAGGTGTGTTCTTCGAAGAGTCGAACCCATGCGCCGGCGCCGGTGAGCGATGTCTCTGACAGAACGGTCTCTTGCGGGTGCGTGAGTTGATGTGGCCGGTACTTGCGCAGGTTCTCGAGGTGATGTCGGCAGAAGTCGAGGGCGGGGTCGGCGAGCACGGTTGCTGCGTGTTCATCGGTGGTGTCGGCCCACTCGAGGTCGATGAAGATCAGTTGGGTGCTGATCGCGGTGGATCGCTCGTTGATCTGTTGCATCGCGGCGGCGATGGCCGGATCCGCGGTGTTCTCGGAGAACTTGAGTGATGTGTAGTGACCGGCCCGGCTCAGCAACTCGGAGAGTTCTTCGAGTCGATGCATGAGGGTTGCAAGTTCCGAAGAGCCGAGCGTTGCTACACGACCTTCGTATGACTGCAGTTCGGTGGCAATGGCTTCGGAACGGTCCACGAGTTCGGCTGGGGTTGCTGCGTCGGCACCCGACAACAGCGTGTCGAGTTCCCACGCCACATTGCCGGCGGTGAGATCGGTGTTAGGGGTAGCGGTGTCGGCCATGAGCCAAGTCTGGTCGTGCTGACCAGCCTGTTGCGGCATTCAACGCCGCCTGAAACAGCGATTGACGATGTCGATGAGGTTGGGGCCATCGGCGCCGGCGTTCACCGGCCAGGTTTCGTTCACCCGCGTGGACTCTCGCAAATCGCTGATTGAGAGCGACGGTTTTGTCGCACCGTAACTGTCAAACGGTGTATGATTATCCAGTCTCATTTTTGAAAGGTTTGTCTAAATGAACTTTGGTGCGGTCAGGTGGCGAGCGATGAGCCTTGTGGGTGTCATCCTCACAGGGGCATTGGCTGGGTCGGTCGTGGAGGCGTCTCCGCAGCAGTTGCAGGTCGCGCCCCAATCTCCAGTATCTGCTCAGGTCGTTGTTCCGTGGCAGAACGAGAACGTCTGGGACGTGGCGGCTGGCCTCTACCACACATGTGCCCTCCAGGTTGCCGACCCGATGTCGACGGGCGGAACCGTCTACTGCTGGGGGCAGGGTGGGAAGCTTGGCAACGGAGGCAATACCGACTCGAACGTGCCCGTGCAGGTTTCCTCAGTGCCCGGATTCTCGAACACCAATGTCACCCGGATTGCAGCAGGCTGGAATCACACCTGTGCTGTCGAAGGAGGCATGGTCTGGTGTTGGGGTGAGGGCGCAAATGGGAAGCTCGGCAATGGGTCTTCATCGAATGCACTTGAACCCGTCAAGGTGAGCGCAGGTGGGGGCTTCCTGAACACGGGGGCTTCCGGAGGCGTGTCATCGATCTCTGCCGGACTGTCCTCGACATGTGCGGTGGAGAATTCGAAAGCCTATTGCTGGGGAAGCAACATGCAGGGGCACCTCGGGAACAATGGGGTCGGTGCGTCGTCAGACGTTCCCGTGAAAGTCGTTGACACTGCCGCTGTGGCGTTCAGATCGGTGTCGGTTGGGAACTACGGAGCATGTGCCGTGGCCAACGACGCAACCTTTAACGACCGCTTCTACTGCTGGGGCTATAACGGAACGGGCC
>JAPOJQ010000062.1 GCA_029978335.1 Actinomycetota bacterium
ATCGCATGGAAGACGCTCACGACGTGCTCGACCGCTGGCTCGCTGGCGACCACACCTCGAACAACAACTACCGCTGAGTCGGAATCTCGCCCGTGCTCCCCGAGGCCCCCACGCGGACCGACGGGAGTCGGGCGAGATGCGACCACTCCTCCCCGATGGACGCCGCCGCTTCCAGCAGTCGCGGCAAATGCTCGCCGATGAGTCGCTCTACCGAGGTTTCGGCAGCGTGCGTCGTCACATTCATCGCCGCCGCAACACGCCCACCCGCACCGATGACCGGCACGGCGATCGAACGAATCCCGAGCGACAGTTGCTCATCTGACATTGCCCAGCCCTGCTCTCGCACTGCGGCAAGCTCGGCGTCGAGTTCTTCTCGATCGGGTTGCACGCGAGGCACGATCCCCGATGTGGACGGTGTGGCAAGCGCCGCATCGAGCGCATCGGCATCGAGGCCAGCGAGCAACACCCGCCCCATCGACGTTGCGATCGCGGGGAACCGTGTGCCGATCGTGACCGACAAGGCGATGATCTTCGGCACCGCTACCCGAGCCACGTACACCACATCGGCCCAGTCAAGCTGCGACATCGAACTCGACTCACGGGTCTGTTCGACCAACGCCTGCATATGCGGACGGGCAATGTCCCACACACCGAGCGACGCGATGAATGCCGTACCCAGTTCGAGCGTGCGCGCTGTCAGCGCAAAGACGCCACCCACCGAGCGCACATATCCGAGATGTTCGAGTGTCAACAGCAACCGGCGAGCGGTCGGTCGTGCCAGGCCAGCCTGCGCTGCAACTTCGCTGACCGTCATCTCCATGTGCATCGCGTCGAACGACCGGAGCACCTCAATGCCGCGGGCGAGCGCCTCAACGAACTCACGACTGTCAGATCGCTGTAACGGCTTCATGTCACCCACTCCTCGCGGTCGCGACCACCCGGTTCGCCTCCACGACCACCAACAAGAAGGTTGACCCGATGAACACCCCCCATTCAACCACGGTTCCCACTACCACGAGAGCGCCGCTCGACGGCCTCATCGTGGCCGACCTCTCCCGCGTGCTCGCCGGCCCCTACTGCTCGATGCTGCTCGCCGATATGGGCGCCACCGTGATCAAGGTCGAAAGCCCCGCCGGTGACGACACACGCACGTGGGCACCGCCCGAAAAAGATGGTGTCGCCACCTACTACATGTCGATCAACCGCAATAAGCGATCGCTCGTGCTCGACTTCAAAGACCCCAACGACCTCGCCGTTGCCCGCCGGCTCCTCGCTCGCGCCGATATCGCCCTTGAGAACTTCAAACCAGGTGGCGTTGAAAAGTTTGGCCTCGGTTACGACGACGTCGTTACGGACAACCCTGGGCTCATCTACCTGTCGATCAGCGGCTTCGGCACCGAGGGCGGTCGGGCACTGCCCGGTTACGACCTTGTGGTGCAGGCCGTGTCGGGCCTCATGTCGCTCACCGGTGAACCCGATGGTCCTGCACTACGAGCTGGAATCTCGGTGTTCGACGTGATGACCGGCATGCACGGACTCATCGGCGTGCTCGCTGCGCTCCATCAACGGGCCGAAACCGGCCGCGGTCAGCACATCGAAGTGAACCTGTTGTCGTCGGCACTGTCGGGCCTCGTGAACCACTCCGCCGCGTTTACCGCAGCTGGTGCGGTGCCGATGCGGATGGGCAACGCCCACCCAAGCGTCTACCCGTATCAGACGATGCCGACAGCGGATCGTGATGTGATCATCACCGCCGCCAACGATCGCCAGTTCCGATCACTGTGCCGGGTGCTCGGTGTTGAGCACCTTGCCGATGATGAACGCTTCGCTCGCAACGAAGATCGAACAGCAAACCGTGAGGCGCTGCACCCCCAACTCATCGAGGCACTGTCGACGTGGTCAGCTGACGATCTCTTCACCGAGTTGATGGCCGCCGGTGTGCCGTGCGGGCCGATCAACAACATCGCTGAAGGTGTGGCTCTCGCCGAACGTCTCGGCCTCGAACCGCGGGTCACCCTCGGCAGCGGCGATCACCGCGTCGATCTCGTGAGGAACCCGATTCGTTTCTCTGACGCCGAACTCCGCTACCACACCGCTCCGCCGGCGCTCGGCGAACACTCGGATGACATCCGGGCCTGGCTCGCATCCGATAACTGACTCCACCCCTCCCTTGAAAGGAGCCCAACATGGGCGACGTCCCCACCTTCCGCACCGGTCTCGGCACCTCCGATGCCGACTCCATCACCCTGCTTGGCCGAAGCCTCGCCGACGACATGCTCGGCGAGGTCACATTCGGTGAGCTCGCCTTCTGGTTAGTCGCAAAGCGCCCACCAACCGAGAACGAGCGCGTCATGTTCGAAGCCGTGCTCGTCGCGCTCGCCGATCACGGCTTCACCCCGACCGCGATCGCCGCACGGCTCACCTATCTGTCGGCGCCCGATTCGATTCAGGGGGCGGTGGCTGCTGGCATCCTCGGCGGCGGATCGCGCTTCCTTGGCGTGACGGAGGATTCGGCTGCGTTCCTCGCCGGTTCACTCGCCGGCCGTGACGCTCTGCCAACCGACGAGGCCGGCTGGGATGCCCTCGCGGCTGAGGTGATCACTGTGACGCGTGCTGCCGGGAAGTTCGTTCCCGGGCTCGGTCATCCCGTGCACAAGGTGACCGACCCGCGCACGCCCAAGTTCATGGCGTTGGCTCGCGATCACGATGCCTTTGGACCGCACCTGTCGCTCTTTGCGGCCATCGGGCGAGCACATCCGGCAATTCTCGGCCGGACGTTGCCGTTGAACGGGGCCGGCGTGTGCGGTGCGGTGCTGGCTGATCTTGGCTTCTCGCCCGCGATTGTTCGAGGATTCGCGTTGCTCGCGCGGTGCGCTGGGGTGCTCGGCCACATCGCCGAAGAGCAGGTCGACCCGATCGCGAACGACATCTATATGACGGTCGACCGCAACATCGAGTACGCGCCGCCAACCTGACACGACAGGGCGGCTGGTGCCACGGATGTCTCGCGGTATCCCTCACCAGTCGTCCGCCCATCGGTACTGTGTCCGCTGGTCGGACACAGGGTCCGACGCAAGGAGGTCCCTACCCTTATGGCATCTACCCCAGGACAAACCAGCAACCGCTGGCGGGCATGGTGTGATGAGCATCCGATCGGGTCACTGGCCCTGGTCGGCGTGATCGCCACCCAGCTCGGTACCTATTTCGGTTACGTCTTCCCCGCTATCGGGCTCCCGACGCTTCCCTGGCCGCTCTATAACGGCCTGCTCGGACTCGGGCTCTCCGAGGGCGCGTACTACGGCGACGACGGCTCGATCCTCGGTCAGGCCGGCGTGTTCGGTCAGTACCAGATGTTCCTCGATCACCCGGTTGGCGTGTTCTTCGTCGGTCAGGCGCTGCACTTCGTGAACGGCATCGTGTTCGCGATCCTGTTCGGCCTGATCGCCCGTCACTCGCTGCCGGGCAACTCGTCGACCAACGGCGGCAACATCCAGAAGGGCCTGATGTACGGCGTGATCATGACGATCATCTCCGCAGGCTTCTTGGTGCCCTACGCCTACGTTCAGGGCAACGGCTACGGCCTGTTCCTGTTCGACGGCCCTGAGGGCTGGAAGCTCCCCGCGGGCATCCTCGTCTGGCACCTCATCTACGGTTACTTCCTCGGCGCGCTCTATCAGCCGAAGGACGACTGACCGGTTCCGTCCAGAAACGACGAAGGGCCCGGGTGGGAGACCACCCGGGCCTTTTCGCGTACAGATATCAGGGACAGTTGTAGGTAACGGAGGTCGTCGCCGTCTTCGAGAAACCACTGTCTGAGACCGTGACAGTAACGGTGTAGGTGCCGTTGGCCAATGACGGCCAAGTGTCGAGCAAGAAACTCGGCCACGACGGATCCCACGGCTGAGAGGCCGAGACGGCCTGGCCTCCAGCGCTCGCTGAAATGGTCGGCGTTCCCGAATATCCGTCAATTTCGGCATCGAGGTAGAGATCCATTGGTGGGTCCCCGCCGAAGCATTCAGTTGAGTCCATCCCGCTCCACATGAGGGTCAACGTCAATGGATTCGCAATCGTCGTTGTCGTCGTCGCTTCGGTCGTCGTGGTCGTAGGAGCTGCAGTTGTTGTCGTCGTCGCTTCGGTCGTCGGACCTGCGGTGGTCGTCGTAGCAGCCGTTGTCGTCGTAGCAGCCGTTGTCGTCGGCGCAGCGGTCGTCGATGTGGCTGCGACAGCCTTCACCGTGGTGGAGGTTGTCGATGTCGTTGAGGTGGTTGAGGTCGATGATGACGTGGTCGTTGCAGCAGCAGTCGTCGTGGTGGCGTCAACCGGGGCCTCCGAAGCTGTCTCGTCACCATCCTCTTGCTCAGCCGCATTGGAATCCTCGTCCGGCACCGTGAACGGCACATAGACACCGGATTCGTCGAAGACGTCCCCGTCGCTATCGAAGGCCACCACCTGGGCACGGAATTCTCCCGGGCCTCTATCCCATCTGAACTCTCCAATGGTCTTCGTGCTGCCACGCAAGTCGAAAGTGTCGACGGGCGTGCCGTAGAAGCAACCGGAGCCGATCTTCGGGCAGAACTCCACCCCGAAGGTGGTGCCGCTGCGGACCGCCCCCTGAGCGTCGTCATGGTCAACCATCACGAGGACAGTCGACCCATCAACCTCAATTTTCGAGATTTCAGCGAAGAAGTCGTCATCGGCGCATGAGGCGCCAAACAGCATCACGGCGACGCCGAACACCAACCACTTGAACGAACCCTTCACGTCTTCACCCCTCTGTAGAAAGTCAGCGGGCGACGTTAGCGGTCAAGTCGACGACATCCGTACCGGAATCCGGATCACCATCGCCACACTCACCAGCACGATCACGCCACCCAGCACTTGCACGAGCGTGAGCGACTCGCCGTGAATCGGCCACGCCAACCCAACCGCCATCACGTGCATACCCAGCATGTAGAGCGACGACCGCGCTGCTTCGACATAGGCGTGGGCCCAACTCATCAACACGTGCCCGAGCGCACCGGTCAAGAGCGCGATCAACACGATCCACAACCAGTCGCGCCCACCGAACTCTCGCCACCCAGACCACGACGTCCACATCACCACCGGCGGGATCGCAGCAACAAGCGACCAGAGATTCACCCCGGCCATCCATCCGATCGGATCAACGTCGGTACCGGTACGCGCAATTCGAGTCAAAATCCAATACACGGTGAACGTGGCGAATGCCCCGATTGCCAAGAGCACCCCAGTGAAGGTGGCTCGCACCTCGGCTCCTGCGCCAAGGATCACGAGAGCTGCACCCGCAACACCACCCATCGTCCACAGTGCATGACGAAGGGTTGGCCGCTCCCCGAAGATCGGCCCGGCGAGTAGCAACAACACCGCTGGTTGATTGGCCACCACCGTCGACAAGACCGACACCGTGACCTCGTTCAACGTTGCAAAGACGAACAGCATGTTGGTGCCAAATGCAAGCCCCGGCCAGAACGTGGTGCGCAGCAGCGCTCGATTCACTCGCCCGCCGCGCGCCACATAGATCGCAATCAACACGGGCGTCGAAATCAGAAAGCGCATCGTGGCGCCAACCATCGGCGGGGCTGACACCAACTTGGTCAGCGGCGGACCGAGGCCAAACAACAACACCACAATGCCGACGACGATGAGCGGAATGTGTGACGCAACGACCGGAGGGGTGCGTTGCTCAGTAGTCGTCACCCGGCCAGTCTGCCCATCAGGACCACCGGCGGGATCATTGGAGGTCAGCTGCCGAGCCAGCAGGTCCCAGGCTCGGTGCCGTCGGTGGTACCACCACAGGTAGCACCGAACGCTTCATCATCGCTACCGATGTCTGACGCGTAGTAGAGATCATCGCACGCCTCCATATCGCCGTCTTCACAGCCGGCGCGGTACTCGGCGATCTCCTCGTCGGACGGAGGCACGTAGCTACACATGCCAGCAGTGGAGCCGTCGGTCGTACCGCCACATGTAGAGCCGAAATCTTCGTCATCGCTGCCGACTTCGGACTGGAAGAACAATGCGTCGCAGGCCTCAAGATCACCAGCTGCGCAGTCGGCACGGAAGCTGTCGAGCGTCGCCTGATCGACGACCATTCCCGCATCGCCATCGTCGGTGGTGTCACCATCGCCGGTCGGATCGACCGAAATGTCCTCACCCATCAGGTCGGTCATGTCGATACCGCACTCCTCGAAGGCGCCGAACATGTCGTCGAGGAACGACATCGATTCCTCCTCGGTCATGTCGTCAGCCGCAAGCATCGCCCGCATGAACGCACCATCACCGTCGAGGAGGCACGCCGCCTGCTCAGTGGTGACACCGAGTTCAGCTGCCATCGACTCGGCAACCACGTCGCTGGCGCAGTCGAGCAGCGCCAGACCCATCGCCATCCCGTCGCCACCCTCGATCGCATCGGAGAGAACCGTCGGGTCGGCCACGAGGGCATCGACGAGGCATGACAACTGCTCATCGGAGAGTGCATTCAACATCTCGTCGTCGGTCGGGTCGCCGTCAGACATCAACTCGCGCACCATGCCCGGCGCACACTCCAGGAGGATGGTGGTGAGCGCCACTGCCTCGCTACCGCTCGGTTCGGCTTCCGCCAGGGCCGCAGCGGCCAGGCCCGGTTCGGCGGCTACGCCTGACACCACGCAATCCTGTTGCTCGGTGCTGAGCGCTGCGAAGCCAGCGTCGTTGAACGCGTCGGAGGCGCGGAGTTGCGCCTCGAGCGCAGCGGTGTCGGCGCCGTCCGCCATAGCCGAGTCGGGCGTCGAGAACGTGGTTTCGTCGTCGCCGCCGCAAGCCGAGAGCATGAGCACCAACGCAGCGGCAAGCGCGATCTGTGGTCGTCGTGCGCGTGATGGCGTCATGGAGCCACCGTATCCGGCGGCAACCGCATCGTCGCCCACAACGACGAGATGGCCGGCGATCGCTGACCCATCACACGGCCCGACACGCGACAACGGCCGAGCGATGTGCCCGGCCGTTCGTCTTCAGCGCGCCAGTAGGGACTCGAACCCCAAACCTTCTGATCCGTAGTCAGATGCTCTATCCATTGAGCTACTGGCGCTGGTGGAGCGGAAGTCTATGTCCCACTTACGCCGATGCCACGTGAGGATCCCAACTGCACGAAAGCACAAGCAAGTAGCGTCTCGCTCATGCAACTCGTCACCTATTGGCAACGCGCAGTCGTCAAGAACTACGTCAACTTCAAGGGACGCGACAACCGGCCAGAGTTCTGGTGGTTCGCCCTTGCTTCGTTCATCGTCAGCACCGCCCTCAGCATCTTGTCGCTCGAAGCATTTGGGAACCTGTGGAGCTTGGCAATGCTCCTGCCGTCGATCGGCGCCGCCACCCGGCGATTGCACGACACCGGTCGCTCAGGCTGGTGGCAACTGATCGGTCTTACCATTATCGGCCTGATCCCGCTGATCATTTGGCTCGCCGCCGAGGGCAAGCCTGGCGCTAACCAATACGGCGGGCCCGCATCAGGTGCCTCGGGAGGAACACTGCCGGAGCCCCCACTGCCGCCGCCCCCGCCACCGATTCCGAGCTGACAACAATCAGTCGCTCACAAATCCCAAGGCGACCAGCCGTTGCGTTGATACAACGCATACGCCGCCCGAGCGTTCGTGTGGGCGTCGAATAACTGCACCTTCTCGGTCACACCGATACCGGCGAGCCATCGCTTGTGGGCATTCCAATGGATTTGGAAGAGACCGACACAACACCAGTTCGAAACATTTGCGTGTAGCCGGCTTTCTCGACGCGCAATGTCGAGAGCGTGGTTCTCAAGATCGTCGGGCCACACATCTCGGATAATGGCTTCCGCGTCGGACTGACTCGGTTCACGCGGCAGCACCACGGAGGTGGTCGTGGTCGGAGCGCTCGTCACTCGAGGGGCTGTCGTTCGGGGCACCGTCGTCGGAATCACCATCACTGCGCCGGGCGGCAAGCAGATCTCGTCGTCGGGGTACAGCATCGAACGCGACGTCGCCCCGTTGACATTGAGCAACTCACTCATCTTGATCGACG
>JAPOJQ010000005.1 GCA_029978335.1 Actinomycetota bacterium
ATCGCGCCAAAGACGGCATCCTTCAGCGGGATCATCCCGGCGATGATGGCGCCGTTGGCGACGACATTGATCCACGTCGTTCCGTGGATCCAGCCCCATCCGCCGAGGACGTAGCCAGCGTCACCCATCAGCCAGACCATGAGGATGGCGATGGTGAGGGTCAGGTTGGCGCCGATAACTGGAATCTTGCCAATGGTGTCGGAGATTCCGATGGTGCCGAGAAGGCTCTGGAGGACGGTCATAACCGCCTCGAGCAAGATGGCCATGGTGATGAACAGTGCAACGGTGTACATGGTGTTCCTCCTTGTGATCACACGGTGTGATCACAACCGCGCAAACTACGTTGCACAAATGCACAAGTGGTGGATACCAGCGTGCTGGTCGTGCCGATCGGCGGTCAGTTCTGGCTGAGAGCAGCTTCGATCGCCGTGATCAGTGCGGGATCATCTGGGGTGACCATCGGACTGAATCGGGCGAGCGGTGCGCCGTCAGCGCCAATGAGGAACTTTTCAAAGTTCCATCGGATGTCGCCATCGGTGCCGTCAGCATCGGCAATCGCAGTGAGGTCGACGTAGATGGGATGACGGCTCGCACCGTTGACATCGACCTTCTCCGTCATCGGGAACGTCACGCCGTACGTCGTTGAACAAAAGGTGGCGATCTCATCTGGCGAGCCAGGTTCTTGGGCGCCAAATTGGTTGCATGGCACGCCAACAACGGTGAATCCTCGTGCCGAGTAGGTGGCGTGAAGACGCTCAAGACCTTCGTATTGGGGCGTCAGGCCGCACTTGCTCGCAACGTTCACGACGAGGCACACCTTGTCGGGTGCCATCGTGCTCAACGATGCCGGTTGGCCGGACAACGTCTGGATGGGATGGTTGAGAAGGCTCATTGCAGGATTGTTGCACGCCAACCGAGCCGGTGTGCCGTTGCGCTGGGAACTGACGAGCCGAGGACCGACATCGACCGGACAAACGAACCGACCGTCGCCACAGAAGCAAGCTGGGACGCGCGGCGTGAACCCGAGCGATGTGGAGCGGGTGGCGGGAATCGAACCCGCATCATCAGCTTGGAAGGCTGAGGTTCTAGCCGTTGAACTACACCCGCAGGCGATCGGCAGGTTATCGGCTGCGTCGCGAACCGACGCAGGTGCCCTATGTCTGAGACAATGCAGTGATGACGACATTTATCGCGGTTCATGGGGCATGGTCGGCTGGTTGGGCGTGGCGGCGTATGCGCGACGAACTCGCCCGTCGAGGACACACACTGTGGACGCCCACGTGGACGGGCATCGGTGAGCGTCGGCATCTCGCAGGGCCACACATCAACTTGACTACGCATATCGACGACCTCGTGCAGCACATGGAAGTTGAGGATCACCGCGACGTCGTACTGATCGCTCACAGTTACGGCGGCATGGTGGCGACCGGCGCAATGGGGCGCATCGCTGACCGGGTGACCAAGGTGATCTACCTCGACGCGTTGGTGCCACGCCGGGGAGAATCCGTGTTCTCCCTCTTTGGTGATGAGGCACGCGACCGCATGACCGCTGCGGCGCACGAATCCGGTGACGGATGGGGGATTCCGTCGAACCCACCGCCGCCGGATACGCCGGCTGATGATCTTGAGTGGATTGCGCCACGTCGCGTGGCCCAACCGATCGGCACCTTCTCGGAACCGGCGCCCTTTGGCTTCGAGGACGTTACGTTGCCGCGTGCGTACATCTACTGCTTGACCGTTGGCCCGGGAGATCCCTTTCGCCCCTTCGCTGAGCGAGCACAGCGCGACCCGGACTGGGACTATCGAGAGATCGATGCGAGTCACAGCCCCAACATCACGAACCCGTCCGCCCTCGCCGACCTCCTCGAGGAATTGACACGAGACGTATGAGTGATTGCGTTCTCTGTCGACGCTTCTTGGTCCCATGACCGACATGGAAGTCAACGCACCGCACCACATCGACGGCGGCCTCCTCGAACGGGTTCGCAAACTGCTGACGATGGCGGAGCGAACCGACAACCCTGCCGAGGCAGACGCGTTCTCGCGCAAAGCCGCAGAGTTGATCGCTCGCCATCGGATTGATATCACCGACCTGCAGCGTCACGAGCCGGGCGACCTTGTGATCGAGGCCGTCCCTCTCGGCCGCGGCGCCTACGTCCGGGCTCGCTTTCACTTGTTGGCCGGAATTGCAGAAGCGCACGGGTGTATGGCCACGTTCATGACGATGGCGACCGGGACGGTGGCGCATGTGACTGGCTACCACTCCGATGTCGAGGCGGTGCGAGTGCTCTTCACCTCACTGCATCAGCAGATGTCGGTGCGAGCATCTGGCGAACGCCGCAGCACGCCGGCGGCGACACAGCGTTATCGGCGATCATTCATGTTCGGATTCGCTGCTCAGGTTGCTGAGATGATGAGCGAAGCGCACAAGGCAGCGGTCGAGGCGCATCCTGAGGGCGAGTCGGTGCTCCCCGTACTCGCTGACCGTGACGCTCGGGTGAAGGAGTTCGCCAGCGATCGCCTCGGGCGAATCGTCACGGCTCGGCCAGCGGCACCCGCCGTTCGCGATGGCGTGGCTGCCGGTCGCCGTGCCGCAGCCGATGCCGACATTGGTCGAACTCGAATCAACGGTCGACGGGCCATCGCGAAGGGGAGTGGGTGATGGCGATCGACCGCGAACGTGCACAGGTGTACGCAGCCGAACACGCGGCGTTTGCGGGCACGACGATTGAGGAGATCATTCCGTTTCCTGAGGTCGTCGCCGCAGCCGACCGGTTGACCTCATCGTCAACGTGGCCAATGGGTCGCATCAAGGTGGTTGCGGCCCGATCGGATGCATCAACTTCGACGACCGTATGGCGGCCGCCCGACCCGCCGACGGTTCGCATTACTCGCCCCCAACAGACCCTCGGCACATTGGTCCACGAAATGGCGCATGTGCTTGCGGGACGAGATGCTGGGCATGGTGCGCAATTTCGCCGGGCGCACCTCGATATCACGAGCGCACTCCTTGGTGACGATGCTGCCGGGTGGCTTGACGAGGCCTACCGGGCGCACCGACTCGACATCGGGGAGCGATGCTGGCCGAGATGCACTCTCGGCATTGCGCTGTGACGGCTATGGCCATCCGTCGGGAAGGCGGGATTCGAACCCGCGACCCCCTGCTCCCAAAGCAGGTGCGCTAGCCAAGCTGCGCCACTTCCCGTCGGCAAGAGCGTACCGGCCGACGGTACGCTCCGGACCCGTGCACCGACTTCGCTGTTCGAAGGTGGTGTCGGTCTCGCTGTTCGCGCTGAGCGCATCACTGTTCGCCTGCGGTCCCTCGTCCACCGACACGTCGCCCTCGACCGCATCGCCAACAGGTAGTGGCGTTGCGGTATCGACCTCCACCACGGCGCCAGCCGCCACGTCGACGACCAGCACGGCACCTACGCCCACCACGTCAACGACCCCAACGCCGACCTCCACGACCCTGGTACCTCCCGACGGGAAGTCATCTGACGAGCGGCGCCTGGTCGAGTTGTTCACGGTCAGCGACTCAGACCTACAACCCAAAAGCATCGTGATCGGTCCGGATGGACTCGTATTCACCCAGAACATGATGTACCGCCACAACGTGAAGGTGTTCGATCGTTCAGGCAATGCCGTCGCTGTCATCGACGACACGATTGACCTTGCCGAGTTCGGTCTGGCGGCGGAGTCGGTTGTGCTACGAGGCTCGCCAGTCGAAGGCGCAGTGACGCCCGACGGTCGTCACATCTGGGTCAGCAACTACAAGATGTACGGGCCCGGTTACTCCTCGGTTGCCGACGACGATTGCGGCGCAGGTGACTGGGAAGACTCGTTCGTGTACCGGATCGACATCGATTCGATGGCGATCGACGCAGTGGTGCCCACTGGTGCGGTTCCAAAATTTCTTGCCGTGTCGCCTGATGGTCGCCGTCTGGTGGTGGCGAACTGGTGCGGCTTTGATGCCTCCATCATCGACACCGAATCCTTGGTGGAACTTGGTCGAGTTCACCTCGGCCGCCATCCGCGTGGGGTCGCGATCACCGCCGACTCCGCATTCGCCTATGTGACGGTGATGGGAGCCGAACGCATCGATCTCATCGATCTCAACACGCTTGAGACCGTTCGATCGCTGCCCGGTGCTGGCATCACGCCCCGTCACATCATCTTGTCGCCCGACGGCTCGACGTTGTACAGCTCAAATCACCAGATGGACACGGTTCGCAGCATCGATGTCGACAGTGGCGAGATGATCGACACCGTGCGGACCGGCACGCAGACTCGGACCATGGCGATGGCCGACGATGGAGCGTCGCTGTACGTGGTGAATTACGCCGACGGGACCGTCTCGAAGGTGAGAACCTCGGACATGACGGTGCTGCAGACGGTGTCAGTTGGCGGACGCCCCATCGGTGTGGCGTATGACGCGGCGATGAGACGGGTGTGGGTCGCCGACTACTCAGGCACCTTGCACATCTTCGACGACGTCGCCGAGTAGCGGTTAGCGGCGTGCGGCTCGCTTGGCGGCTCGCTTGGCTGATCGGCCGATCGGCTCAATCGTGCGGTGGTCCAAGTCGCCCACCTCGGCGCCATCGTCAAACAGCACCCGGTAACGCTGCCAATTAAACCCGTTGGCGAGCAGAACCTTGCCCTCGGTTCCAGCAGCGACGACCGCGTCAGGGCGCTCGATGTCGCCCGTTGCTCGCACGCGATCGCCGATCCTCAGATCGATCTGATCGGCGTGGGGAGCGGACAACGAGTGGGGCTTCCAAATCGGCACGGGTCCATTCTGCCCGATGAGAGGTGGCTGACGCACGCTCCGACCTCCATCGGGCAGCGCATCGTGTCGCCGATAGGCTCCGCTTCCTGTGAAGAGTTCGGTCGAACCCCTCGAGGGGAACAAAGTCAAGGTCTACGTCGAGGTTGACGAGGCAGAGTTCGAGAGCGACATCGAGGCGGCATTCCGCGCGATCGCTCGTGAGATCAAGATGCCGGGTTTCCGCAACGGTAAGGCGCCTCGCAAGTTGCTTGAGGCTCGAATCGGGCTCGCGCCAGCTCGTGAACAAGCGCTTCGTGACTCGATCCCGAGCTATCTGACGAAGGCCGTGCGCGAGCACGACGTCGATCTCATTGCCACGCCGTCGATCGAGATCACTGGCGGGCAAGACGAGGGCGCCGTCGAATTCGAAGCCGAGTGTGAGGTTCGACCGGAGATCACGGTCCCGGGCTACGGCGGCCTTCGTGTTGAGATCGAGTCGCCGGACGTCTCCGACGATGATGTCAACGAGGCCGTCGATGCACAGTTGCGCGGCCACGGCACACTGGTTGACGCCGCTCGCCCAGCAGGGGTTGGCGACTACGTCACAGTCGACCTTGCCGCTCATCGTGACGGCGAAGAGCTGGCGGGCCTCAACGTTGAAGATTGGTCGTACGAAATCGGTAAGGGTTGGGTGACCGACGACTTCGATGAGCAGCTCACAGGAGCGGAGGCTGGTGCCACGCTGACGTTCACGTCGGTTCCAAAGGGCACGTCCGAGCCGGCAGATTTCACCGTTCGTGTCGGGCGGGTCCAGCACATGGAGTTGCCAGAACTCAGTGACGACTGGGTGGCCGACAACATCGGCGAATTTGCGACCGCAGCGGAATGGCGCGAGTCGATTCGTGAACGCCTCGCCGAGGGTCGTCTCAACACGATTCGTCAGACCGTCGTGCAGAAGGTGACCGACGCTCTCGTCGGCCTGGTCGAAATCGAGGCTCCGGCTTCGATGGTCGAGCAGGAGTTGCAAGGTCGACTCCAGAACTTGGCTCGCCAGTTCCAATCACAGGGCATCGATCTGTCGGCGTGGCTTTCGGCCACCGGCCAGTCGACCGAGGACCTCGTTGGCAATATGCGCACCCAGGCAGACGTGGCGGTGAAGGCCGACCTCGCCTTGCGTGCCATTGCGGTTGCAGAGTCAATCGAGGCATCTGGCGATGACCTTGAAATGGAATACCAGCGAATGGCGCTGCAGTTCAACGACACGGCTGACCGTGTTCGTAAGGTCTACGAAACCAATGAGGCGGTGCCCGAACTGGTTGCGTCGATTCGCAAGTCGAAGGCGCTCGACTGGCTGTTGCATCATGTCGAATTTGTTGACGGTGACGGACGTCCGGTCGACGGCGACCTCGTTCTCGGGCATGATCATGATCACGACGATGATGTCGAGGACGCCGATGGCGAAGGAGCAGATGCCTGATGAATCTGGATGCGGTGAACTACCTCGTTCCTAACGTCGTTGAACAGACCAGCCGCGGAGAACGCGCCTACGACCTCTACAGCCGCTTGCTGAAGGACAACATCATCTTCTTGCAGACGCCGGTCGACGATCAGATCGCGTCATTGATCTGTGCCCAGTTGATTCACCTCGAGTCGGAGAATCCCGACAAGGACATCAACATCTACATCAACTCGCCTGGTGGCGACATCACCGCGCTGTTCGCCATCTACGACACGATGCAGTTCATTCGCAACGACATTGCGACGATCTGCCTCGGTCAAGCAGCGTCGGCAGCAGCGGTGCTTCTCGCGGCCGGCACGAAGGGTAAGCGCCTTGCGTTGCCGCACAGCCGCGTCTTGTTGCACCAGCCCTACGGACAGGTCGGTTACGGGCAGGTCACCGATCTCGAACTGGCGGCCAAAGAAATCCTCCGGATGCGAGACATTCTCGAGGAGATTCTTGCTCACCACACCGGTCAGCCACTTGAGCGGATTCATGCCGACACCGACCGAGATTTCGTTATGGAAGCATCTCAGGCCCTCGAATATGGCATCATCGATCAGGTGATCTCGTCCCGGACGGTCGTTGACCGTTCCGGAGCGATCCGCTGAGGTTCGCCTCGGCGCCAGAACAGGCGAACGGGGAGGTGAGCACATGGCGAAATTCGGTGAGACCGGCGAGTTGCTGAAGTGCTCGTTCTGCGGCAAGTCGCAGAAGCAAGTCAAGAAACTCATCGCAGGTCCAGGGGTCTACATCTGCGACGAGTGCATTGATCTCTGTAACGAGATCATTGAGGAAGAACTGACCGAGACTTCAGAGGTCTCATTCGAACATCTGCCAAGCCCGCGTGAGATCTCGGCATTCCTCGACGAATATGTCGTTGGCCAGGATCACGCCAAGAAGATCTTGTCGGTCGCCGTGTACAACCACTACCGGCGCATTCAGTATCAACAGGCCGGAACGATCGGCCGGCGCGACGATGTCGAACTGACGAAGTCAAATGTGTTGCTGCTCGGGCCGACTGGCTGCGGAAAGACGCACCTCGCGCAGACCTTGGCCCGGATGCTCAACGTGCCGTTCGCAGTCGCTGACGCGACGGCGCTGACCGAAGCCGGCTATGTCGGGGAAGATGTCGAGAACATTCTCCTTAAGCTGATCCAAGCGGCAGACTTTGACACCAAGCGAGCCGAAACGGGCATCGTCTACATCGACGAGATCGACAAGGTGGCTCGCAAGAGTGAGAACCCGTCGATCACCCGTGATGTGTCCGGTGAAGGCGTCCAACAAGCATTGCTCAAGATTCTTGAAGGCACGCAGGCATCGGTGCCGCCGCAGGGTGGGCGCAAGCACCCGCACCAAGAGTTCATTCAGATCGACACCACGAACGTCTTGTTCATCCTTGGCGGTGCCTTTGCAGGCCTCGAACAGATCATTGAGCGTCGCGTTGGTGAACAGGGTGTCGGATTCCACGGCACGGTGAGATCACGCGCCGAACGCGACCCGGGCGATCTCTTCACCAAGGTGCTGCCAGAGGACCTTGTGAAATTCGGCATGATTCCAGAGTTCATCGGCCGCTTGCCGATGGTGGGTGTCGTTCGCAGCCTTGATCGCAGTGCCTTGATGTCAATTCTGACGGAGCCGAAGAACGCGTTGGTGAAGCAATACGAGAAGGTATTCGAGTTCGAAGATGTCGAACTCGAGTTCACCGATGACGGCCTCAGCGCCATTGCCGATCAGGCGCTGGCACGCGGAACCGGCGCCCGAGGGCTCCGGGCGATCATGGAAGAAGTGCTCCTGAATCCCATGTTCGAAATCCCGGGACGCGACGACGTTGGACGTGTCGTCATCGACGGCGAGACCGTGCTCAATCGGTTGACACCCACGCTGCATCCGCGCAAGCCGGCCGGCCGTCAGCGCCGCGCCGCCAGCTGAACAGTTTCTCGTCCATGGGCCTCGACGACGCGTTGCGTTACCTCGACGATCACACGTCGTACGACCGCACAGGCCGAATCGAGTCGCCATCGCTGGATCGGATCAGTGCGCTGTGCTCGGCGATGGGTGATCCGCAGCACTGCGCGCCCGTCATCCACGTGACCGGCACGAACGGCAAAGGTTCGACCGTGCAGATGATCACACGATTGCTGATGGCATCGGGACTGACGGTCGGCACCTACACCAGCCCTCACCTCGAACGATTGAACGAGCGAATTCGTCGAGACAACGAGCCAATCTCGGACGATGAACTCGCTGAACAGATCGCGGCGATCGCCGACCTCGAGGTACTCACCGGAGTGCGGCCAAGCTTTTTCGAGGCGGTCACAGCTGCTGCCTTTCGCTGGTTTGCCGATGTGGCCGTCGACGTGATGGTGATCGAAGTCGGCCTTCTTGGTCGCTGGGATGCGACCAACGTCGTCGATGCCCAGGTGGCAGTGATCACGAATATCGGACTCGACCACACTGAGTTTGCTGGACCGACACTTGCCCATATCGCCAAAGAAAAGGCGGGGATCATCACTGGTCAGAGCGCGGTGATCGTGGGGGAGACCGATCCTGAGCTCATCGCGATCTTTGGCGCCGAGCCGCATGCTGCGCTGTTGGTCCGCGATCTCGACTTTGCCACCGCCGACAACACGCTCGCCGTCGGGGGCCGATTGGTTGATCTTCGCACGCCGACGACGGTCTACTCGGACGTGCACATTCCGTTGCACGGTGCTCATCAGGGAGAGAACGCAGCCGTAGCGCTAACGGCGGTTGAGACGTTTTTCGCTTCGCCGTTGAGCGATGAGGTCGTACGAGAGGGATTCGCCACGTCTGAAGTTCCTGGCCGCTTCGAGGTGCTCGGCGTGCAACCGCTCGTGATCGTGGACGGAGCGCATAACCCGGCAGGAGCTGACACGTGTGCGGGTGTGTTTTTTGACGATTTCGCACCGCAGGCTCGGCGGATCCTCGTGGTGGGCACGCTGCGCGAACCAGATGAGATGGTGGCGGCGTTGCGAGCCGAGGATTTTGACGTGGTCATCGCATGCACTGCGCCGACGCCGCGTGGCGTCCCATCCGAGTTGGTCGGCGCTGCAGCTCGCGCCGCAGGTGTCGGTGAAGTGCTGGTGATCGACGATCCGGTCATCGCAGTTCGCGAGGCGCTTCGTCTGGCCGATGCGGACGATGCGGTACTGATCACTGGATCGATCTATGTCGTCGGAGCGGTTCGACCGTATCTGCGACGCCTCGCTGGCGGTTGACCGATATCGTCACGGTCATGTCTGACCGTACCCTCGTCCTATTAAAGCCAGATGCTGTGGAGCGCAAGCTCGTTGGCGAAATCCTGTCTCGCTTTGAGGCGAAGAATCTGTCGATCGTGGCGATGGAGCTTCGCTCGCTCGACGCGGCAACGTTGGAGCGGCATTACGAGGAGCATGTCGGTAAGGGCTTCTACGCCGACTTGGTGACCTTCATGAGCCGTGGGCCGGTCGTCGCGCTGGTGGTTGAGGGTCCCGAAGACACGTGGGAAGTGGTCCGTTCCATGATGGGAGCCACCAACCCGCGTTCTGCCGCCCCGGGAACCATTCGCGGCGACCTCGGCATCTTGTTCACCGAGAACCTGGTGCATGGCAGTGATTCGGCCGAGAGTGCGGCTCGCGAAATCGGCATCTTCTTCCCCGAACTGTAATATTCGGGTCCGTTCTGCTCCCGTTGGGGAGGCGAGCCACCGGGAAGGAGGTCGGCGATGCGTAGCAATCCACTCGGCCTCGGTCGCGACCTCGCAATTGACCTGGGCACTGCGAACACCCTGATTTACGCGCGCGGCTACGGCATTGTGTTGAACGAACCGTCAGTGGTGGCAATCAACGTTAACGATGGCCGGCCGGTTGCTGTTGGCACCGAAGCGAAGCGGATGATGGGCCGAACGCCCAACAACATCAAGGTGATCCGTCCCCTCAAAGATGGCGTAATTGCGGACTTCGAAGTCTGCGAGAAAATGCTCCGCTACTTCATCCAGCAGGTGCATGCATCGAAGTGGTCGAAGCCGCGAATGATCATCTGCGTGCCATCGGGTATCACCGGTGTTGAGCAGCGGGCAGTGCAAGACGCAGCCGAATACGCGGGGGCCCGACGCCCAGTACACATCATCGAAGAGCCGATGGCCGCTGCAATTGGAGCGGACCTACCTGTGGGCGAAGCGGCCGGCAACATGATCGTGGATATCGGGGGCGGAACGACCGAAGTGGCGGTGATCTCACTTGGCGGCATCGTGACGGCGCAGTCGGTTCGTGTTGCCGGCGACGAACTCGATGATGCAGTGGTTCAGTACGTCAAGAAGGAATTTTCGCTTGCGATCGGCGATCGAACAGCCGAGGAGATCAAGCGAGAGATGGGTTCGGCTTGGCCGCTCGAGGACGAGCTCACCGCCGATATTCGAGGACGTGACCTCATCAGCGGACTGCCGCGAACGATCCAATTGACCACCGAGCACGTTCGTGAAGCACTTGCTGAGCCCGTGAGTGCCATTGTTGATGCGGTGAAGACGGCGCTTGATCGCACCCCTCCAGAACTCGCTGCCGACATCATGGAAGCGGGCATCATGGT
Organism: Actinomycetota bacterium; assembly: GCA_029978335.1. Classification (GTDB taxonomy): domain Bacteria; phylum Actinomycetota; class Acidimicrobiia; order Acidimicrobiales; family Ilumatobacteraceae; genus Casp-actino5. The sequence continues at coordinate 10,851 of JAPOJQ010000005.1, forward strand.
GACGGGCGGTGGCGCATTGCTGCGGGGGCTTCCTGAGCGGCTTGCTCATGAGACCGGGATGCCAATTCGGATTGCCGAGGAACCCTTGTACAGCGTGGCGATTGGTTCTGGGCGGGCCCTCGAGAACATCGATGCCATGCGTGGGCTGATGTCGCTCGGCGGCGACCTCTGATCTCGGAGTACCCCATTGGCATCGTTCTCGCCCGGCCGTCGACGAGTGATCGTCGCGCTGGCACTGTCGTCGGTGCTGTTGCTCACCCTTGACCTACGCGGCAATCAGGTGTTTGACGGGATTCGCTCCGGCTTCTCCGTGGTGATGTCCCCATTCGATCGAGCAGCAGAGGTCGCCACCGCTCCGGTTGTCCGACTGTGGCGGGCATACGACGACTACGACCGCGTGGTGGAGGAGAACCGGGCGCTTCATGCCCAAGTCGATGCGCAACGTTCCGCCGAAATTGCGGCGCAGAACGCGATTATCGAAAATCAGGATCTTCTCGCTCTTGAAGGCCTCGAGAGCCTCGCATCGTACGACTCAGTGACGGCGCGCCTCATCGGGCAGTCGCCGGGGAACTTCGATCAGCAGGTTGAGATCGATCGCGGAGCGATTCACGGCATCCGAGTCGGCATGGCGGCGCTCAACGAAGCGGGACTCGTTGGCAAAGTGACGAGCGTGGCGCCGCAGTCGTCGATCATCATGCTGCTCACCGATCCCTCCTATGCGGTTCCCGTCAAGATTCTCGCGACGCTGGAGCCCACGGTTGTGGTTTCGGCGACGACGACATCGACCTCGACGACGACGCTGCCCGGTGACGGCGAGGTTGCACCAGACCCCATCGAGTCATCGACGACCAGCACCTCGACCACCACGCCCACAACGACGACATCGTCGGTGCCAGCGGTCGTTCGAGAGACCGGCGTGTTGCGCGGTCAGGGCGACCTGCGACTTCCGCGTGTGTCGTTCATCGCCTCATCGACGTCGTTCGGACGCATTGAGGTTGGTGACACGGTCTTCACTGCCGGTGGTAGCACCTCGCTCGCTCCGCCGAACATCCCTGTCGGTCGGGTGGCAAACGTGATCACTCGTGCGGGAACGGCCGGTCAGGAGCTCGAGATCGAGCCAACTGCGGACCTCAACCGTCTGCAATTCGTTCGGGTCGTGCTGTACTTGCCACCGAGCGAGGTTGGCGGCTGATGGAGGCGCCACTGCGTGCGTGGCTGCCGCGGTTACTGCTGATTGGTGTGGTGCTACTCGCCGCTCAGACCTCGATTGCGGCTGAGCTGCGTCCCTTTGGTGTGGCGATTCAGATCATGCTGGCGTGTGCGGCTGCGGCTGGAGCGGCGAGCGGCGTGACGCAAGGCGCACTAGCGGGTTTCTTGTTGGGCCTGATGTATGACCTCGGCACGGGAACGCCGCTTGGTGCAACGGCACTCACGATGGCCTTCGGTGGCTACGTGGCTGGTTGGGGACGTCAATATCGCATTGAGCCGCGCTGGTGGATCCTTGCGGGTCTCGCGGCCATCGGTGCTGGCGCCGGTGAAGCCGCAGTGCCGCTCGTGCGGGTCATGATCGGCGAGACCGATGTCGTCGGCCGACAGATGCTCATCATCGTTCCCGTGGTGACAGTCGCTGCGGCGGCATTGTCGCCACTGTTCGTGCCGATGATGCGGTGGGCGCTGCGAATTCGGCCGGTTGAACTGAGACTGCCCGCTGATGCGTAATTGCGCCGTGTGCACGCGAGACTTGTCGAATGGCTGGTGACCGCAGAGCGCTCCGACTCGGTGTGCTTGCTTCGGTTGCATTCATCCTCGTTGGACTTCTCGGTGTGCGTCTCTGGTTCTTGCAGACGGTTCGCGCTGAAGAACTTCAAGCCCGAGTTGATCGCTCGCGGACACGAGTGATTCAGCTCGCCCCCGAGAGGGGACGGATCTTCGATGCGGATGGCCGCATCTTGGCCGACAACGAACGCATCTTGACGGTGGCGATCGACTGGCGAGCGATTGAACGCTCAAGCGTTCGAGCTCAAATCTTCGAACGGCTGTCGCAATGGGTCGACGTCACTGCGGCAGAGATGGAGGATCGCTACGACTCGGGTTACTACTCGCCATTCTTCCCCCTACCGTTGGCCGAAGACGTCGACGAGCCGACGGCAATTGCATTGCTCGAGAGGGTCGAGGACATGCCCGGTATCGAGATCATCAACCAATGGCAGCGGGTCTATCCCTACGCACCCCATGCGGCGCACGTCGTTGGTTACATGGGTGCAATCACCGCAGAGCAACTTGAGGGATACCTCGTGCAGGGTTATCTGCGTAACGAACGCGTCGGTCAGTTCGGCATCGAGCGCTCCATGGAAGCCGAACTCCACGGGGTCTGGGGTTATCGAGTGTTGGAGGTCGATGCATCGAATCGACCGGTTCGCGTCGTGGAGGAAGTGCCTCCGATCAATGGGTTTGACGTCCAACTGACCATCGATCTCGATATTCAGGTGTACGTCGAGCAAGCGCTCGAGACCTCCCTGCGGTCACGCCGAACTCAGTACACGTCGAACCCACTCGTTCGACAGCCTGACGGCACGCTCGGAGCACTTGATCCCACCCAACCGGATCTGGTGCCGTACAAGGCGCCTGCGGGTTCTGCGATCGTGAAGCGATTCGACACGGGTGAGGTCATCGCGATGGCGAGTTATCCGACCTTTGACAACCGCTGGTTTGAGGCGGGGATATCGGGTGCCAAGTTCCGAGAGATCTTTCCTTCAACGAAACCAGACGGTTCACCAATCGACCCTGACGAATCGATTCTGGTGAATCGTGCGGTACAAGGCCGCTACAACCTTGGCTCAACCTTTAAGCCATTCACCGCGTACGCCGCCCTCGATACCGGTCTCATTACGCCCGACGAGCTCTACCGGGATACGGGCACCTACGAGTTGTACAGCGTGAACCAGGATCGCTGCGCCCGAGGGTTGATTCGGTGCGTGTTCAAGAATGCGTTGTGCGGTACCGGTGCGCCGTGTGTCTACGGTGAAGTCGATGTCGAAGATGCACTCGCGGTGTCATCGGATGCCTTCTTCTATCGAATCGGTGAAGACATTTTGGTGAAAAACGATGGCGAGCCGGTCTTTCAGGAAGAAATCAGAGCGTTCGGCTTTGGAACTGACACCGGCATTGAGTTGCCTTTTGAGTACGACGGCACGGTTCCGGATAAGGAACTCAAGCGCGTCTATGCCGAGCGTGGTGTGATCACCGAAGACGAAGGCCGTGGTTTTTATGTTGGCGACAGCATCCAGATGGCCATCGGTCAGGGCTTGCTCTCAGCGACGCCGATTCAGCTCAACCAGGGGTACAGCACGATCGCCAATGGCGGCATCTTGGTGCAACCGACCCTGATTGCAGCGATTTGGGAGCCCGGCACTCCCGACGGAACTGCTGGCTACGCAGATGTGCGTGAGGGAGAGATCAGCGAGCCCTCGGCTGCTCCGATCGTGGTACGCGAACTGGATATGAATCCCGAGTACCTCGACCCAATCGTGAAGGGGTTGACTCGCGTGGTGACGACCGGTGCAGGTGTGCCCGGAACCGATATCGCCTATCACGCCACCACCGGTGAGCGGCTCTTCTACGACTATCCAGATGACGCCATTCCAGTTGCCGGTAAGACGGGCACTGCGCAGGGGGCGGGCAACTATCCGTGGAACGACTCGTCAGCGTTCACCGCCTTCTCGCTAGATGCCAGTCGGCCATTTGTGGTGACTGCGTATCTGGAAAAAGCGGGATACGGATCACAGGCCGCAGCACCGGTAGTGAAGTGCACCTTCTTGGCACTCTCGGGAAAGATTCGGACTGATCCGATCCGCGTATCAGAGCCCTTGGATCTCAACTCCACGGTGGCTGCACCGCCAAACCTCCTCGACGATGTGGCGTGCTTCAACCGGCGCGGGGGCGGATCGATTGGAGTGATCGAGTGATCGTCGGGACCGCGCGATGACGTCGACGTTTCTCATTCGTCGACCCGACAGTGGACTGGGGAACATTCGACGGTCGCCTGGCGACCCAAGTCGAAATATCGACTGGGTGCTGATGTTCGTGCAGTGGCTGTTGATCGCAATTGGCTGTTTCGTCGTATTCTCGGCATCACGAACGCGGATTGAGGGCGACCCGTATGCCTTCGTGAATCGTCAGGTGGTTTTTGCCATCGTTGGTGCAGTGGTGATGTCGCTCGTCATGTCACTCGACTATGAGGCGTTGAAGAACAGGGCGATGACGTTCTACGTCGGCACGATTTCGTTGTTGTTGCTGCTCTTGCTCATTGGTTTCGCTCGAGGGGAGGACCGAATCTCGTTTGACCTCGGTCCGCTCAACATCCAGCCAGCCGAACTCGCGAAGTTCTCGACCATGTTGCTGTTGGCGGCGTATCTCGCGGAGGAACGCACCGAGGAAGTGAGCTATCCGCGATTTCTCGGCGGTCTCGTACTTGTGGGGTTTCCGACGGTGTTGGTCATCGTGCAACCTGACCTTGGATCCGCCTCGGTGCTCGTGGCATTGGTCATGGGAACCTTGCTCGTGGCGGGTGCCCGGCCCCGTTACATCGTGGCCGTCAGCGTGTTGGCAACGCTGACGGTGGTTGCTGCCTTCGTCGGCCGATTCGTCAACGACTACCAGGTCAATCGGCTCAAGGTTTTTCTCGATCAGGAAACCACTGACCCTGCGCTCCAAGATGCTGTGTATCAAGCGCGCAACGCCATTCGCGCCGTTGGCACCGGTGGCATCTGGGGCAAAGGATGGCTCCAAGGCCCGCTGACCAATGGTCGCGATGTTCCGGTCATGTGGGCGGATTTTCCTTTCGCTGCGGTTGCTGAGCAGTTCGGATTGGTGGGAGGAGCGGTGCTGATCGGTGTGTTCGGCATTGCACTCGTGCGCATTTGGCGCATCGCCAGCCTGTCCAAGGACCTCCTCGGCACCTACATCTGTGCTGGTGTCTTTACGATGCTGTTATGGCAGGTGTTCCAAAACATTGGGATGACCCTCGGCATCACCCCGGTGACTGGTCTGCCAATGCCGTTTATCTCATACGGCGGATCGAGTCTCGTGGTCTATTGCGCCATGTTCGGGCTGGTTCAGAGCGTCCATATGCGTCGAATGCGCTAATCCGGCAGCGGCCATCCTCGGCCGGTACACTTTCCACGTCATGAACACGCCCCTCATCCTCTTGCTCTTGTTGAGCCCGGGGGTCGTGTACCTCTCCATCATTCGTCCGTTCACCGCCGGCGCGCTGGTCGCTGCCGAACGAGTGAGCGGCTGCGGCCCCCTTTGCGGCCGCTTCGAAAGGGAACGCTCACATGGAACAGTCCACCTCCCACGGCCCCGGCGACGGGGACCATCAGGATTCGATCCCGCCAGCCGGAGACGCACCGAGCAGTAGCGAATCGCACACTGGCAGCGGCCAGCGACGTCGCCGCGGCTCGCGCGGTGGCCAAAACCGCCCTAAGTCCGCAGCCGAGGCCGCTGATCGCAATCCAGAGGAGCTTCCTGAGCCGATTCGAGAAGGACGCCCGCAGTCAGTTGACGCTGCAGAACGCGCACTGGTTCGTCGCCCTCAAATCGGCGACACCATGCCGGTGCCACAGACGCCACCCCCTGGTCCGGCCAAGCAGGGCTCAGAGCCATCTGCAGCCGGTCAACCGACTCGGCGCCGTCGACGCTCGGGTCAAGGTAACCAGAGCCAGAAGAAGGACGCGGCGGTGCCGCAGTCGCAACAGCAGCAGTCGACATCGAATGGTCAGCAATCAAGCCGCAGCCGACGGCGTCGGTCGGGGCAGTCGGGTGCGGGTGAGTTGTCGGCCGAGGTGATGGAGCAGCGTCGAGGTCGGGAGCGCAATGGCAAGCCGCTCGGCCGGTACCTCATGTGCGTCCAGGTGCGCGATGGCATGACTCAAGTTGCCGTCCTCGAAGGCCGCAACCTGATCGAGCACTACGTCAGCCGCCCAGCCGATGATGTCAGCCAGATCCACGGCAACATTTATCTCGGCCGTGTGCAGAACGTGCTCCCAGGTATGGAGGCGGCATTTGTTGACATCGCTACCCCGAAGAACGCCGTGTTGTATCGGGGCGACGTCCAATACGACGCCGAAGACATCGATGATGGTTCCGGTCAGCCGCGGATCGAACAAATTCTCAAGAACCGTCAATTGATTCTGTGCCAAGTCACGAAGAACCCAATTGGCGCGAAGGGTGCCCGGCTGACCCAAGAAGTGTCGCTGCCGGGACGCTTTGTGGTGCTCATCCCGAATTCGAGTACCTACGGCATCTCAAAGCGTCTGCCCGACGATGTGCGTCGTCGCCTTCGGGGCATTCTCGATCGAGTGAAACCGGACAACCACGGGCTCATCGTTCGCACCGCCGCTGAACACGCCACCGAAGCTGAGCTCACGGCCGACATGCGACTGCTGCTCGCGCAATGGGAACGTATCGAGGCTGCTGCCGCTGATGCGAAGCGACCGGCACTGCTGCATCGTGAACCCGAACTTGCGGTGCGTGTTATCCGCGAGGAGTTCAACGCTGATTACCGAGGCGTCATCATCGATGACGAGCGTCTCCATGCGGAGGTGAAGGAATACGTCTCGGCGTTCAATCCCGAATTGGCGGATCGAATCGAGTTCTACGATCGGCACGCAGAGGGTTTGGCGTTGTTTGAGAAGCACCATGTGCACGAGCAGGTGCACAAGGCTCTTGATCGCAAGGTCTGGTTGCCGTCGGGTGGGTCGCTGATCATCGAGCACACCGAGGCGCTCACCGTGATTGACGTCAACACCGGAAAAAACGTCGGCACCTCAAACCTCGAAGAGACCGTGTTCGCCAACAACCTCGAGGCAGCCGAAGAAATCGCCAAGCAACTGCGACTTCGAGATATCGGCGGCATCATCGTGATCGACTTCATCGATATGTAGATCAAGGGGAATCGTGCTCGCGTTGTCGACACCTTCCGCTCTGCGCTCGCTCGCGACAAGACGAGGACCCAGGTGTTTGACATATCCGAACTCGGACTTGTTGAGATGACACGGAAGCGAATCGGTGAAGGTTTGCTCACTGAGTTTTCCGATCGTTGTCCGAACTGTGAGGGTCGGGGAGTGATCGTCGATCACGCCCTTCTTGATTGATGGCGCAGTTGGGAGCGGGTCAAGTGGTCGGTAGCATCCGTCGGGCTATGTACGCAGTGATCGCCACAGGTGGCAAGCAAGAGAAGGTGGCCGAAGGCCAGGAGATCACCATCGAACGTATCGACGCCGAACAGGGCGCCGATGTGTCGTTCGTTCCGGTGCTGGTCGTCGACGGTGAGCGCGTGCTTGCCAGTGCCGACGTCTTGGCATCTGCGAGCGTCACGGGACGCGTCGTTGGTTCGGCTGCAGGTCCGAAGATCAACGGCTTCACCTACAAGCGCCGCACGAACCAGCGCCGTCGTTACGGCCATCGTCAGCACTACAGCGTGGTCGAGATCACGTCGATCAAGGCCTGACCGAGGAGAACACGACATGTCGAAGACTAAGGGCGGCGGCTCAACTCGTAACGGCCGCGATTCAAACGCACAGCGCCTCGGTGTCAAAGTGTTCGACGGCACGTCGATCACTGCGGGAACGATCATTGTTCGTCAGCGCGGCACGAAGTTCCACCCCGGACGCAACGTCGGCATCGGTGGCGACGACACGCTGTTCTCACTCGTCGACGGTTCAGTCAAGTTTGGTGAGCGCAAGGGCCGCAAGGTCGTTGACGTGAACCCTGCCTGAGACGTTCACACGTCAATCCCGGTGGGTAGCCGGTCCCGTTCCCATCCGAGGAGCGACATCGCCTGTCGGCAGGCGTAACGGTCGGTCATTCCACTGACCCATGCCACTGCTGTGCGTAGCGCCGCTTCACTGCCAGCCGTGAGGTCTTTTGGCATGTCGGGCCGGACATCGCCGAGTAGGTGCGGGCGGTCTGCGTAGTGCTCCACGAGTGCCCGCAACATCGCGACAACGGCATCAGCTTGGGCGCGCGACGCCGGACGTAAGTAGATGTTCTCGTAGTTGAATTGCCGGAATGCCGCAAGCGCTTCTGCCGCTGAGGTGGTCATGCCGATTCTTCCAGAGGTCGCTGCCGCTTCGATCATGGCGCGTATGAAGGTTCCGAGTTGGGTGCTTCGTGTGGTGCCGCACGTGGCAGCGACGATTCGAGGCAGCATGTCGGTCGAGACGATGCCAGCGGCAACTGCATCCTCGAAGTCGTGACACACATAGGCAATGCGATCAGCCCACGAGACCACTTCGCCTTCTGGGGTCGTCGGCGCTGGCCGGCTCCACGAGTGATTTCGGATGCCGTCGAGCGTTTGCGCACACAAATTCAGTGGTACGAGTGTTTCATCAGCTCCCCAGACGGCGTGGTCGTATCCCTCTGCAAGGTACGGGCTGAAGGCGTCTTCGCTGGCGTGACCTCCCGGCCCGTGGCCGCAGTCATGTCCGACGGCAATGGCTTCGGCGAGGGTCACATTGAGCCCGAGCGGCCCGGCGACGGATCGAGCGACCTGTGCAACTTCGAGCGCGTGGGTGAGGCGGGTGCGTTGATGGTCATCGGGAAACACGAAGACCTGCGTTTTTCCTGCAAGCCGACGAAACGCGCTGGCATGAAGGATGCGATCGCGATCGCGCTCGAAGCACGTTCGGAACGGGTCGGGTGCCTCTTCAAGCGCTCGGTCGCCGGCACCAACTGCACGTGTGGCGAGCACGGCGAAATGAGCATCCTCGAGTTCCTCGCGGCGCTGTCGGTCAGATGAACCAGGTGAGCCTGGGCCAGCCCAGGAGTCTTCGTGGGCGAGCGCAACGCCATCAGCGAGGTGTCCGCGCATGGTGGAGGCCCACCGGTGGGCTCGCTCTGCGAGGTCGTCGGACCCAAGATGTGCGGACATGTCCATACCCTACGTCGACGGTGTCACGGCCCGAGTACGAGCTTCGTCGCTAGCGTGACAGTCGTGTCACAGTTCGTCGACGAGTCGCAACTCAATATTCGCGGGGGCGACGGTGGCGCGGGCTGCGTCTCGTTTCGACGCGAGGGGCCGGTCGTCTACGGCGGACCGAATGGTGGCGACGGTGGCGACGGAGGCGACGTGTGGTTGGTCGCTGATCACAATGTCGCGTCATTGCTTGCGTTCCGTGACCATCCTCACCGCAGGGCGGGCAACGGTGTTCACGGAAAAGGCAAAGATCTGCACGGACGTCGAGGACAATCGCTCGAGATCAAGGTGCCCGAAGGCACCGTGGTGAAAGATCTCTATAGCGGCGAGGTGCTTGCTGAACTGTACCGACACGGCGATCGGTGGCTTGGTGCTGCAGGCGGTCGTGGTGGTCGAGGTAATGCCCGGTTCCTGTCGAATCAGCGTCGTGCGCCGAGTTTCGCTGAACAGGGTGAGCATGGCGAAGAGCGCTGGCTCAAACTCGAGATGCAACTCATGGCGGACGTCGCGCTCGTCGGTTTCCCCAACGCGGGTAAGAGCACCTTGATCAGCGTGATTTCAGCGGCGAAACCGCGCATCGCTGACTATCCGTTCACGACCTTGGAGCCGAATCTCGGCGTGGTGTCGCTCGACGAAGACACCCAGTTCGTGGTCGCTGACATTCCTGGTCTCATCGAAGGGGCGAGCGAGGGACGTGGACTTGGTCACCGTTTCCTACGCCACGTGGAACGCGCGCGTGTGCTGTGCGTCATGATCGATCTCGCAGCGCTCGATGGGGTGTCACCGACCACACAAATGACGGTCCTGCTAGAGGAGTTGGGCGCGTATCGACCGGACCTGCTCGATCGTCCCCGCGTGATCGTCGGGACCAAGGCCGACCTCGTCAGTGAGGACAATCTGGCGGCAATGGGCTGGGAACATCCCGTGATCTCCGCGGTGACACAACAGGGTGTGCGTGATCTCGTCGGCCGAATGGCATCGGCGGTGCACGAGGCGCGTCTGGTCGAGCCCGTGTCTGAGGGTCTTGTCGTCATTCGTCCAGAGGCATCGGGCGCCGTCGTTGAGCGACTCGCCGAGAATGAGTATCGACTTGTCGGCCGAGAAGTTGAGCGGGTTGTGGCGTTGAACGATGTCACCACCCCTGAGGCGCTCTCGTGGATCGATGCGCGTCTGCAGCGGCTCGGCGTATTGAAGATGCTTGCGCGTGCTGGAGCGAGCGACGGCGACATCGTGTGGATCGGTGAATTCAGTTTCGAGTACCAGTCGGACGTGTGAGGTCACGAATGAAGATCGTCGCCAAAATCGGTACTTCTTCGCTGACCGACGACGCGGGTCGAATCGAACAGCACGCCATCTCGTCGCTGTGCGACCAGGTGGCCACCCTGTGCGCTCGCGGCGATGAGGTCGTCGTTGTTACGTCCGGGGCGGTTGCATCAGGAATTGCGGCTGTCGGTCTCGATAGCCGCCCGAGCGATATGGCCACATTGCAGGCGCTGTCAGCCGTAGGTCAGAGCCGCCTCATGGCCGTGTACAACGAGGAACTTGCATCACGGGGGCTCGTTGGGGCTCAGGTGCTCCTCGACCCGCACGACTTCATCGATCGTCGTCAGTACTTGCATGCCCGTCAGACCATTGACCGGCTGTTGGAGCTTGGCTGTGTGCCACTGGTCAATGAGAACGATGCCATTGCCAACACCGAGCTGCGTTATGGCGACAATGACCGAATGGCAGCGTTGCTGGCGCACAACATTTCGGCCGATGTCTGTGTGTTGCTCACGGATCTCGATGGCCTGTACACGGCTGATCCCCGAACCGTTGCTGACGCCAAGCTGATTGAGCGTGTGACCGCCGACGATCCCTTGTTGGCGATATCAGCCTCGTCGACCGGCAGTGGTCGTGGCTCGGGTGGAATGGCATCGAAGTTGGCCGCCGCTCGAATCGCGTCGTGGTCGGGAATACGCACGGTCATCGCAAGGGCATCGCGCCATGGCGTGTTGCTCGACGCAGTCGATGGCAACTCAGTGGGCACCGAGTTTGATGCTCACGATCGTCGACTCGGCGCTCGGAAATTGTGGATTGCGTTTGCTGCGGAGACGGCGGGGAGTCTCGTCGTTGACGACGGTGCACGCCGTGCGCTCACCACACGCCCATCGAGTCTCTTGCCTGCGGGGATCACCCACGTACACGGGCATTTCGACGAAGGTGACACAGTCGAAATCGTGGGGCCCGATGGAACGGCGTTTGCCCGCGGGATGGTGTTCGTCGCTGACCGAGACTTACGCGGTGTGATCGGCCGGCGAACCGCCGAACTGCCTGAGGGCATGGTGCATGAAGTCATCCATCGTGACGACCTCGTGCTATTGCCCGACTGAGTGCTGCTCGCAGAGCAGAAACGGTTGGTACACCGTCGGCACGAACCAGTACCGCAGCCATCCAGTAGGTCACAAGACCCGCCGCCAGTGAACCGCTGAGCGATGCCGTTCGCAAGATCGTTGACGAACCTGCGGTGTCGAACATCTGACGGGTAACCGCCATGACGGCACCGGCCCCCGCTCCCGCGGCGAGCCACTTGACGATGGATGCAGCAATCGACCGCACGTCGATCGATGATGCCCATCGGCGCCGCAAGACGCCGACCGCAGCAACCGCAGCGATGAGGTACGCAAGCCCGAGTGCAGTGCCAAGGCCTGCCACACCGAATGGTCCGACGAGCAGGATCGCGAGCACGATGTTGAGAGCATTCTCGAACAGGTTCAACATGAATGGTGTCCGTGTGTCGTGATTGGCGTAAAAGCCGCGCAGCGTGAACAGGTACACAGAGAATCCGACGAGCCCGATCGCGAGTCCTCGAAGCGCCGACGATGTGTTCGCCGTTGCGGTTGGGTCGAATTGGCCCCGCTCCATGAAGACCTGCACGATCGGTGTGGCCAAGACAATGAGCGCTGCACTCGCTGGCGCGGTCAGCGCAACGATGGTCGTGATCCCCGTTGACATGCGAGCGGCAAAGCCCTGACGGTCGCCTGACGCAACATCACGGGCAAGCCTGGGTTGAAAGGTTGTTGCCACTGAGACCGCGAGCAGCCCGTGGGGAAGGACGAAAAACGTAAACGCGTCAAAGTAGGCCGACGCGAGCGCCGATCCCGGCTCAGCCAAGTTGCGAACCACCACCAATGCCACCTGGTTCGCCAGCACGAATGCGAGTGTCCATCCGCTCATGGCGAGTAGTCGGCGAACTGCGGGATCACCGGGCGACCAGGCGAAACGTGGGACGTAACCGCTTCGCATCACCGCCGCGATGACGATGAGCGACATGATGGCAATACCGCCGGTGGCGCCAAGTCCGAGCGTCCAGGTGAGCCGTCCGTCGATGCCGATTTCGCTGATGCTCCGGGTGCGAGATCCGGCTCCAGGGATGGTGAGCAGGGAGGTGATGACGACCACGTTCGCCACGACGGGCGACCATGATGCAGCGGCAAATCGGTCCCGGCTGTGCAAGATGGCATTCATCACGCCGGTCAAGCCATAGAAGAGAATTTGCACGAGGAAGATTCGGGTCAGGGTGGTTCCGGCAGATCGGAACGCCGCTGGGTCGACATCAGCGGAGAGGGTGATGGAGTACAGGCGGAAGACGAGCGGGGCTGCGAGAACCGCCAACAACGTGAGTGCCGAGATCGCAACTACGGCAGATGTCACGATTGCGTCGAGTTGTCGACGGGCCGCTGTGCCGGCCTGAGCGATCACGCTGGTGATGACCGGAACCAGCGTGGCTGAGAGCACCCCACCGATGATCAGGTCGTAAATGATGTTTGGCGTTTCGTTCGCCAATTTGTAGGCATCGGCCAATGCCGTTTGCCCAACGACGTAGGCAAAGACCATGACACGGATGAGCCCAGTGACTCTCGACACCAACGTTCCCGACGCAACGACGACATTGGACCTCAGGAGTCCTGACATTGCGTCGACGCTAGTTGGCGAGCGGGGCCGTGAGCGGCCGGGTCGGGCAGCCATGCGATCTGCGACACTGGGGCATGGCGGTTTCCATTGCTTTGGTACGTGCTCCTGGGCCTCGCTTGGCCGAGGGACTGGTGACGCATATTGAGAGAGCGGAGGTGGATCTGGCCGTTGCTCGCTCACAATGGGGCGACTACGTCGACGCCCTGCGCACGAGCGGATGGGTCATCGAGGAAGTTGACGGCATCGACGAATGCCCAGATGCGGTGTTCATTGAAGATGCTGTGGTGGTATTCGGTGAGCAAGCTGTGCTCACCCGACCGGGGGCAACGAGCCGTGTTGCCGAAGTAGCAGGACTTCGCCTTCCTCTCGCTGAGTGTGGACTTGACGTGGTTGAACTCTCGGCGGGAACGCTCGATGGCGGCGATGTGCTCAAGATCGGCTCTGAGGTGTGGGTAGGTGTTGGCGGGCGAACGAACGCCATGGGCGTTGCGTCGCTCGCATCGCTCGTCGAACCGTATGGGTGGACGGTCCGCCCCGTTGCGGTGACCAAGGTCCTGCATCTGAAGTCAGCGGTTACTGCGCTGCCCGACGGGACGGTGATCGGGTTTCCGCCCTTGGTTGATGATCCCGCCGTTTTTCAGCGTTTTCGAGCGGTCGAAGAAGAGTCGGGTTCCCACGTCGTGATCACTGGGCCCGATCGCTTACTCATGGCTGCATCGGCACCAAGAACTGCGGCGATGTTGCGAGCGGAGGGCTACGAGGTTGATGTCGTCGACATCTCCGAATTCGAAAAGCTCGAAGGTTGCGTCACCTGTCTGTCCATCCGTATCCGGGGCGGAGGCACCGGTAGTCTCACCAAGTGACCCCCGATGTGACGACCGAGGTGCAACTGCCCGCTTTGGGGCGGAGGCGGGTGCTGGCATTTGGGATGCTCACCGCCGTGATGGCATCTGGCTATGGCGTGATGTTCACGGTGCTCGACGACTTCCGAGAGCGTTATGGGATTGCCGAAGGGGCTCTTGGTCTCATCGTGGGTGTGGGGTTCGGCTCATCGTTTCTTGCTCAGGTGTTCCTTGCGCCGGTGGCCGATCGCGGGCACGCGCGTCGTTTGGTCATGCTTGGCATCCTCACGAATCTCGTTGGTCTACTCGTTCTTGGTTTTGGGACCAGCCTCGCGGTGTTGCTCCTCGGCCGAGTGATTTCAGGTCTCGGGCTTGGGATGGCGTTCCCTGCGATTCGACGAATCGTGATTCTCGGTGATCCTGATCGACTCGGTGACAACCTCGGCCTGCTGCTGGCCTGTGATGTTGCTGGGTTCGCCGCCGGGCCAGCGCTGTCCGCGATGCTCGTCGGACCACTCGGCCTGCCGGCCCCGTTCATTGTGATCGCAGCGACGTCAGTCGGCTGTTTGCCACTCGTCATGAGAATTCGGGTTGACGAAGCGGTTTGCGGTGATGCTCCAGCGACCCGATTCGCCTTCGATCTTCTCCGCCTTCGTCCGTACCTTGCCGCTGTGTGCATGGGCGCTGCGCTCTTCATCATGATCGGCACGTTTGATGCGTTATGGGCCGTCGTCCTCGATGACCTTGGGTCCGCTGAGTGGTTGGCGAACATCGGTGTGACCATATTTGCCTTGCCGTTGATCTTCTTTGGTGAATTTGGTGGTCGGCTTGCACAGCGGGTCGGACCGTTTCGTCTGGGGCCGCTTGGATTGCTGTTAGGGGCTGGCTACATGGCGCTCTACGGGGTGATGCCAGGAGCGGTGGCAATGCTCGTCGTCGCGACGATTCATGCCGTGAGCGATGGTCTCACGGTGTCGTCGACCGCGGTGGCAGTGGGGATGGTCACGCCGGATGATCGCCATGCCGGAGCGCAGGGCTTACTCGGCGGTGTGCAGACACTGACCGCCGGCACCGTGGCCGTTATCGCCGGACTGCTCTATCAGTACCACGGCCGGGTGGTGGCGTACGCGACGTGTTCGATCATCATGGTCGTCTTAGTGGTTGCCTCATGGCAACTGAGCGGACCGCAATGGCGCGCACGTCGTGGCACATCTGCTGATGGAGCGCAATCAGACCCGGCGACGGCGGTCACCGGCCACGCATGATCTTGGTTAGCGGGCGCCGAGGGTCTTCGTTCCTGGCAAGGTGCTTCGCTCGCCGTCTCCTTCGCCAATGGCGCGGTTCGCTGTCATCAACTGACGATCGCGCAGCCAGAGCCCGATAAAGAGTCCAACGACGGCAATCGCCCCATAAGTCGCGCCCGAGGCCAACATGGCGAGCGCGGGAGCGGGGCAGGTGCCGGCGATTGACCAGCCAGCACCAAACAGCACACCGCCGACGATGTGATGGCGTTCAACGCGCGACCGCGAGAGCGACAGCGTTCCGCCGTACACGGTCTCGGTGCCGCGTCGCTCCAGAATCCACAACAATGGGAGCGAGACACCGATGGCCAGTCCCATCAACCCAAACACGTAGAAGCTCTCGAATCGCAACGTCGCATGGATCGTGTCGTAATCGTGCAACTTGCCGGCAGCAAGCACGAAGCCGAATCCGGCTCCGAAGAGGCCACCGACGATGTTCATGCCGCGGTTCATTGTCCGCCTCCCATCACCACGTCACCAAGTCCGGTGAGCGAGGTGAGAATGAAGGTGACAATGACCGCGGTTCCCATGAAGGTTGCGGTCGTTACCCAACTTGCCGGTGAACGTTGGGCGGTGCCGCAGATGCCGTGGCCCGAGGTGCAGCCCCCTGCCACGCGTGCTCCGTAGCCCATCACGATTGCCCCGAGCAGCACGACGATGCCGATCGCAGGAGCAGACCATCCAGCAGCAGACATGGCGTCGTAGCCCTGACGGATGTCCACACCTGGCCCGAGGATGCTGGCGATGAGCCCGCCGACGAAGATGCCGCCGAAGTACCAGACTCGCCAGGTCACTCGGTCGCTGTCGTGTCGAACCGTCTTGATGGTCTGGACGTAAGCCCCTGACGCGCCAAGAGGCTGGTTGGCCACGACAAAGAGTCCAACGACGAGCAGTCCGAGCAGTGGACCTGCGATCCACCACGGAAGTTGGTCTGGTAGGAGTTCCATGCCGGGATCTTTGTTCCGTCTGACGCTGAGCGCAAGGGTTATGGCGGTGAGACCACGCCGATAGCGTGTCACCGTGGTCGACGACCGAGCCGATGATGCGGGCCAAACCTACGGTGGCGCCAACGCAGCCGAAGGCATGAAACGTGTGCGGATTCGCCACTTCGCCCGAGCAAAAGAGCAGGGAATTCGCATCACTGGCCTGACCAGTTACGACTTTCTCTCCGCGTCGATTTTCGATCGAGCCGGCATTGATTTTTTACTCGTGGGCGACTCTGCGGGAAATACCGTCTTTGGTTACGACACGACATTGCCGGTCACGATCGACGAGTTGATCCCTCTCACACGGGCCGTCGCTCGCGCTGCCCAGCGAGCGTTGGTTGTGGCCGACCTTCCTTTTGGCAGTTACGAGAACGGCCCTGACGAAGCGCTGAGCACGGCCATTCGCTTCATGAAGGAAACGTCGGCCCACGCCGTCAAACTCGAGGGTGGGGTGCGAAGCGCTGAGCAGATTCAACGCATCGTGCGAGCGGGTATCCCCGTGATGGGCCATGTTGGGTTCACGCCACAGAGCGAGCACGGCCTTGGTGGCCATCTCATCCAAGGCCGTGGTGCAGCAGCCGAACAGCTGCTCGCCGACGCACATGCCGTTGAAGACGCGGGAGCATTCGCCGTGGTGCTCGAGATGGTGCCGTCCGCTGTAGCCGCCAAAGTGACTGCTGAACTGGCAATTCCAACGATCAGTGTCGGCGCGGGACCGCATTGCGATGGCCAACTCTTGGTCTGGACCGACTGGGCAGGACTTTCAACCGGACGAATACCAAAATTCGTGAAGCGCTATGCCGACCTTGCAGGGACCCTTGCCGAGGCGGCGACGCAATTCCGAGAGGATGTCGAACAAGGGGTGTATCCAGCACCCGAGCACGAATATCCCGAGTGACGAATCAGCGTTCGGGTTCGTAGGCCAGTTGGGGAGCGAGCAGCCGCTCCGTGTCGGCGACGCTGAGACCCTTGCGGACGGCGTAATCCTCGACCTGATCGCGCAGCACTTTGCCCACGCCGAAGTACTTGGCTTCAGGATGCGCGAAATACAAACCCGATACTGACGATCCGGGCCACATCGCCCACGATTCGGTGAGGCGAACGCCGACGGCTTCTTCAGCGTCTAAGAGAGCGAAGATCGTGGCCTTCTCCGAGTGATCCGGCTGCGCTGGGTATCCAGGCGCTGGCCGTATCCCTCTGAAGTTCTCGGTGACCAATCGTTCGATGTTGTCGTCCTCATCGGGGCTGTAGCCCCAAAGTTCGCGCCGCACCATGAGATGGAGATACTCGGCCGCCGCTTCTGCAAGACGGTCGGCGAGCGCCTTCAACATGATGGATCGGTAGTCGTCGCGCTCGTGCTCAAACCGGCGCGCCAACGCGTCTTCCTCGGCACCGACAGTGACGACGAAGGCACCGATGAAGTCATCAATGCCGGCGTCGACTGGAGCGATGAGGTCGCCCAGTGCGATCGTTGATCGGGAGCCGTTGCGTGTGCGGCCTAATTGCTGACGAAGGCCATGGAACGTGGCGCGACATTTGCCGTCTTCATCGAGAACATCGATGTCGTCACCTCGCGAACCAGCGCGCCAGATACCGACCACGCCGCGGGGTTGGAGCCAGTGTTCGTTGATCATCTGGTCGAGCATTGACGCCGCATCGTCGAGGAGTTCGGCCGCACTCGCAGCGGCCGCGGGGTCGTCACCGTTACGCACATCGGCACGCAAACCCCATGTATTCAGGAACGGCGACCAGTCGATGTAGCGCCGCAACGTGGCAACGTCGAAGTCAATGGTGCGGGTGCCGAGTAGGGCAGGGTGGTGAATGGTGGCGGCATCGAAGTTCAGCTTGATGGCCGCTGATCGGGCTGTGCTCAGTGGTAGCCGATCGCGCTCAGCTTCAGCTTGGTGATATCGCTGAGTTACCCGCTCGTAGTCCGCTCGAAGATCGGCCAAGAATGGATCACGGGCATCAGGCGAGAGCAGCGAGGTGATGACACCAGAGGCACGGCTTGCATCGGGGACGTGCACCACAGGCACGTCAGGAAGTGCCGGCGCGATGCGCAGCGCCGTGTGAAGACGACTCGTCGTCGCTCCGCCGATGAGCAATGGAGTGGTCATGTGGCGGCGGTGCATTTCACTCGCGACCCTGACCATGTGATCGAGCGACGGAGTGATGAGGCCTGAGAGTCCGACGATGTCGACGTCATGTTCGATCGCGGCGTCGACGATGTCGTCGGTCGGCACCATGACGCCGAGGTCAATGATCTCGTAGTCGGCGCACCCGAGTACCACCGCCACGATGTTTTTGCCGATGTCGTGCACATCCCCAGCAACGGTGGCGAGCAGAACGCGACGTGTCGTTCGCTGTGGCCCTGCGTCGGGCTGAGCGGCTTTGGCCGCCTCGATGAAGGGAGTGAGGTGGGCGACAGCCTCTTTCATGACCCGAGCGGATTTCACCACTTGAGGGAGAAACATGCGCCCGTCACCGAAAAGGTCGCCCACTCGGTTCATTCCTGCCATGAGCGGGCCTTCGATGACATCGACGGGGTGTTGGGTCGCGAGTCGGACCTCTTCGACGTCGGCGGCAATGAATTCGCTGATCCCATGCACGAGTGCATGAGTGATGCGTTCCTCGACCGGCAGGGTGCGCCACGAGGCAACTTCGCTCGACGCGCGATCGGTGTTCGTCTCGCTCAAACTCTCGGCGAGCTCGATGAGCCGCTCGGTGGCGTCGGGTCGACGCGCCAGCACCACGTCTTCGCAGCGCTCTCGCAACTCTGGATCGATCTGATCGAGAATGGCGAGCTGCTGGGCATTGACGATGCCGAGTCGCATCCCCGCACGTATCGCATGGTGAAGAAACACCGAATGCATCGCTTCGCGAACCACGTCGTTGCCCCTGAATGAGAACGACAGGTTGGAAACACCGCCCGAGATATTGACGCCCTGGTGTTGGGTGACGATGGCGCGAGCGGCGTCGATGAAATCAATGCCGTAACGATCGTGTTCTGACATGCCGGTCGCCAGCGCGAACACGTTGGGATCAAAGATGATGTCTTCGGGCTCCAAGCCAACGACCTCGGTGAGAATTCGATACGCACGCGAGCAGATCTCGATCCGACGTGCCAAGGTGTCGGCCTGTCCCTGTTCATCGAACGCCATCACGATGACGGCGGCTCCGTGATCGCGACAAGTCGTTGCTTGCTCGATGAACTCTGACTCACCAGCTTTGAGCGAAATGGAGTTGACCACCGAGCGACCTTGCACACAGCCGAGGCCGGCTTCGATCACATCGAACCGTGATGAGTCAATGACCACGGGCACCCGGGCAATGTCGGGTTCGGTAGCGACGAGACGTAAGAAGTGAACCATCTCGGCGCGAGCATCGAGCAGACCTTCATCCATGTTGACGTCGATCGCCTGGGCGCCAGCCTCGACCTGGCCGCGTGCAATATCGAGCGCCTCGCTGTGACGGCCTTCTTTGATGAGGCGGAGGAACTTTCGTGAGCCGAACACGTTGGTTCGCTCACCGATGTTGACAAACGGGATGTCGTCGGTAAGAACAAAGGGTTCAAGACCGGAGAGTTCGAGGCGAGGTGTTCGTGAAGGGATCGCCCGCGGCGCAATCCCGGTAACCGCAGCAGCGATGGCCGCGATGTGCGCCGGTGTAGTGCCGCAACACCCGCCGACGATGTTGATCCATCCTTCACGGGCGAACTCCGCGAGCACGGCTGCGGTCTGTTCAGGGGTTTCGTCGTAGCACCCAAGGGCATTGGGCAGCCCGGCGTTGGGGTAGATGCATACGAGTGTGTCAGCCGCTGCAGCGATGGTGCGGGCGTGTGGCCGCATGCCGTCAGCACCGAGGGCGCAGTTGAGCCCAACCGAGATCGGGTTGGCATGGCGAATTGACGTCCAGAAGGCATCGACGGTTTGGCCCGACAGCGTTCGGCCAGATCGATCGGTAATCGTTCCCGAGAGCATGATCGGCAGTTCGATTCCCGATACTCGGGCGTGGCGCCGGGCAGCCACCACGGCAGCTTTGGCATTCAAGGTGTCGAAGATGGTTTCGATCAACAGAAGATCAACACCGCCGTCAACGAGCGCAGCGATCTGTTCTTCGTACGCAGTTGCCAATTCCTCAAAGTCGAGTGCTCGAAATGCGGGATCTTCAACACGCGGTGACATCGACAGTGTTTGGTTCGTCGGTCCGATCGAACCGGCAACGAAACGGCGGCGACCGGTCGCCGCGGTGCAGGCATCGGCGACACGACGAGCGAGCGATGCGGCACTGCGATTGATCTCGGTGACGAGGTGCGCAGTCTGGTAATCGGCCTGGGCGATGGCAGTGGAACTGAAGGTGTTGGTGCAAATGATGTCAGCACCAGCGTCGAGGAATCGTTGGTGAACCTCGGCGATGAGGTCTGGCCGGGTGATCGACAAAATGTCGTTGTTGCCGAGCAGCTCAACCGGGTGATCAGCGGGCAGGCCATGTCGGAAATCGTCCTCGTTCAGATTGAGGGTCTGGATCTCGGTGCCCATGGCTCCGTCGAGAATGAGAATTCGTGCAGATGCTGCGTGAAACAAGTCGGCGCGCGTTGACGTCATCAGCGTTGTTCCAATCGATGTGCGATCGCGAGTACGAGATCGGCCTGGTTGAGGGTGTAGAGGTGGAACTCGTTGAGTCCGAGTGCTTGGAGGCGTGTGATGTGCTGTGACGCCCACTCGACGGCGGCCGTGCGCTGATCGCTTGCCGCTGCGAAGAACCGCATCATCGAGTCAGGGACGCTCGCACCGCATCGCTGAGCAAATGAGGCAACACGTTCAATCTCGTGAATCGGCATGATGCCGGGGATCACCGGGATGGTGATGCCCCGGCCGCGAACCGCGGTGAGGTAACTCGCAAGGGCGTCATGTTCGAAGAACATCTGTGTCATTGCTCGGTCAGCGCCAGCCGACACTTTGGCGGCGAGCACGTCAAGGTCGTGATCGAGCGTTGGGGATTGAGGATGCACCTCGGGATATGCCGACACTGAAATCGTCACGGCTGTGCCAGCGGCGTCAGCGCGAGTGCGGATGGCCGCTACGAGGTCAGCCGTGGTCGTGAAACCGTCGGGGTGGGCAACGTATGGCGCGTCGATGCCCTCGGGCGGGTCACCGCGAAGCGCCACGATGTGGCGGACACCGAGGGCGAGGTAGCGGTCGACCACCTCGTCGACTTCGCGCTGTGGCACACCAACACAGGTGAGGTGCGCGGCGACGGGACATCCTGCGTGCTGCGTGGCAAGTTCAACTGCGGCAAACGAACGATCCTTATCCGCCCCACCTGCGCCGTAGGTGACCGACACCATGGTGGGCGACATGGCTTGCAGGCGTTGCATGGTCTCGGCGAGCGCAACCGCTCCCCGCTCGGTACGCGGTGGAAACACCTCGTACGAGAGTTGAGGCATCGTCATGGTCATACGGCACGCTCCGCAAGCCAAAGGCCGACGGCGATCCGAGTGGTATCACCGTCGGGCGGGTGAATGAGGTGGTGGCTCACCGGCTGCAGTCCTGCAGCGCGAAACCAGGTTTCAAGCTGTTCGTCGGTAAATCCGAGTCGCCGGTGGGCGTGTTCAGTTCGGAGTGTTTCGATCTGGTGGCGGGGAAGATCGACCACAAGCAGCCGGCCAGTTGGAGCGAGCATGTCGGCGGCCGCGACGAGTGCCCGGTCGGGATCGTCGAGGTAGTGCAGGACTTGGTGAACGATGGCCAGATCGAACTGGTGTGCTGGAATCGTGGTTGCGAAGATGTCGGCTTGGCGCAGTTCGGCGTGGTGGATGCCAGCGCGGTCGAGATTGGCGCGAGCGACGCGAAGCATTGACGGACTTGCATCGAGACCGACGAGGCGATCTGCAAAAGGGGAGAGCAGTTCGATCATCCGTCCGGTGCCGGTGCCCACATCGATGACCGCCCCGAGCGGGGTGGCGGGTGGCCCGAGCACGTCGATGATGGCTGCTTCGACCAGGTCGTCTGGGGTGAGCAGCGAACGTTCTCGGTCCCAACGGCCTGCGAGTTCAGCAAAGTGTTGATGAGCGGCTTCGGCTCGCCGTTCACGAACAGCCACCAAACGCGCCCTGTCAGCGCTGAGCACGGGGTCATGGCGGCTAAAGCCGTTGACCACCGATGCGATGAGATCGCACGCGGCGTTGCTCTCGTCGTCATCGTTGAGGGAGAAGAAGGCGAAGGTGCCTTCCCGATTGCGCCGGCAGACCCCAGCGTCAACTAAGAGACGCAGGTGGCGCGAGATCCGGGGTTGGGACTGGCCGAGGATGTCACACAGGTCGCTGACGGAACACTCACCGTGGCTGAGCACGGCGATGATGCGTGCGCGGGTGGGTTCGCCCACCGCTCGAAGTATGTCGATCGACTGATCAAGATCGAGTCCAACACCGTTCACGTCGAAATAATATAAAGATGTACTTATGTCTGCAAGTATGCGATGCCGCAGATGTCGTTCCACATGGGACTGGCTGACAAACTTGCAGGGTGACTCTTCTTGCAGGATGCGAACACGGCGCTGGATCTCCCCTCGATCGACATGACGCCGTCACCGTCGGTGATGCGACGACCTCTTGGGAGGACCTTCTCGCAGCAGCGGACGCCACGGCCACTCGATTGACGGGCGCTCGTGCGGTTGCCGTCTGCGCTGCCCCCACCATGTCGACCATCACTGCCATCGTTGCGGGACTTCGAGCCGGTGTGGCGGTGGTGCCGATCGCACACGATGCCGGTCACGAGGAACGACGACACATTCTCAACGATTCGGGTGCGGTTGCCGTGCTCGGTGAGCACCAATGGAATGACCTCGAAATTCCGACGTTGCCACTTGGTGGGGTGGGCGACTCGGCACCACGCGGTGGTGTCGTCACCGATCTGAACGGTGCTGCACTCGTGATGTACACCTCCGGTACAACCGGTGCGCCAAAGGGCGTTCTCCTGCCCGAATCAGCAATCGCTGCGTGTCTGGATGGTCTTGCCGATGCATGGCAGTGGACGGCTGATGACCACCTCGTTCATGGCCTCCCGCTTTTCCATGTGCATGGGCTCGTCCTCGGCGTGCTTGGTGCACTTCGTCGTGGGAGCCGACTCACCCACACGGTGCGGCCGACACCGGAGGCCTATGCGGCGGCGAACGGCAGTGTGTACTTCGCCGTGCCGACCGTGTGGTCGCGTGTGGTCAATGACGCGACATCTGCGCGAGCGCTGTCATCGGCCCGCGCCATCGTGTCGGGAAGTGCTGCGCTGCCAGTTCCTGTATTCGAAGGGCTGCGCGAATTAACGGGTCTTGCAGCGCTGGAGCGATACGGCATGACCGAAACCTTGATCACGTTGTCAACGCGACTCGACGGTGAACGTCGGCCTGGTCACGTGGGAATGCCGCTTGCCGGGGTGGCGACGCGGATACGTGCCGACGATGGAACCCTGGCGCCCCATGACGGCGAAACGATCGGCACGCTTGAGGTCCGTGGAGCGACGGTGGGGGCGGGCTACCTCGGCCGACCCGATGCGACCGCTGCTTCCATCACCGATGACGGGTGGTTTGTGACGGGTGACTCTGCGGTGATTGGACCTGACGGGATGCACCGCATCGCTGGCCGCACATCGGTCGACATCATCAAGTCCGGCGGCTACAAGGTTGGCGCTGGCGAGGTCGAAACCTCCATTCTCGGCTTCCCCGGTGTTGCCGAAGTCGCGGTAGTCGGCGTTGCCGACAATGACCTTGGCCAGCGGATTGAAGCAGCCGTCGTCCCGGAGGACGGCGCCGACATCAACCCCGACGCGGTCATCGATCATGTGGCTCGACAGCTCTCCATTCACAAGCGCCCTCGTCGGGTCCATATCGTCGAGTCGTTGCCGCGCAACGCGCTCGGCAAGGTGCAAAAGGCACGACTCACCGAACAGCTCGGAGCAACAACATGAATCCAAAGCCAGCAACGCACCACACCAAGGTCATCAACTCGCCACGACCCATCAACATGGACCCAGCCGATGCTGAGCGGGCGACACGCGGGCTCATCGCAACACATCCGACCGGCGTGATCGATGGGCCATTTGGTCCTGCATGGGATGTATCTCGGTACGACTTCATCAATGACGGGTCAAACCCTGACACCGTGCATCCGAGCCTGTGGCGACAGGCCCAGCTCAATGCCCAACATGGACTCTTTGAGGTTGCCGAAGGGATCTGGCAGGTTCGGGGCTACGACATTTCAAACATCACGTTCATCGCTGGTGCAACCGGGTGGATCGTCATCGACCCGCTGACTGTCGAGCCGGCTGCCCGCGCCGCTCGCGAACTCGTCAACGCTCACCTTGGCGAGCGACCGGTGACGGCGGTGATCTACACCCATAGTCATGCGGATCACTTCGGTGGTGTGCTCGGAGTGACGTCAGTCGCTGATGTTGCCGAGGGCCGCTGTCGTGTGATCGCTCCGGTTGGTTTCCTGCATGAAGCCATCAGTGAAAACGTGATCGCCGGATTCGCGATGGGTCGACGTGCGATCTACCAATTCGGACCCCTCTTGCCAGCAGGGCCAATGGGGCATGTCGATTGCGGGCTCGGCAAAGGCTTGGCTTTGGCAGCACCTGGGCTCATCGCACCGACTGAGGACATCACCGAGACCGGTCAGCGCCTGATCGTCGACGGTGTCGAGATCGTTTTCCAATTGACGCCGGAAGCTGAAGCACCAGCGGAGATGAACTTCTTCTTCCCTGGTCGCGGTTGGCTCTGCATGGCAGAAAACTGCACACACACCATGCACAACCTCGTACCAATTCGTGGTGCGCAGGTGCGAGATGCTCTGGCCTGGAGTCGATATATCGACGAGGCCATCAGCCTCTTTGGTGATGACACCGAGGTGTTCTTCGCGTCGCATCACTGGCCGCGCTGGGGTGGGGACGACATCATCGAATATCTCCGTCGCCAGCGTGACCTCTACCGCTGGATGCACGATCAGACGATGCGTTTGGCGAACCATGGTTGGACACCGCTTGAAATCGCCGAGCATCTGACGTTGCCACCGGAATTCGCCGAGCACAACGACACGACGGGCTATTACGGACACCTTGCCCACAACGCGAAGGCGGTCTACCAGCGGTACCTCTCGTGGTACGACGGAAACCCTGCAAATCTTCATCGGTTACCACCCGACGCGGTTGGACGTCGTTATGTGGAATTGGCTGGAGGTGCTGAAGCGGTCGTCACCGCAGCACGGGCGTCGTTCGAGGCCGGCGATTATCGATGGGTGGTGGAGTTGCTCAACCATCTCATCTTTAGTGATCCCACCAATGTCGACGCACGTGAGCTTCAGGCCGATGCGTTCGAGCAACTCGGATATCAGAGTGAGTCCGCGACCTTCCGTAATGCGTACCTCACCGGTGCCCAGGAGTTACGGCAAGGGCCGCCGCCGAGGCGAAACGCGATGCGCCGTGGGTTCCTCGATGCAATGACCGTCGGGCAACTGCTCGACACCCTCGCCATCCGACTGCTCGACGATGAGGTGTCGCGACGTCGAGCGGTCATGCATCTGACCGTTTCGGATCGAAGCGATGGCGCCGCGTGGACCGTCGAGCTGTCGAATCGAGCATTGTCGTCGTTGCCCGGTCATCACGGACGATGCGATGTCGCCATCACCGTGCCATTTGCGGCATTGGTCGCGTTGGCGGCCAATGAACTCAGCGTGGCAACGCTGCTCGACGCAGAGGGCGTGAGCATCAAGGGTGCCGTCGATGCTGTCGACGACATCTTTGGACACCTCGATGCGTTCGAATCAGGGTTTGGGGTCGTTGAGCCCTAACCCCGTCGATTCACCGGAATGAGTTGACGCGCAGCGATTCCAATCAAGAGCACGGTGGCGCCGCCGAGCATCGCTCGGGTGGGTAGTGAGACGGCCAACACACAGCAGCCGACGAGTCCAACCCAAGCGAGTGGCTTCGGCCACCGACGCTCGTTGGTAGCGAGTTGTAGCGCGGCGGCATTGGTGATGGCGTAGTACGTCAGCACGGCGAGGCCCGACACGGAAATAGCCGAGGTGAGCGTGAAGAACTGCACACAGACCAACACGGCCAACGTAACGACAAGCTCGGCGATGACTGGGAGTTGACGCGTGGTATCTACTCGTGCAAGTACCGATGGCAGCTCATGTCGCCTCGCCATCGCCAAGGTGGTGCGCGACACGCCGGGAATGAGGTTGAGTAATACGCCCAGGCATGCGACCGCTGCGCCGATGTCAACGATCCATCCGAATCCGGAGAAGCGACCGACATCGACAACGAGTGCCAACGGGGCCTCACTGGTGGCAAGAGCTCCAGCTGGAACGCTTGCCAGCGCCGTTGCAGCCACGATGAGATAGACGACGAGGACTGCGCCAAGTGCACGGGGCACCGCCCACGGGATCGTCGATGTTGGCTCTCGCACCTCCTCCCCAAGGGTTGCGATGCGTGCATATCCGGCGAACGCAAAGAACGTGAGGCCGGCCGAACGCAGCACGCCAATCGGAGTGACATCGATATCGGTGGCCACGACCATCATCGAGTCATCGCCACCGAGCAGCGCACCGAGCACGACGATGCCCAATGTGGTGCCCGCAACGACGAGCAGAACACGTGTGACGGCAACGGTTCGCTCGAGGCCACCGAGATTGATGGCCAGGATCGCGCACACCGCCACGGTCGCAACCGAGCGGGCCTGATCGGGCCAGACGTAGGCGCCGATCGTCAACGCCATCGCTGCGCAACTTGCCGTCTTTCCCACGACGAAACCCCAACCAGCCACATGACCCCAGAACGGCGACAGACGAAGGCGCGCATAGACATAGGTGCCACCGCTCTCTGGATGTTGTGCTGCGAGCTGAGCTGAAGAGGTTGCGTTGGCAACAGCGACGATGCCTGCGATAAGGAGGCCGATGAGGAGATAGCCCCCGGCGGCCTCGGCAGCTGGACCCCATACGGAGAAGACGCCAGCTCCGATCATCGATCCAACGCCGACGATGACGGCGTCGGAGCGGCCAAGGCGACGCCGCAATTCGGCCATGTCAGTCGACGATGGAGCGGACGAATCGCGCGATGCCAGCCAGGGTGTCGTTTGCTCTTGCCATCAAGTGCCAACGTGCCACGTAACCGTGAACGACGCCAGGCACACGGATGGCATCGACGTGAACACCGGCGTCGATGAGACGCTGCGCATAATGTTCGCCCTCGTCGCGCAAGGGGTCGTATTCGGCGGTGATCACCATTGCGGGAGCGACGCCCGTGACATCGTGAGCGAGCGCAGGGACGGCGTAGGCGCTCGTTGACCCTGCATCTCCGAGATAGTGCCGCCAGAACCAGGCCATGTCGCTCGCTGTGAGGAAGTAGCCGGTGGCATTGTCAACCATCGAGGGATAGGGCGATGGGTTGTTGTCGATGCACGGGTAGATCAGCACCTGGGCAGCGAGGCCGATGCCCTCATCGCGAGCTCGAAGGGCGAGGCCGGCGGCAAGATTGCCTCCAGCGGAGTCGCCGCAGACCACGAACTTGGCTGCGTCCCCTCCGAGGTATTCGGCGTGCTCGAGTAGAAATGTGAGCACGTCCCAACAATCGTCATGAGGAACGGGAAAGGCGTGTTCGGGTGCGAGTCGGTAGTCGACCGAGACCACGAGTGTGCCGGTTTCTCGGGCGAGCCGCCGGGCGAGGTGATCATGCCCATCGATGCTTGAGAGCACCCACCCACCGCCATGCATGAACAACATGATCGGCAGATCCGTCGGCGAGGAGGTTGTTGCATAAGCCCGTATCGGTACCGGACCATGGCGGCCATCCACGATGAGGTCGACGACATGATCGAGTTCATCGAGCTCGGGTCGAGGAGCTGCCAAGTAGTTCGCTCGCGCGTGTTCAACCGTGCCTTCTGACAGCGCTGGTGCGCCAGTCGCAGCGAGTGCGTCGACGAGTGCAGCGACGTCGGCATCGAGTGGCATGAGCGTCAGTTCACCGGAGCGGCATCGAGCACTCGGCGGACCTCAGCCACGATCTGATCTGCGGTCGCTCCAGGAGTCAGCACCGCGGCGACTCCGGCTGCGGCGAGCTCATCGCGGTCGTGATCGGGGACGGTTCCACCAAGGATGACGGGAATGTCCGCTCCGCGCGCTCGGACGGCCTCAACAACGAGAGGGGCGAGCGTCATGTGTGCCCCCGAGAGCATTGAGAGACCAATTGCATCGGCATCCTCATCGACGGCGGCGGCAGCCACGGTCTCAGGCGTTTGGAAGAGTCCGGTGTAGATCACCTCGAAGCCGGCATCGCGAAGGATGCGAGCCACGACCTTGACACCACGATCGTGTCCGTCGAGTCCTACCTTGGCAACGAGGATTCGTTCAGCAGCCATCATGTCTCCTTAGATCGTCGGCACTTCGACGTGACGTCCAAATACCGTACCCATGGTCGACATGATCTCCCCGAGCGAGGCGTACACGTTGGCCGCTTCGATGAGCGTTGGCATGAGGTTGACCTCGGGGTCAGCTGCTTGTGCGCCGAGCTTGGCAAGTACCTCGGCGACGGCGTCGCCATTTCGGTCGGAGCGGACTGACTCGAGCCGCTTGCGTTGGCGCTGTTCGTCCTCATTGGTGATTCGCAGGAGTGGGATCTGGTCTTCTTCGTTGCCGTCGGTGAAGGCGTTCACGCCGACGGTGATGCGCTGGCCAGCATTCATGCGACGCTCAAGGTCATAGGCCGAGTCGGAGATCCGTCCTTGGAACCAGTTCTCTTCAATGCCGCGGATGGCACCTTCGAGCATTGAGCCGTCGCCGAGCGTTTCGAGGTGGGCGAAGATCTCCTCTGCTTGTCGCTCGACCTCGTCGGTCAGTTCCTCGACAAACCAGGAACCGCCGAGCGGGTCGGCGACGTGGGCGACATTGGTTTCGTGAGCAATGATCTGTTGGGTGCGCAGCGCAATGCGGGCCGCCTTTTCAGTGGGTAGGGCCAGCGCCTCGTCCATTGAATTGGTGTGAAGACTCTGGGTGCCACCAAGGACCCCGGCAAGCGCCTCAATGGCGGTGCGGGCGATGTTGAGTTCGGGTTGCTGCGCCGTCAGCGATACGCCTGCTGTCTGGGTATGGAAACGACATTGCATTGAGCGGGGATCTTCGGCTCCATATCGATCGCGCATCCAGCGGGCCCAGATTCGGCGGGCTGCTCGGTACTTGGCGATCTCTTCGAAGAAGTCGATGTGGGCGTTGAAGAAGAAGCTGAGGCGAGGCGCAAATGTGTCGACGGGCAAGCCTGCTTGCACGGCCAGTTCGACGTAGGCAAAACCATTCGCCAGGGTGAACGCGAGTTCTTCGACCGCCGTTGAGCCTGCCTCGCGAATGTGGTAGCCCGAGATGGAAACCGAGTGCCAGCGTGGCATCTCAGCGGCGGTGAAAGCGATCGAATCACGAACGAGTCGCATCGATTGGCGCGGCGGGAACACGAACTCCTTCTGTGCTTGGTACTCCTTCAAGATGTCGTTCTGAAGGGTGCCTCCGAGACGAGACCTTGCGACACCAGCCTTCTCGGCTTGCGCAATGAACATCGCCAGAATTGGTGCTGCGGGGGAGTTGATCGTCATCGATGTCGTCACCGTGCCGAGGTCGATGCCTGCGTAGAGGTCTTCCATGTCGCGCAGGGTGTCGACCGCGACGCCACAGCGACCAACCTCGCCGAGCGACATCGGATCATCGGAATCAAGTCCGAGAAGTGTGGGCATGTCGAATGCCGTCGAGAGTCCGGTGCCGCCCGCCTTGATGATCTCTTTGAATCGCCAATTGGTGTCGTCGGCGGTGCCGAAACCGGCGAACATCCGCATCGTCCACAACTTCGAGCGGTACATCGACGCGTATGGGCCCCGCGTGTAGGGGAATTGTCCGGGGAAGCCGGCATCGTCGGGCCCGTACACGGGATCGAGCGGAATGCCCGAGAGCGTGGTGAAGTCGGTGTCGCGAATCGGGGATGCGCCGAATTCGGCCTCCCAGATCTCACGCGGTGTGGGCTGATCAGTGACCATCTCAGCAGAATAGTTTGACTTCTAACTATTTGCTAGTGGTGGGTAGCCTGCAACGCGATGAGCAAGGCGCGGCCCGATCCGATTGCGGTGGCAGTCGACAATTGGCGTCAGGCCGGCTGGGGTTCCGCTGCGGCCGGTATGGCGCTGGTGACATCGGTGATGCGAGTGCAGCAGTTGTTGGTGACGCAGATAGACGAACGCCTTCGTCCGTATGGATTGTCGTTTGCCCGATTTGAGATTCTTCGGCTCCTTGCATTCAGTCGCCATGCGGCGCTCCCGATGGGAACGGTTGGTCGACGCCTCCAAGTGCACCCGGCGAGCGTCACGAGCGCTGTCGACCGGCTTGAGCGGGATGAGCTCGTGCTGCGCACGCGTTCGGTGAACGACGGTCGGCGTGTGATGGTTGCGCTCACGCCCGTTGGCCGCAGCCTCGTGGAACGGGCAACGGTTGACCTCAACAGCTACTTCGAATCGATTGGCATGAGCGATGAGCAGATCGAAGGTGTCGTGGAGGCACTTCGTGACCTGCGCCATTCGGCCGGCGACATCGACGCAGGGGAGTCGGTGCTATGACCAGCGATCTCGTCGTGGGAAGTGATGGCAACGCTCGATGTCGATGGTGCGAACCCCATGACGACTACCGCGAGTACCACGATCTCGAATGGGGTGTTCCACCGACGAACGATCTCGAATGGTTCGAGAAGGTGAGCCTCGAAGGCTTTCAGGCGGGGCTGTCATGGATCACGATCTTGCGTCGGCGCGATCGCTTTCGAGAGGTCTTTGAAGGCTTTGATCCGCACGTGGTGGCGCGCTTTGGTGACGCCGACATCAGCCGACTGCTCGGTGACGCCGGAATCATCCGGCACGAAGGCAAGATCAGAGCCGTGATCAACAACGCCTCGCGCGCCATCGAACTCATAGATGAGTGCGGAACGCTTGGCGCGTACTTCGAACGGTTTCGCGAACCTGAGATGCACGCTCCGTTAGCGCTGAGCGAGGTGCCGGCCTCCACGCCGACGTCAACACAACTGTCTCGGGACCTTCGCCGGCGGGGATGGAAATTCGTAGGGCCAACCACGATGTACGCGATGGCCCAGTCGATGGGGTTGGTGAACGATCACTTGGTCGGGTGTTGGCGCCGTGGCGTCAACTGAGTGCTGATCGCAAGAACTCGTACACCTCGGGCCACAGCCGTGCGGCCAACGCAGCGTCTTGGGTTCCAAGAGCATTGTGAGGCGCCATAAACGCGTGGCCGGTTCCTGGATGCACGGTCAACATGGCGTCGACGCCAGCGGCGCGCAGGCGGCCCTCGAGTTCGATGGCGGCCTCGGGCGGGAAGAAGTCATCGTTCGCTGCCATATGGCCTCGAATCACTGCGCGAATGGCGCTGTAGTCGGGTTGTGCATCGCCGGACGGGAATCCGTAGAAGGGGACCGCTGCTCGGATCACGTCTGGTCGTGATGCTGCGAGCACGAAGGTCAACATGCCGCCCATGCAAAAGCCCATCACGCCAACGCCGGTTCCCGTCGTTGCATCGTGATCGGCCAGCATGTCGACAGCACCGCTCATGTCGGCGGCGGCGCGGTCCATTGGCAAGGCGGACATCAGCGCCCCGGCCTTATCCATCTCGGTATGGCCGGCGAGTTCGCCATGGTAGAGATCTGGCGCCAGCGCCACGAATCCCGCTTCAGCGAGTTGGTCGCAGATGGCGATGATCCCTGAGTCAAGCCCCCACCACTCTTGGACAACGATGATGCCGGGCCCATGTCCAGATGCCGGGAGTGCGAGGTAGCCGGATGCTTCGCTGCCATTGACGGGAAAGGTCACGGTGTTGCCCATGAGGCGAGGTTACATGAGGCGATCCATCGGATCGGATGGGCGGCAAATGAGTCTGCGACAATCGAGACATGTGTGCTTCGGCTGTGCCGCCCGTGTTGTGGACTCCTGATCGGACGAGTGATGAGCGCCGCTTGACCTCATTCATGGCGGCCTGTGGCCGGCGACGGGGGAGTGACTTCATCGACTACGACGATCTGTGGCGGTGGTCAGTGGGCGAGGGGCTTGAGGATTTCTGGGCGGAGGTGTGGTCGTTCTTTGGTGTCGAGGAGGTCTCGTCCTATGACGCCGTGCTGGCGTCGTCGACGATGCCTGGCGCCTCGTGGTTTCCAGGGGCGCGCCTCAACTACGCCGAGCGAGCGCTTGCGGCGCTGCCACAAAGCGGTGAGGTCCTCATCGGTCGTTCACAAAGTCGAGATCGCGTGTCGTTCGATGCGGCACAGGTGCAAGCTGAGGTCGCTCGTGTGCGGGCCGGGTTGATTGATCTCGGTGTGCGCAGCGGCGACTGTGTGGCGGCCTACTTGCCGAATGTGCCAGAGACGGTGATCGCATTTCTTGCGACAGCGAGCATCGGGGCGGTGTGGACGTCGTGTGCCCCCGAGTTCGGTGTGGGAGCGGTGCTTGATCGTTTTTCGCAGGTTGAGCCAGTGGTGTTGTTTGTCGTCGATGGCTATCGGTACGGGCGACATGACATGTCGCGGCACGAGGAGATCCAACGTTTGATCGAAGGTTTGCCCACCGTGCGTACAACGGTGTTGGTGCATCATCTCGATGTCGATGGACCGAGTCGTGACGGGCTCGTCGACTGGTGTGATCTTGGCGACGGACGACCCCGCGATGAGTCGAACGCGATCGAGTGTGAGATGGTGCCCGTCGATCATCCGCTGTACGTGTTGTATTCATCAGGCACGACCGGGCTCCCCAAAGCGATCGTGCATGGCCACGGACTGATCTTGGTCGAGCATCTCAAAGCCCTAGGTCTCCACGGTGACATGGGCCCGGGGGATCGCTTTCATTGGTTCACCACCACGGGTTGGATGATGTGGAACTACCTCGTGTCGGGCCTGCTCGTTGGCGCATCGCTCGTCTTATATGACGGCGATCCCGCTGCTGATGGTCCTGACACCTTGTGGCGTCTCGTGGCAGACGAGCGGGTGACGTGGTTTGGCGCTGGGTCGCCGTGGTTTACCGCGTGCCGAAGGGCCGAACTGCAGCCAGGAGCCGACTTGGACCTTTCGGCCTTGCGTGCGGTCGGCGCCACTGGCGCGCCGTTGCCGGCCGATGCCTTTCGTTGGATCTCAGAAGCGGTCTCTTCTGAGGTGATGATCTCACCAATCAGCGGTGGAACCGACATTTGCTCGGCATTCGTTGGCGGCAGTCCGCTCACTCCGGTGTGGGAGGGGGAAATCCCGACGCGGTATCTCGGTTGTGCCGTCGCGGCCTGGGACGACGATGGACACGAACTCATTGGGGCGCAGGGCGAACTGGTGGTGACTCGGCCGATGCCATCGATGCCCATCGGATTTTGGGGCGATGACAATGGCTCGCGTTACCGGGCTGCGTACTTCGAACAGTTCGAGGGAGTGTGGCGCCACGGCGATTGGGTGACGGTCACCGACCGAGGCTCCTGTGTCATCTCTGGGCGCAGCGATGCCACGCTCAACCGAGGAGGCGTGCGTGTCGGAACTGCCGAGATCTATCGAGTGGTGGAGGCGATCGACGGCATCGTCGACTCATTGGTGGTGCATCTCGAAGGTGACGATCCGGCCGACCCTGGTGTGCTGGTGTTGTTCGTGACCTTGAGCGATGGCGTGGTCGATGTGCCTGAGGCAATGATTCGTTCGGTGGTTCGCACCGAGTTGTCGCCTCGGCATGTTCCCGACGAGGTGCACCGCCTGGATGTGATTCCCACCACATTGAGCGGGAAGAAGCTCGAACTACCGGTGAAGAAGATCCTCCGTGGAGCTGAGCCGGACGCCGTCGCTAGTCGTGACTCGCTGCGAGATCCGGGCTCATTAGCTGCCGTTGCGGCGATTGCTGCGCGGCGCTCCTGATGCCTATCGGGGCTCGACGAGCAAGCTTTGCGCTGACATCCCGAGCGGACCGTCGGCATCGTGCAGATGCGAGCAGGCAATGCCCGCTCCGCTTGTGCCGTATTCACTTCGGGCGGCGAGACCAATCCATTCACCAATGGGCTCTCGTCCGAGGTGAATCGTGAGGTCAGGGTTGATGTAGAGCCAATCGAGGTGTTCAAGCCCCGCCGATACGCCATTGCCGAAATCGGCTGCCGCCGCGGCTCGTTGTGCGCCGGTCGGTAGCTCGCCTGGTACGACGGGGACTCGCAGCCTTATCCATACGTCGGAAGAACCACGTTCGGACCAACTTCCGCGAGCGAACCGGAACTCGCACGAGTCGGTCGCATAGGCGACGTCGTCGGTGATGAAGGTGGGGACCATCGGCGTTGACTCGCTGGCTGCCATCGGCATCGGGTCGATCTGGCTCGGCACATCGGGTTGATGGCTGTCGTCGATCCGAATGCGCAGCGCTCGTGCGCGAGCAACCACCGTGTCGTCAACGCTCATCGTTGCACCCACGATCGAGATTCGGCTTCCTGAGCGCTCGGTCGTCGTTTCGATCGCCAGCGGTATATCGACCGGAATGGGTCGTTGTAGTTCGATCGTGATCCGAGCCAGGTTCCATGCTTGGCCGTCGTGTTGTTCGATCGAGCGGACAAGCAGTGCCGATGGTGGCGCGCCGTGGCAGTGAGCTGGGTCCCATGGCCCTCGGCTCCACTGTGTGGCGATCAGTCGGCCATCGGTGGTGGGTGCGAACAGCGCGTCGCCCTCGACGAGCGTCGCCGGTACGTCACGGGTCATGACACCTCTCGTTCAAGCGTGAGGATGTTTTCTGCGACGTGGTCGAGATGGGCCGACCACGCCAACGATCCGGATGGCTCCTCAATGGGCAGGAGTACGAACTTTGTGGTGCCCATGTCAATAAAGGACTCGATGAGGTCCGGGAGGTCGCGGTCGATGTGCGGCACCAAGACTGTGGGATCGGTGAGATCGGGGCGTCGTCGACGAAGCATGTCGATCATCTGGGTTGGTACCTGTGCCGTTCCATGTCGATAGGGGATGAGGACACCGAAGTGATCATCATCGATGGAACGACCGTGGGCAGCGGCCTCGGCTTCGATGGCGATACGACCCTGTTGAGCATCAGCCGGGGTGATGAACGACGGCAACCATCCGTCACCGAGACGACCAACTCGTCGAAGTTCGACCGGAGCGATGCCGCCCAACCAGACGTCGAGGCGGGGTGGCACAGGCTTCACGGCCACATCGTCAACATCGAAATGCTCGCCGTGGAAGTCGATCGGCTCCCCTGACCATGCTTGACGCATGATCTGCAGCATCTCGTTGAAGATCTTGCCACGAGTGGTGCGTTCGACGCCGAAGGCTCGTTGTTCGTTGGGATCAACAGCGCCGAGTCCTACGGCGGGCAGTAGGCGCCCGCCGGACAGAACTGACAGCGTCGCCAGTGCTTTCGCCACGATGACCGGGTTCCGCCCGGGCAGGACGAGGACACTGGTGCCAAGTTTCAGGCGTTCGGTGCGACCAGCGGCGATGGCGAGCGCGATGAGTGGGTCGGGCGCTGGTCCTGTAATGCGCTCAGATAACCAGATCGAGTCGGCCTGATGTGCTTCAAGGTGGTCGATGATCGTTGCGAACGTTGGTCCATCGACTGTGGTTCGGGTACCGAGCCCGAGTCCGATTCGAACTTTCACGGTGCAATCGCGATGACGCGCAGTAGTGCAGCGACTCCGGCCGGATCGTCGATGAATGGGGAGTGATCGCTGTCGAGTTCGATCGTGTTCGTGCAGCGAGCGGCCATGATTCGTTGGTGCTCGGGGTGTACGGCGCGGTCGCGGTTGCACACCACATAGGTCGATGGGATCGCGGACCTTGGCGAGCCGGTGATCGCAGTCGTCATGCTGGAGAAGGATTGTGGTGACAAGCGGGCGACCATGGCCGCCTGCTGGTCGCTGCTCACGCCGGGATAGAGGAGTGGTCCAGCCGCCGACGGGTCGAGGGTCGTGACGCCGTGGTCGGTGTCGGGTCGCATGATCTGTGCGAGTTCAACGCTGTGACGCGGAGCGGCGCGCAGGAATCCGTTGACGCTTTCACCATCGTCGAGTGCAAAGGCTGCGATGTAGACGAGCCGACCAACGTTGGCGCTGCGAGACGCTGCTTGGGTGATGACTGCTCCGCCGTATGAGTGCCCCACGAGCACGGTGTCAGGTCCGAGGACATCAAGAGCCCGAACCACGGCGTCGGCGTCATCGCTGACGGTGCCGAGTGGCAGATCGCTGATGCCATGCCCGGGGAGGTCGATGGCGTGCGAGGCGACCCCGAGTGCGTCGAGTGCGGATTGCAGTCCAGCCCATGACCACGCACCGTGCCACGCTCCGTGGACCAATAAGACCTGCCGGGATGAAGAGGTAGCGGCCATCTCCTGATCGTGGCACGTGCATTGGTGCCGAGGGGAGCCGGACTCAGGTGCGCCGTGACCGCGCGGTCGACACGGTGAGTCCGACGGCTGCCACGCTGGCGATCAACACTGCTCGGCCGAGGGTGTTGAGGTCGTCGCCGACGGCGAGCGCCACGGTGACCGAAACCATCGACAGCGCAGCGCCATGGGCAAGTGCCGTCGACCATGGTGAACGTGTCGGGGCGGCGTTCAGTCGGCGTGATGGGTGCATTTGTGTGATCATGCCGTTCAGGAGGCAGCAACGTTGATGCCCTCACTGTTGTGCATCAGATGTCGCGCCAACTGTCACACGACGGTCGTCGTCGTCACTGGTTCGACATATTTCGACATCACGCTGGGGGATTCACTTCGCCAGTAGCGTGCCGCAAGTGTCCAGTGCCGTCGGAGTGTTGCGTCAATCGTCTGTCCGGCGGTACTTGGGTTCGACGGCGCTTGCGGCGACCGGTATCACGCTGTTGATCACCGCACTGTTTAAGCAGGTGTATGACATCACGGGTGACCCGTTCGATATCGGCATGTTGGGTCTCGCGCAGTTCGTGCCGGGCCTGTTGCTGGCGATTCCAAGCGGGTACGTTGCCGACCGGTTTGATCGACGGCGCGTCGCTGGCGGTTTTCTCGCAGGTCGCCTGGTCTGCGCTGTCGCGCTCATGGTGCACAGTTTCGGGCCGGTCACCGGTCGGACGTGGTTGATCGTGGCTGCGGTCGGCATTGGTATCGCTGACGCGTTGATCAGCCCCAGTCGTCGTTCGATCATTCCGTTGATGGTGAGTGCTGACGATCTTCCACGTGTCATTGCATTGTGGACAGCCACCTTCACCGGATCAGCGATTGTCGGCCCTGCGCTGGGGGGCGTGCTGTACAGCATCGGTGATGAGGTTGCCTATGGTGCGGCGGCGGCACTGACCGCCGCATCGATCCCGTTAATGCTCAGCGTTCGGTATCTGCCCGGAGTGAGCACCGTGGCACAGGCCACGAGCGCTGACGAGCGTCCGAGCATTCGTCGAGCGCTTGAAGGTTTGGTGTTCATCCGCCGAACTCCCGTCGTGCTGGCGGCGATCAGCCTTGATCTGTTTGCGGTGCTGTTCGGAGGTGCGGTTGCGCTGATTCCCGTTGTTGCATCCGAGCGCCTCGGCGTCGGAGACGTTGCGTATGGATGGCTTCGCGCCGCGCCCGGCGTTGGGGCCGCTGCGATGGCGATCGTGCTGTCGTTGCGTCCGGTGCAGCGACGCGTTGGCCCGACGCTGCTCGGTGTCGTCGCCGTGTTTGGACTTGGGACGATCGTGTTTGGTGTGACGACCAACTATGCCGTTGCCTTCGCTGCGCTGGTGGTGCTCTCGGCCGCCGACATGATCTCGATGTTCATTCGGGGAGCGATCATCCCGCTCGCCACGCCGCCTGAACAGTTGGGCCGAGTGACGGCGGTCGAAGGGGTCTTCATCGGTGCGTCGAATGAGTTGGGTGCCTTCGAGAGCGGAGTTGCCGCTCGGTGGTTCGGTGTGCCGTGGGCGATTGCCGGTGGAGGTATCGCGACGCTCGCCATCGCCGGACTGTTTGCCGTCGCATTCCCGTCGCTTCGCAAGATTGACACGTTCGATGAGGTGACACCTGCGGTGGGCGATGCCAGCCAACTCAGCCGGTGATGCGTCCGATCTTGGCGATTTGACGAAATCGCCGGATTCGGCCGGAGCGTTGTGCTTCGACGATCTGTGACAGACCCGAGGCGAGCGTCGGGTAGACGTGTGGAACCTGGGCAAGTTCGTCGAGCCCCAAAGAGAAGCGAATCGCGAGTGCGATCTCGTTGATCACCTCACTGGCATGTGCAGCGAGCACATGGCCGCCCACGATGCGATTTCGGGCGGTGATGAGCATGAGCATGCCGTCGGTTGCTCCGTCGATGCGAGCGCGTGCGACTCGACTCAGTTCGAGTCGATGCACTTGGACTGAACGCTCGCCAAAACGGTCTCGTGCTTGCGCCGCTGTGAATCCGACGTGGGCGAGTTCAGGGTCAGCGAACACGCACCAGGGTGCGAGCGTTGTTGACATTGCGCGGCCGGGTAGGAACATGTCGCGAACGGCGAGTGTCGCATCGGCGATGGCGGTGCTCGTGAGACGAGGTCGGCCAGCAGCGGCATCGCCGACGGCGTAGACATTGGGGACGATTGTTCTGCTGCGAGCGTCAACGCTGACTCCACTGGCAGTGGCAACGACACCGATGCGTTCGAGGCCAAGCCCTGCGACATCTGAGCTTCGACCTGTGGCGACCATCAGGTGATCGGCACGGTATTCGCCGAGTGGGGTCTCAATGCCGACACCGCCGTCGTCAAGAAGTTGGACGCCAGTGACGGGTTCGCCGAGATGGACGTCGAGTCCCTCGTGTCGAAGCACCCCCAACAACCGCTCGGTGAGTTCGGGCTCTTCGTTCATGAGGATTCGTGGGGCAGCATCGAAGATGGTGACCGGTATGCCGAGGCGTCGCATTGATTGAGCGGTTTCGATGCCAACTGGTCCCGCCCCGATCACGGTGAGCGACGCGGGAGGCGAATCGAGGTCGAAGAGGGATTCGTTGGTGAGTACGTCGATGTCGCCGATGCCGGGGATGGACGGAATTGCGGGCCGACTGCCGGCGGCGATGAGAATGAAGCGGGACTCGATTTCGGTGTCGCCGTCATCGCTGCTGATCAGCACCCGTCGTGGTCCTGTGATGGTGGCCGAGCCGACCATGACGTCGACGCCCCAATCGCGCACATGTTCCACGTCGGTTTCCGATGCTGCGATTTCATCACGAATGGTCGAGATGCGCTGCCAGGCACGTGCGATGTCGACTGCCGCAGCGGCATCGGTGAGCCCAAGGGCCTTGGTGCTGGTCATCGTCGATGACAGCCGTGCTGATGCGATGAATGACTTTGACGGCACACAACCGGACCACAGACAGTCGCCGCCAACCCGAGACCTCTCAACGGCAGCAACGCGTAGGCCAAGTTCGTTGGCGGCGAGGCGGGCTGCGGCAAGGCCTGCTGGACCGAGGCCGACAATGGCGAGGTCGTACGGGCGGGGCATCAACTGCAACGGTACCCGTGATGACACCACGGCCCGGCATCGATGGGCTTAGATGGGAGGGTGCGGCTTTGTTGGGGACACCGTTATGTGATCACAGTCGTAGTGCTGTTCGTGACAGGTTGTTCCGGCACGGTGAACCAAGTAGACGTCGTTGTCGACACTGTGCCAGGCGTGGGTGTGTTACCAGGCGAACGAACCGTGCCGATCGATCGGCTCGTCGTTGATGAAGTCGCTCCTTCGGTGACGACGCCAGCAGTGCGTCCGAGCGATCTCGACCTGCCGGCCATCGGTCAAGAGGTCGATGGTGATCGACTCATCGTCATTGGCGATTCGATTCTTGCTTCAACAGCACCGCGTTTCGGTGGCACATTGTGTGATGCGCTCACCGACGCTGGGTGGACGGTCGAGATCGACGCCGAGCCGGGTCGTTTCCTCGCGTTTGCCGATCGGGTGCTCGACCAACGTTTGAATCCGGGTGACGGCACTGATTGGTCAGCGGCAGTGATGTTCTTCGGCAGCAACTTCGATGGCAGCGTCGACGGGTTTGAGTCGCTCTTAGATGAACTGCTCGCTCGTCTTGATCCTCGACCTGTGCTGTTGCTGACGGTGACCGAATTTCAAGAGAACCGTTTTGATCTGAATGAGATCATTCGTGCTCGGGCAGGTGATCGGGTTCGCATTATTGATTGGGCGCGCATCACTGCGGCCGAACCCGGTCTGTTGGCCAATGATGGCCTCCATTTGTCGCGTGCGGGACAGAACCGCATGGTGACGGAATTGGCGCTCGCGCTCGGTGTTGCACCAACGCTTTCGAGCGTTGGTGTGGGTACGTGTTTGCCCACACTGTTCACCGATGACGTCATGCCGACCACTGTGCCTGACTGAGACATCGGGTCGCGCGCGCTGCGCCGTAGCCTGTCGGGGTGCTGCAGGCCGATGCTCTGACCGTTGAGATCGGCGGACGAACTGTGGTCCGGTCGGCATCGTTCACCGTCAGTGCGCGCGACAAGGTCGGCATCGTGGGGCGCAATGGTGCAGGAAAGACGACGCTCTTTCGTGTGCTCGGCGGGGAACTCGACGCATCCGGTGGTCGAGTGGTGCGACGCGGCGCCTTTGGCTATCTGCCCCAGGATCCGCGTATTGCGGGCGTGCTTGACGGCCGACGTGCCATCACGCATGTGTTGTCGGGCCGCAATATTGATGAGCAGGTGGAGCGCATCGAACGCCTGCGTCTGGCGATGGAAGCCACGCCGGATGATGCAACGGTTGAGCGTTATGCGCGGGCGGAAGAGGCGTTTCGTGTTGCAGGGGGATACGGAGCTGAGAGTGAGGCGAGGTCACTCGCGGCGGGGTTGGGTATTTCGCAGGCCCGCCTTGAGCTTCCCCTCGGCACGTTGTCGGGCGGGGAGCGTCGCCGAGTGGAGCTCGCACGCATTCTCTTTGCTGGCTCGGACGTACTGTGCCTCGATGAACCAACGAACCACCTTGATGTCGATGCGAAACAGTGGTTGATGGGTTTCCTTCGTCAGTATCGAGGTGCCTTGCTCGTGATCAGTCACGACCTCGATCTGCTCGACGAGGCCATCACGCGCGTTCTTCACCTCGATCGCCCAGACGATGCCGACACGGGCGAGGTCATCGAGTATCGCGGCACCTACAGCCAGTATCAGACCGCTCGTGCAGAAGACGAGCGTCGACTCGAAAAACTCGCGGCCCAGCAGTCCCGCGAACTTGCCCGAATGCAGCGCGTGGTCGACCGGTTCGGAGCGAAAGCGACCAAGGCATCGATGGCGCACAACATGGAACGGCGCATTGCCCGCCTTGAATCCGAACGTGTTGATGCGCCGGCGTCGCGGCGCCGCATGGAGGTTCGGTTCCCTGATCCACCGTCGTGCGGTGTGACGGTGGTGACCGTGTCGTCGATGTGCAAGGGCTACGGCGGGCCGCCGGTATTTGAGGATGTGTCGTTTGACCTCGGCCGGGGTGAGCGATTGTTGGTGCTTGGCCTCAATGGTGCAGGCAAGACCACGCTGTTGCGGATCCTTGCGGGTGAACTTGCCGCTGACCTTGGTGATGTCTCGTTCGGGCATCAGGTCGCGGTTGGCTACTACGCCCAAGAGCACGACAACCTTGACGGATCGGCGAGTTTGCTCGACAACATTCGGCGATCGGTGCCTGCGGGCGTGGCGGCGACGGAAACGCTGCTGCGCTCGCTGCTCGGCATGTTCGGACTGACCGGCGACAAGGTATTTCAGGACGCCGGAACGCTCTCGGGTGGAGAGAAAACCAAGTTGGCCTTGGCCATGTTGATGACGGGCCGAAACAACCTGCTCCTCCTCGACGAGCCGACCAACAACTTGGACCCGGCGTCACGTACTGCGGTCGCCGATGCGCTGTCGTCGTGGCCGGGAGCGATGATTCTGGTCAGTCACGACACGGAATTTGTTGAGCGGCTAGAGCCGACGAAAGTGCTGTTATTGCCCGATGCCGATGTGGACTATTTCGGGTCGACGTGGCTCGAACTCGTCAGCCTCGCCTAACGATCGCTGCTACGGACGAATCGCAACACCGACGTCACGGGTTGCGGCTTCGGCTCTCACCTGTTCGAAGAAGTCGTTGCCTTTGTCATCGACGACGATGAATGCAGGAAAGTCACGAACCTCGATCCTCCAGACGGCTTCCATGCCGAGTTCGGCATATTCGAGCACCTCAACGGCTGTGATGTTGTCTTGTGCAAGTCGAGCGGCAGGGCCACCAATCGACCCGAGATAGAAGCCGCCGTGCTGCGCACACGCGTCGGTGACCTGCCGGGAGCGATTGCCCTTGGCCAGCATCACGAAGGATCCGCCGGCGGCCTGGAACTGCTCGACGTACGAGTCCATGCGACCTGCGGTCGTTGGTCCGAACGATCCCGATGGCATTCCTTCGGGGGTCTTGGCTGGACCTGCGTAGTAGACGCAGTGGTCGCGTAGATACTGAGGCATTGGTTCGCCAGCGTCGAGGCGCTCTTTGATCTTGGCGTGAGCGATGTCGCGGGCCACCACCATGGGTCCCGACAACATGACGCGGGTGCGAACGGGATAGCTCGCCAACGTGGCGCGAATCTCGTCCATCGGGCGATTGAGGTCGACGTGTACGACGTCGCTCCCGTCGAGGTCGCCGTCGGCGGTGTCGGGTAGGAAGCGGGCCGGATCATGCTCGAGTTGTTCGAGAAAGATGCCGTCGGCGGTGATCTTGCCGAGCGCCTGGCGATCCGCTGAACATGACACCGCCATTGCGACTGGACATGAAGCCCCGTGTCGCGCAAGACGGATCACTCGAACGTCGTGGCAGAAGTATTTGCCGCCGAATTGGGCACCGATGCCGGTCTTACGGCTGAGTTCCAACACCTTTGCTTCGAGTTCAACATCGCGGAATCCGTGTCCGAGCGGAGACCCTTGCGTCGGGAGCGCATCGAGATAGTGGGCCGATGCCAACTTGGCGGTTTCGACCGCGAGCTCTGCTGACGTACCCCCAATGACGACGGCAAGGTGATACGGCGGGCATGCAGCGGTGCCGAGCGACTGCATCTTGTCGTAGAGCCACGGCAGGAGCGTCGCTTCGTTGAGCAGTGCCTTGGTCTCTTGGAAGAGGTAACTCTTGTTCGCACTGCCGCCGCCCTTGGCCATGAACAAGAAGCGGTACTCCGCGCCCTCGGTTGCGGCGATCTTGATCTCCGCAGGAAGGTTCGTGCCGGTGTTGCGCTCTTCGTACATATCGAGTGGCGCCATCTGGCTGTAGCGCAGATTCGACGTGAGATACGTGTCTTGAACCCCACCAGCGATGGCGACTTCGTCGCCGCCACCGGTGAATACCATCTCGCCCTTTTTGGCTTTGACGATCGCGGTGCCGGTGTCTTGGCACATCGGCAGGACACCGCCGGCAGCAACCGCGGCGTTGCGTAGGAGGTCCAGCGCGACGAAACGGTCATTCGCGCTTGCTTCCGGGTCGTCGAGAATGGCACGAAGTTGACCGAGATGGCTCGAGCGTAGATAGTGCGCGATTTCGTGCATCGCGAGTGCCGTGAGGCGTTGAATTGCCGCCGGGTCAACCTTGAGCACGCGCCCGAGCGGCGTGTCGACGGTCTCGACGCCCTCGGTGCTGATGAGTCGATATTTGGTGGTGTCGGGCCCGAGGGGCAACAGTTCGGTAAACCAGTCTGGGGCGTCGGCGATGGCCATGGGCACACCCTAGGTCGCTGCCGTTCACGAGACCATCTCGACGATGGTCTCGATCAGAAGGGCTCCTGCAGAGAGCATTGAGAGCCCAAGCAAGGCGTAGCGCACGCGCTCAGCGGGGAGGCGCGACACCAGCGGTCCTGACGCAACAAGACCGAACAGGACGCCAGGAAGCAAGAGGGCGCACAATTGGAGTTGACGGGTATGTACCTCACCGGCAGCAAGCAGGCCGAGAAATGAAATGACCGAACCGATGCCGAAGAACACGCCGAGCGTGGCTCGCGTCGTCGCAGGGTCGGAGTGCTGATAGGTGACGGCCATCGGGGGCCCACCGACGCCGGCAGTGGTTCCAGAAAATCCAGACGCGACGCCTGCAATCACTAGGTTTCTGCGGCTCGTCGTGACCTTGAACCCGGTAAGGGACGCAACCACCGCAACGAGTACGGAGATGCCAACCATGATCCGAATTGCGGTGGCACCCGTCGTTGCCACCACCCACGATCCCAGCACCACTCCAGGCACTCGCCCAGTGAGGGCAACGGCGACATCGCGCCATGCGACGTGTTGGCGTTCACGCCGAACCACCCCAACCGATAGCGGCCAGACCATCACGATGGTCGTTACGGGAAGGAAGCCCGGATCGACGAGTCCCAGAATTGGGGCCGCAAGAATGGCCATGCCGAGCCCGAGGGTGGCCTGTACTGCCGCTCCAGCAGCGATCGTGATGACGCAGAGCGCAGCGAGTCGCCAGTCGAGACCGACGATGTCGTAGGTCAGGAGCGAAGTGGAGGTCACGTGTTGTCCTTGCCGAGGCGGCGGGGCTCCGCGGTCTGCGGAGTGCTTGGCCACTGGTGCTTGGGGTAGCGACCAGCCATCTCGCGTCG
The DNA here is from genome assembly GCA_029978335.1 of Actinomycetota bacterium. Taxonomy (GTDB): domain Bacteria; phylum Actinomycetota; class Acidimicrobiia; order Acidimicrobiales; family Ilumatobacteraceae; genus Casp-actino5. Next base: position 55,514 of record JAPOJQ010000005.1, read on the forward strand.
AACGTCAGCCCATGCGCCTCGCCAGAACCCCGGAAGGTCAGCAGTGATCTGAATCGGCCGATCAGCTGGGCTCAGCAGGTGCAAGGTCAACGGCACATCACCGATCTGTGGGTGGGTATCGAGTCCGAAAAGGTCTTGCACCCGGACATGCACCGACGGATTCGGCTCGCCGACGCCATCGACGTACGCAATGAGCGCAGTGCGGCCGTTTGGAAGGTCGAGATGTTCCGGTGCGAGGCGATCGATGTCAGCGCCAAGTGGCCACTCGAGGGTGGAACGTAGAATGGTCGTCAGGTCGAGACGTTCGACATCGGCGATCGATTGCAAGCCGTTGAGATACGGTCCAAGCCAGGCATCGACTGCATTGACGAGTGCATCGGTGCTCCAATCCGGCCATGGCTCGCCGTGGCGGCTGTGGAGAAATCGCACACGGTCGACGAGCCGCAGCGAACGCCCATCCCAACCAAGAGCGGCAAGCCCGGTGTCGCGCACGCGCTGCAGTAACGCTGCGTGTGTGTCGTCACCAGATCCTGGACGCTCGCGTCGTTGAGCAAAGCGAATCGCACCGAGTCGGCGCTCAACGACGGCGACGATGTCGCCTCGTTCGGCGTCCCACTCGAGTTGCCGCCGCTCATCAAAGATCGACCGCTCACCGGTCTGCGTCGCGCCGATCACTTCGTCGAGCGTGATGACGCATCCTTGGCGGATGCGGGCGCGGTCGCGTCGACCATCGAGATCCACGGCGATTATCAGCTCTTCGTTCGCCAATGGATCCGACTCTGGTACCCATGCGGCGCTGCCAGAACGCAACTGGAATTGGCCGGTTCGACGTCGCCCAGCGAGACGCTCAGGAAATGCGGCGAGCAGTCGCAGTCCAGATCTCGATGGGTCGATGTCGGTCCATGAGAGCGACATGCCGAGTCGGCGAGCCAGGTCCTCGGTTCGTTCAACTACCCGACGGACGCTGTGCTGGTCGGCGTACTGGTCCGATCGGCCACGAGTGATCACCGCTCGGACTCGCGCATCGATGTCACTGGGGATCTCGTCGGGGTGGCCGCGGTAGATATCTCGCTCGTCGAGCAGGGCGGCGAGGAGCAGTGACAATGGATCGGGGTAGCGCACCACCATTGCCGCCAGACGGGGATGCATCGGCAGTGCCAGCATCTGGCGGCCGTTTTCGGTGAGGTGGCGGTGCTCATCGATCGCTCCGATGTCGGTGAGGAGCGACTCGGCTGATCGAAGTTGTCCTGTTGATGGGGCCGTCAGAAGACGCATTTCATTGATGGGCGTGCCCCAGGCGAGAGCTTCGAGTACGAACCCGGAAAGGTCGGCGTCAGCGATCTCTGGCGTTCGGTGTGCTGGTCGGGAACCATGCTCCATCGGGCTCCACAACCGATAGCAGGACCCGGGCGCGACGCGTCCGGCACGTCCAGCTCGCTGATCGGCGGATGCTCGGCTCGCGATGATCGTGGTGAGCCGTGTCATTCCGGTGCGTGGATCGTGTCGCGGCACTCTGGCGAGTCCGGCATCGACCACGATGCGAATGCCATCAACGGTGAGCGAACTCTCCGCAATATCGGTCGCCAGCACGACTCGTCGGCGGCCGTCGGGCGATGCGGCGAGTGCAAGGTCTTGATCGGTGAGCGAGATTGCGCCGGCGAGTGGACGGATATCGATCCCGGGACCAAGAACGTCGGCCAATGCGCGTGCGGTGCGCTGGATCTCTGCGATGCCGGGCAAGAACGCCAGCACATCACCCTCGCACTCGCTGAGCGCACGAACGATGGTGGCGGTCATGTGCTGGTGTAGGTCACGCCACGATCCAGGCTGGCGGCGCCCTGTCCCAGGTGCCCACACGATGTCCACCGGATGGGCACTGCCGTCTGAGTCGACGATGCGACAGTCACCCATGATTCGTCGTAAGCGATCGGTATCTGGTGTCGCCGACATCGCTGCGATGATGAGGTCGGGTCGAACGGTGTCGGCGACCTCGAGAGCGAGAGCGAGCCCGAGGTCGGTAGTCAGATGGCGTTCATGGACTTCGTCGAACAGCACTGCTGCAACGCCTGGGAGGCTCGCGTCATTCTGAATCCGTCGAGTCAGAATGCCTTCGGTGACGACCTCAATGCGGGTTGTCGGTCCAGTTCGACGTTCATCCCGTGTGGTGTAGCCAACGGTGTCGCCTACGGCGCACCCAACGAGCTGCGACATTCGCTGGGCAGCGGCGCGGGTTGCTAATCGCCGGGGTTCGAGGACGAGGATTCGACCGTCGATGGCTGACGACTCCATCAACCGAATCGGCACCAACGTGGTCTTGCCTGCGCCGGGAGGAGCCACGATGATCGCGCGTCGGTGCGTGGTGAGGGCGTCGAGGACCTCATCGATGACCGCGAGGATCGGGAGATCTGACGTCTCGCCGGGCGGTGACACGAGATCGCGCTCAGGCGATCGCTGGGGACCCGGCAAACGGTGCTGGATCGCCTGCTTCAGGAATTGTGGGGGAGCGCCACGCTGTGGTGTTGGTAATGGCATCTGCAACGGCGCGCCATTCAGCAGGGTTCCACCCTTGGGCGGTGGCGTCAACGGTGCCGTCGACGCGCACGAACACGAATGCCGGCAACGCCGTGAGGCCCATAGCGGCGACCACTGCCCGATCCGGATCGGTGAACACGAGGAACTGATCGGCCAACGGGCCAAGGAAGCGCCGGGTATCGGCCTCATCAGCGGTGATGAGGAGGTTCACACGCGCATGGCACCCGCGAAGCGCCTCAAGAATGCGAACAGCGCTTCGGAGCACCCACGAACTCTCGTTGGTGTACGGGTCAAGGACCACGGTGGCGAGATGGAATGTCGTGAGCCACTCGCCGAGCGGTCGGGGGGTCGACCCGAGCGGGGCAAGTGAGAGCTCGTCGGAAAGCTTCACGGTCACGCCTCGATCGTAGCGACAGCAGTGGTCGGCTCCCCAACACTTGCTGGCCGATGCGATGGGTACCGTGGTGCTGTGCATCCGCTCGAGTACCTGCGTGCCGTGTCTCGCCATCGCAGCATTCCCGCAGCAGAGCTGGCGATCGAGTTTGCAAGAGCGGTTGGCGAGTGGTCATTTGATGGCCCGGAACTGGTCTTGGCATCACGGCGAATGCTGGAGCATCGCGGTGACGCGTCGCCGTTGTGGTGGGCGACCTCGATGCTCGTCACTGCTCCCTCGGTGGTCGATCGGGCTTTTGCGGTAGTCGATGCGTTGTCCAATGAAGGTGACGACGTGCCGATGGCAGCGGTTCCCGTAGCTGCAGCAACGCCAGACGAGGTGATCGTTGTCTCGCCCTGGGTTGACCGCCTTGACGACGATGCGGTGACGGGTCGTGTCGCAACGCTGTGGTGTCCAGTCGGCTATCTGGTTCGCCCGGAATATCTCGATCGGATCATGGCGGGCCTTGATGCCCGGGGCGATCGGCCCCGTCGGATTCGACGAGGCTCACAACCGATCGAGATCAATGGCACACCGTGTCCGTATGCGCCGGAGTTGCTGCGGGTGTCAACCGTGTAAGGCCTCGTCTCGGAACTACGATCCGCTCGTGGGCCGCATCCTGATTGAGAACGGAACGGTGATCTCGCCGTCGGGGCGCTTCCGTGCCGACGTGCTGATCGACGGTGAGCGAATTGCTGCCCTTCTTGATCCAGGTTCCCGGGCGTTGCTTGGGCTTGATCCGGATCGTGTGATCGATGCGACTGGTCGCTACGTCATTCCCGGTGGCGTCGACGTGCACACCCACATGCAGTTGCCGATGGGACCAACGATGTCGTCGGACACCTTTGCGACGGGAACGGTTGCGGCGGCGTGGGGAGGCGTAACGACCATTGTCGATTTTGCGTCGCAGCAGGTTGGTGAGCGAGTAATGGATGGCCTCGAGGCCCGGCACGCCGAAGCGGCGGGCCAATGCGCGGTCGACTACGCCTTTCATCAAACGATCGGTGGGGTCGACGACGAGTCGTTGGCGTCGATCAGGCAACTTGTCGAACGTGAGGGCATCTCCTCGATCAAATTGTTCATGGCGTATCCCGGTTCGTACTACTCCGACGATGGACAGATTCTCAGGGCGATGCAGGTCGCAGGCGAGTTGGGCGCGCTGACGATGATGCACGCAGAGAACGGGCTTGCCATCGACGTGCTGCGCGCGCAAGCGATCGCTCGCGGCGACACGGCCCCGGTGTTCCACGGGTTGACGCGGCCACCCGAACTCGAGGGCGAGGCGACGAATCGAGCGGTGCAGTTGGCTCGAGTGGCTGGTGATGCGCCGCTGTACATCGTGCACCTGTCCGCAGCACATGCACTTGAAGAAGTTGCGCGTGCTCGTCATCGCGGGCAGAACGTGTTCGCCGAGACCTGCCCCCAGTATTTGTGGTTGAGCCTCGAAGAACACCTGTCGCGTCCGGGGGTCGAGGGCGCTGCGTATGTGTGTTCCACACCACTGCGCTCGCATCACGATCACCACCAGCGCGACTTGTGGACTGGCTTGAGGAACGACGATCTCGCCGTCGTGTCCACCGATCACTGTCCGTTCTGCATGAAGGATCAGAAAGATCTCGGCAGCGATGATTTCACGGCGATCCCGAACGGCATCGGTGGTGTCGAACATCGGCTCGAGCTGATGTATCAGGGGGTGGTTGCTGGTGAGATCACCCTGGAGCGGTGGGTCGAGACGTGTTGCACGACGCCGGCGAGGCTCTTTGGTATGCACCCTCGCAAGGGTGAAATCGTGCCCGGTGCAGATGCCGATGTCGTGGTGTGGGACCCAACGTCATCAACAACGATTGGGCTGGCTGGGAAACATCACATGAATATGGATCACTCCGCGTACGAGGGTTTCGTGGTTGACGGCAAGGTGGAGACCGTCATCAGCCGTGGTGAGGTGGTGGTTGAGCGAGATCAATTCGTTGGACGAGTTGGCCACGGTCGATTTGTTGAGCGTTCACTTCCGGCGGTGCTTCGCTGATGGTGCCTGGTCGATTCGACGCCGTGTTCTTTGATGCCGGTGGCATTCTCGTGTTGCCCGATCCGACGGTGATCGCGCCACTGCTCACCACCTATGGGGGATCCGATGAGATCGACGTCCATCGTCGGGCGCATTACGCCGGCATGGCGGCGAAGTCACGTACGCAATCTGATGAGGGGAATTGGGATTCGTACAACTTGGCGTACGTGTCAGCCGCTGGTGTTGATCAAGCGCATCGCGACCGAGCCGCCGATCTGCTAGGCCGCACTCGCTCAGCTGACCTGTGGCGTTGGCCGATCCCAGAAAGCGTCGCGGCGTTGGCATCGTTGTCGGCGTTGGATGTGCCGATGTCCGTGGTTTCAAACGCCAGCGGCCAAATCGAATGGGTGTTGGCTCATATGGGGATCTGCCAAGCCGGCGAGGGCAGTGGCACCTCGGTGCGTGTGGTGATCGACTCGGCGGTCGTCGGTGTGGCCAAGCCGGATCCAAGAATCTTCTCGTTTGCATTGCGCCATCATCAAGACACCGCACCGGAGCGGATCTTGTATGTCGGTGACTCGGTCACCATGGACGTTGGCGGCGCACGAGCGGCCGGTCTACATCCGGTGTTACTCGATCCCTTTGATGATCATCCCGATGCTGATTTCGATCGGATTTCTGACCTCAGCGAGTTGGTTGCCGTCTTTTCGTAGCCCTCAGGCCTCGAGGCGACGGGCGATGACCTTCAGGCACAAGGTCTCGTCGGCGCCTTCAAAGATCGAGAGCACCCGGGCATCGACGAAGAGTCGGCTGACGGCGTATTCCTCGGCGTAGCCCATGCCGCCGTGGATCTGCATGGCCTCGCGGGTGACCCACTCAGCCGCCTTGCACACGTAGGCCTTCACCATTGACGCTTCCGTCGCGCCTTCGCCCTTGGCCATCAGCGTTGCCACGTGATAGCTGAATTGCCGAGCCGCTTGGATGGCCACTGCCATTCGGCCGAGCTTGGCCTGGGTGAGCTGGTAGTCGATGATGTTCGAATCGAAGACCTTGCGGTTGTGTGCGTAGTCGAGTGCGGCCTCATACGCAGCCTGCATCACGCCAACTGCTCGGGCCGCGGTTTGGAGACGACCGTTTTCGAAGCCCTCCATCTGGTAGTAGAAGCCGCGGCCAAGACCGTCGCTCTCCCCGACGAGGTTTTCTGCGGGCACCCACCAGTCCTCAAGTGCAATCTCATACGAGTGCATTCCTCGGTAGCCGATGGTGTCGATCGGACGGCCTTCCATCTTGCCGATCCGTGACGTGCCATCGACATCGACCGGATCTTGGGTGAACGCAAACCCGTGGCCGTCGCCACGAGGCTTCGGGACGATGAAAAGGCTGAGGCCACGATGCGTCTTCGTTCGATCTGGGTCTGTGCGGGCGAGCAGTGCCAAGGCATCGGCGCGAGCACCGAAGGTGCACCACGTCTTCACGCCGTTGATGACGTAGCCCGCAGCGCCCTCAGGCCCCACCGCTGGCGTCGCGGTCACCTTGATGTTGGCGACGTCGCTGCCGTAGTCGGGCTCGGTGACCGCCACAGCGGGCATGACCTCTGCGGATGCGAGCAGTGGCAACCACTGTTGTTTTTGCGCTTCGGTTCCACCCTTGACGAGGGCTCGGGTCAGAATCTCGGGCCGGGTAATCAGCGATCCGCCGATCCCGAGACTCGCTCGGCTGAGCTCCTCGGTGGCGACGACCATCGCCACATATTCGTCGTGGCCTCCTTCGCTGAATCCGCCGTATTCGACGGGAACGCTGAGACCGAATGCGCCGAGTTCGGCGAGACCTTGAATGATGTCCTCTGGCACATCGCCGTTCGTGCGATGGACGTGTTCTGCATGAGGGGCGATGACATCCGCAGCGAAGGCGCGGAACGTGTCGCGCACCATGTCCATGTCGTCACTCAAGTGAAGTGGACCCGGAGTCGTTGCGAGTGTGGCGAGGAAGGCAGGGTCTCGGAACGAAGTGATGTAGGACCGCGCAGGGTCGAGCACGCCAACCGTTACCCCCCACAGGTCCTCGCGTCCGAACACTTTGGCCGAGAGGTCATGGACGACTTCGGCGGTGAATGCGCTGGCGATTGAGGCCTCGACGTCGCCCTTGGCGCCGTAATCGATGAGCGAACGCGCCGTCGCGACCGCTGAGGCGGCGTGAGCCAAGTCGTAGGCGAGCACCTGATTGGCGTCAGCGCCGCCGCGGGCACCAAGTTCGCGGATTGCCCGTTCGATCACCGATTCTGCGAGTTCGATGATGCTGGCGGTGGTGATCATGTCGGGGGTGGCGCTCACAGTTGGACAAACTAGTCGTCAGGCCGCTTGCGCTTCACCCCGAGAGACGACCTTGTTGGCGTAGATTTTGTTCATGTCGAATGCTGCGGTTGAGCCTCGCCGCCGTGTCGCGGTGTTCTGTGCTTCGGCAGACGGCAACCGCCCTGAATTTGTTGACCTGGCCGAATCGGTAGGTGCTTTGCTTGCTGGCGCGGGAGTGGGAACGGTTTATGGCGGTGGGCGCGTGGGGCTGATGGGGGCGGTGGCACGCGGTGCGTTGGCCGCTGGCGGCGAGGTCATTGGGGTGATTCCGGAACAGTTAGCTGAACGAGAGGTTGCTCATCTGGGTCTGACGTCCCTTGAAGTCACCGCATCGATGCATGCGCGAAAGGCTCGGATGGCCGAACTCGCGGATGGGTTCATCGCGCTACCGGGAGGGTTTGGCACGTTGGAGGAGGTGGTCGAGATTCTCACGTGGAATCAACTCGGCATCGTGTCGGCTCCGGTGGTTCTGTGCGATACGGACGACGGCGCAATGTCGTTCTGGGCGCCGTTACTCACCTTTTTTGATCATGCGGTCGGTGTCGGGCTACTTCGGGATCGATTCCGTGACATGGTGCGATGGACGGCTGACGCTCACCAGGCGGTCGAGTGGGCGTGTGGTGCTGCTCCGGAAGTTGCGCCAAAGTGGGCGGAGTTCCCACCGCGACCATGATTCGCTCGATGTCTGAAAGCGCAGCCGTGTCTGGTGCGGTTGCCGACATTGTCGATCGACCGAGCGATGACGGCACCACGTTGGCGCTCCTCGCTGTTGTCGATGGCAGCGTGGTGGTTGAGTGGTACGGCACCTCGCCCGACACGCCGTTTGGTCCTGGAGCACCCGTCGATGCATCGACGACCCTCATTTCATGGTCGATGGCGAAGTCGATCACTCATGCCTTGGTCGGCTGTGCCGTTGCCGACGGACTCATCGATCTCGATCGACCACTCGGTTTGTCGGAATGGGCCGACGACGGCCGAGCAGACATCACGCTCGATCATCTCTTGCAGATGCGATCAGGGCTTGCCTTTGTTGAGGACTACGTCGATGGCGAGGCGTCGGACTGCATCGAGATGTTGTTCGGTGGCGTTGAGCACTCCGGTGCAACCGATATGGGTGGCTTTGCAGCCTCGAAAGCGTCCATTGCGGCACCAGGAGCGACGTTCAACTATTCGTCGGGGACGACAAACATCATCAGTCGGTATCTCGGCGACCTGCTCGCTGGCGGTGATGTGGCGGCAGTCGGAGCGGACCGTCGTCGCTCAATGATGGAGCACTTCGCCCGTGAGCGTCTTTTCAAACCGTTGGGGATGGCATCGGCATCGATGAAATTCGACGCCTCCGGAACCTTCGTCGGTTCATCGTTCGTGTTCGCTACTGCCGAGGACTTCGCTCGATTTGGCGAGTTGTACCGCAACGATGGTTTGGGTCCGAGTGGTGAGCGATTGCTGCCTGAAGGATGGCGCGATCTCGCTCGCGAGCCGATCTCACACGACCCTGAGGGAGCAGGCCCGTATGGCTTCGACTATGGACGGCATTGGTGGGTGTGGCCTGACCTTCCCGGCTCGCTTGCGGCTCATGGGTATCAAGGGCAGTTCACCGTGGTGCTGCCCGAGGCGGGCATCACCGTGGTGCATCTTGGCATTACTGACGTCTCAAAAGCCCCATCGCTGGTCGGGCGTCTCGGGACGCTCATTCGGACCTTGGTCGACCTTTGACGAAAAGTACAAGGGTCCGTAGGCTCGCGCCGTGAACTTGTCCGTGAACGGCGATCGTCTGCTCGCTCGACTCGAAGAACTCGCAACGATCGGTGCGATCACGGGTGCCAATGGTGAACGCGGTAGTGCACGACTTGCGCTCACCGATGAGGACCGAGCCGGACGCGATCTTGTCGTGTCGTGGATGAATGATCTTGGTCTTGATGTCACCGTCGATGTGGTTGGCAACGTCGTGGCGGTGATGTCCGGCTTTGGCGATCTCGCCCCGGTGATGACGGGTTCGCACATCGACACCGTGGCGACTGGTGGACGCTTCGACGGCAACCTTGGGGTGCTCGCCGGTCTCGAAGTCATCGAGTCGGTGATCGAGGCGGGCGTGCAGTTGACACGACCGCTCGCCGTTGCCTTCTTCACCGATGAAGAAGGTGCTCGGTTTGCGCCCGACATGTTGGGCAGTTTGGTCTATGTGGGCGGGCTCGCCCCGGAAGTTGCGCACGACATTCGAGCCATCGATGGCGCCCGTCTTGGGGACGAACTCGAACGCATCGGCTACCTCGGTGGCGCGCCGTGCCCAGGCGCCGTGCCGCATGCCTTCGTCGAGTTGCATATCGAGCAGGGTCCAGTGCTCGAAGCCGAGGGATATCGGCTTGGTGCGGTGACCGGAGTGCAGGGCATTTCATGGACGCGGGTCGATCTGGTCGGACAGTCGAATCATGCCGGCACGACGCCGATGGCGATGCGCCGTGATCCCTCGGCAGCGATGATGCAGATCGGGGCACTGCTGGCAGAGATCGTCGCTGAGGTTGGCGATCCTCAGGTTGGGACCATCGGCAAGATCGACCTGCATCCAAATCTCGTGAATGTGGTGCCAGCACGGGCATCGTTCACGATCGATGTGCGCCACACCGACGAGTCGGTGCTCGTCGATGTCGAACACCGGGTGCGTGCGGGAATCGAACGGATCGCTGCCGCACATGGCGTTGAGGCACACTGCGAATCGCTTGCTCGTTTTGAACCGGTGGACTTTGATGAGCGTGTCGTCGCGCTCATCGAGTCGTCGGCTGCGTCGCATGGGGTGCCGTGCCGCCGGCTGCCATCAGGCGCTGGCCACGACGCTCAGATGCTCGCACGTCGTTGCCCTACGGCGATGATCTTCACTCCGAGCGTGCGCGGCGTGAGCCATAATCCCGCAGAGATGACCGACGCTGATGACCTGGTGCTCGGTTGTCAAGTGTTGGCAGATGTCATGCTCGAACTGACGGGGCACAAGGGAATCGGGGAATCGTGACAAGAATCGTGACGGTCGGGGCTGCGCAGATGGGGCCAATTGCGGCAGATGAGCCACGGTCGGCGGTGGTCGCTCGACTGATCAATCTCCTGCGGCAAGGTCATGACGCAGGATGCGACCTCGTCGTGTTTCCTGAATTGGCGCTGACGACATTTTTCCCGCGTTGGTGGACCGAGGATCTCGGCGGGCATGACCACTATTTCGAGCAGTCAATGCCGAACGCTGATGTTCAGCCGCTGTTTGACGAGGCTCGCGCGCTCGGCGTTGGATTCTGTCTGGGATACGCCGAACTCACCGACGATGGTCATCGCTACAACACGTACGTTCTGGTGGAGCGCGACGGTTCCATCGTTGGCCGCTATCGCAAGGTGCACATTCCTGGTCACGCGGGTCACGAACCTCATCGGCCGTTCCAGCACCTGGAGCGCCGGTATTTCGAGGAGTCCCCCGATGGTTTCGGTGTGGTTCGCGCGTTTGGTGGCGTGGTCGGCATGGCGATCTGTAACGACCGTCGCTGGCCCGAGACCTATCGGGTCCTTGGCCTTCAAGGCGTTGAGCTGATTTTGATTGGCTACAACACGCCATTGCACTATGCGCCAGATCCCAACCAGAACCCACTCCAGTCGTTCCACAACAATTTGGTGATGGCGTCAGGCGCCTATCAGAACGGAACCTGGGTGGTCGGCGTGGCCAAGGGTGGGATCGAAGAGGGTGTGGAGTCGCTCTCGCACAGCCAGATCATTGCCCCGTCGGGCCAAGTCGTTGCCCAGGCGACGGTGAGCGGAGATGTGTTGATCTCGGCCCGGTGCGATCTTGATCTCTGCCGCCACTACAAGGAAACGCTGTTCGACTTCGAGCGCTATCGGCGTCCTGAGGCCTATCGAATGATCGTCGAACGCAAGGGTGCGGTGGCGCCCCCGGGTGGCTGAGGCGTCAACGATGGCGATGGCGACAAATGAGACACCCGGCCTTGTCTGTGCGCATCACCATTTGTATTCGTCGCTTGCGCGGTTGATGCCTGCCCCGCCGTCGACCCCGACATCATTTCTCGAGATTCTGAACTTGGTGTGGTGGCGTCTCGATCGGGCGCTTGATCTCGACATCATCCGGCACTCGGCGCGCCTTGGCGCACTTGAGGCACTTGCCCGTGGGACGACGACCATCATTGATCACCACGAGTCGCCGTGTGCGATCGATGGTTCCCTCGATGTCATTGCCGAGGCATGTGCCGAGGTCGGTGTGCGAGTGATCTGTTCGTATGGGGTGACGGACCGCCACGGTGCGGCGGGAGCACGCTTGGGGCTTGATGAGAATCGCCGATTTCTCGCTTCCGGAGGCAAAGGAATGGTGGGCGTGCACGCTGCGTTCACCTGTTCCGACGAGACGCTCGCGGAAGCCGCCGCGATTGCGTCCGAGTTCGATGTGGGTGTGCACATTCACGTCGCTGAAGGTGAGGTCGACCGAGACGCAGCCGAACGTGTTGCGAACCTGTCAACCGATCGCTGGTTGCTCGTTCACGGGGTCCATCTGGTCGATGATCACGGCATCTCAGGCACCGTGGTGCACAACCCACGTTCGAACATGAACAATGCGGTTGGCTATGCGCGCCCGGCGCGGATGTCGAATCACGTCGCACTAGGAACCGATGGAATTGGCGCCGACATGTTGGACGAGTTTCGGCTTGCGTTCGTCGCTGCGCGATCCACTGATGTGACCACCACCCCCGATCAGACATGGTCGTGGCTTGAATGTGGCTGGCAGTTGGTTCCTGAAGCGGCGTCCGACCGAGTGCGATGGGATGTGCCATCGGTCGACCCCTGGTATCTGGCGTATACCACTGGCGTGAATCCGCTTGAGGTGGTGGTGGATGGCGACGTGGTCTGGGCCGACGGGGCGCCGACCCGTGTCGACCCTGACGAGATTCGCACTCACGCTGCTGAAGCGCAACAACGACTGTTCCGACGACTCGAGGAGATCTCATGAGCAATCAAGCCGCACCGATGGCGATCTATCTGCAAGATGCCCATCCGATTCGTGAGGCCATCGACATCGTTCGCTATGCCGAATCCAAGGGTTTCGATGCGGTGTGGCAGGCCGACTCGCGTCTTGTGCGAGAAGCGGGTGTGCCTATGGCGGCGTTCGCGGCCACCACCGATGAGATCAAGATCGGTTCAGGTGTGATCGATGTCTGGACGCGGAATCCGGCACGACTGGCGTCGCTGTTTTCCACGCTCGACGATCTTGCCCCGGGTCGCGTGCTGTGCGGCCTCGGCGCATGGTGGGATCCGCTGGCGGCAAAAGTCGGGATCGATCGTCGCAAGCCGTTGGCGATGATGCGCGAAACGGTCACGGTGGTGCGCGCCCTGTTGGCCAACGAGACCGTCACCTTCCACGGCGAACACGTACATCTCGACGGGGTCGAACTCGACTATGTGTATCAGGAGCGCCGACCCAAGGACGTGCCGATCTACATCGGCGCAACGGGACTCAAAATGATGGAGTTGACGGGCGAGATCGCCGATGGGGTGGTGCTGAACTATCTCGTGTCACCGGACTACAACGAGCGTGCGATGGAAGCGCTTGAACGTGGCGCTGCGCGCAGTGGGCGCTCGGCCGAGGATCTCGACCGACCACAGTTGGTGGTGTGTTCGGTACATGAAGATCGCGCTGAAGCCCTGAACATGGCCCGCATGATGGTGACGCAGTACCTCGGCCAGCAACCGCACATCATGGCGGCCTCAGGGGTCCCCCAAGAGTTGTTGGACGATGTGGGCCGGGTGCTCACGTGGCCCGCCACTCACGAGCAGGTTGCTGCAGCGTCGAAGTTGGTGCCGGATGACATCGTGCAGATGTTGACTGCCTCTGGTACCGCTGACGAAGCGCGTGAGGCGGTGGCCCGCTACATGGCGAATGGTTGTACGACGCCGATCCTCTATCCGTTGGGCGATGTGAACGCGATGATCGATGCGTTTGCGGACTGGCATCCCTGAACGCGGCGATCGGCGTCATCACCGACTCGTCGCGGCTGACCTAAGGTGAGTGTGTCGGCACCGCCGTCGCAATATGGATGATCTCTCGCACGATTCAGCACTGCCTACGGGTGAGTTGCCGGTCATCGAGCGGTCGTCGCCGCCTCGACGACGATTTCGCTTCACCTTGAAGTTGCTGCTCTTTGCGGCAGTGATCTACCTCTTCGTTATCCCATTGATTCCTGGCTTCAGGGCAGCGCTTGAGGAGATTCGTCAAGTTCGACCGGGGCTGCTGCTCCTCGGTTTAGGACTCGAGGTCGGCGCATTGTGGTGTTACGCCCCGCTGACGAAGGCAGCGCTCGGCGATACCGGCGCTCAGGTTTCGAGATGGCGCCTCTTTCGGATCCAGATGAGCGCTCGGGCCTTGTCGAGCATCGTGCCCGGCGGAAATGCTGCGGGATCGACGCTCGGTTACCGCTTGCTCACGCTGTCAGGACTCAGTGGACCTGATGCTGGCTTCGCACTTGCAACCGTTGGTATCGGCTCGGCGGTGATTCTGAACCTCATCTTGTGGACCGGTCTTGTCATCTCGATTCCGATTCGTGGTGTGAATGCCCTCTATGGCGGTGCCGCCCTGGTTGGCGTGGTGGTGATGGGTTTCGCGGGCGCCTTGATCTTCGGGCTGATGGAAGGTCAAGGCCGAGCAGAGCGGGTGGTGCGATTTGTCGCTCGTCGATTGCGCTTTGACGAGGCTCGTGCGTCGCTGGTGGTGCATCAACTGGCGGAGCGGCTTGAGGCGCTCATCACTGACCGTCAATTGTTGGGCAGGGTTGCGCTATGGGCAACCCTTAATTGGTTGCTCGACGCGTGTGCGCTGTGGGTGTTCATCAGTGCGTTCGGCGTCACGCTTGAGCCCGATGCATTGATCATTGCCTTTGGTGTGGCGAACGTGCTCGCCGCCATTCCGATCACTCCTGGTGGACTTGGCTATGTCGATACCGGTTACGTCGGCATGCTGCGAGGATTCGGCGTGCCATTGCGCACTGCCACGCTTGGTGTTGCGTCGTATCGATTTGCCCAGTTCTTTTTCCCGATCATTCTTGGTGGGATCCTGTACGCCACATTGCGTGTTGGACCGTGGAGCATCGAACGCAAGGATCGGCTCATTCGCCTTCGCGACCTGGCCGAGCAGGAGACGCAGCGTGGCGAAAGTCGTATCGACTTCCAGATGCGCTTCCCGACGCGTGATGTCACCGGCGAGTTCATTCGTCCGCGCCATGAGAGTTGGGGTGCGACGAGTCGACGAGCTCGGCGCGGTCGCCCCGACGTATTCACCGATGGCCCGACACGCCCGACTCCCGGTGACGATCGGCTTGAGGGACCCGATGCTGACGAGGAACGGTGACGCTCGACCATGTCGTCGCCGCCGTGCTGGCGTGGGGCGGTCCCGAACTTCGTGACCTTCCGTGGCGACGCACCCGTGATCCGTGGTTGGTGCTCGTGAGTGAGGTCATGAGCCAGCAGACTCAGGTGCACCGTGTCATTCCGAAATGGGAGCGCTTTGTTCATCGCTTCCCGACGGCTGAGGCCTGTGCTGCTGCCTCGCTTGGTGAGATTCTCGAGTTGTGGCAGGGCCTCGGTTATCCCCGCCGAGCAAGGAATTTGCATCTCAGCGCGCAACGCATTGCTGCTCGCGGTGGTGTGCCTCAGGACCTTGATGAGTTGTTGTCGCTCCCTGGTGTCGGCGAGTACACGGCGCGTGCGGTGTTGGCGTTCGCCTTCGATGCCAACGTGGCGGTGATCGACACCAACGTCGGCCGGGTAGTGGCGCGGCTCGCGGGCCGTCGACTCGCTCCACGTGAAGTCCGCGCGATTGCAGATTCGCTGGTCCCTCGCGGTGACGCCTGGCTCTGGAACCAGGCACTGATGGATCTCGGTGGCACGATCTGCACGGCGCGTGCGCCGGGTTGCGCTCGTTGTCCAGTTGAGCGCTGGTGTGACTGGCGAGGTGCTGCCGATCGTGATGACCCGGCCAAGGGGTCGGCAGGGGTATCTCGATCGCAGGGGGCCTTCCGCGGCAGTGCTCGCGAAGCGCGCGGCGCGCTCTTGAAGGCATTGGTGAATGGCTCGGTTGAGCGCAGTGGCGTGAGCGCGATCATGGACCGCCCAACTGACGTCGCCGAGGGGTTGCTGGCTGACCTCGTATCCGATGGACTTTGCATCGTTGACGGGGACATGGTGCGTCTTCCGTGAGATGTGACCGATGACCGGGCGAAGCGCCGGCAGGTGTCAGCGAGTCGCACAACTAGCCTTTCGCAGATCGATACCGAGGGGATGCGCCTGACCTTCCATGGGGTGCGCGGTTCAACGCCGTGCAATGGAGAGGAGATTCGCCGTTACGGCGGCAACACATCGTGTGTTGAGGTGTCGATCCCTGGCGATCCGCCGTTGATGTTGGACCTCGGAACGGGCCTCCGATACGCCGGCGCAGACCACGGCGATGCCGCGGAGATCAATTGTTTGGTCGGTCACTTTCACTGGGATCACGTCCAGGGCTTGCCCTTCTATGGGCCAGCGCTGAGAGATGGTACGAGGGTGAATATTCACGGTCCTGCGCAGTCCGACGGCAGGGGAGTTGGCGAGGTATTGCATTCGATTGTGCAAGCACCGATGTTTCCTGTTGGCCTTGATGCCTTTCCCGCTGAGTTCTCATTCATCGATCACGGTGATGACGACTTCGCAGTTGGCTCAGCTCAGGTTCGCAGTCGGTTGGTGCCCCATATCGGACCGACGCTGGGGTATCGGGTGTCGTGGAACGGTCTCTCGGTGACGTACATCAGCGACCATCAAGAACCCCTTGATGGCTCAACCTGCTCCGACGGTGTACGCGATTTGTGCGTCGGGACTGACGTGTTGATTCATGATGCTCAGTATCTGGATCACGATTTCGTTGGTCATGAGACATGGGGTCATTGCCGGGTTGACTACGCGCTCCGGTTGGCTGAGTCATGTGGGGTGAAGACGCTCGTGCTCTTCCATCACGATCCGGCGCGTGACGACGATGCGCTCGATGCGGTTGCAGCAACTGCCGCTGCATGGGGGAGAGAGCATGGGATCGCCGTCGTCACCGCGAGTGAGGGCCTCGTCATCGAGGTCGCCGGTGCTTCCTGAGCCACTCGGCATCATCGCCGGCACCATCATCGGCGTGATCTTCGTGGCGGCGGGTGCGTCGAAACTGTCGGCGGTCGAGCAGTGGCGAGCCTCGGCCCGTGACATGGGTGTTGCAACATGGATCAGTGGTCTGGTCCCGTGGGTCGAGATCGTGTTGGGCGGTTCGGTCATCGGCCGTCTCGGCTTGCCCTGGTCGGCGTGGGCCGTCGTTGCAGTGCTCGCCCTATTTACCGTGGTGATTCTGCGTCAGTTGTTGCGCGGCTATCGGCCGGGATGTGGCTGCTTCGGTGAACGATCCGCAGCACCGCTCGGTGCGCGCCATGTGATGCGCAATGCGGCCTTCATCGTGATCAGCGTGCTCGCCGCAATCGGCTGATCTCGCGTCAGATGGTTTCGAGAATGAACGCAAGTGTCATCGCTTCTTCACGCCAGGCTGCGTAGCGATCACTCGGACCTGCATGACCGGCACCCATCTCGGTGCGCAGCAGGAGCGGGCCACGGTGCTGCGCTCGTGACCTCATCTGAGCAACCCACTTCGCCGGTTCGTGAACGCTCACCCGAGGATCGTTTAAACCCGCGGTCACGAGCATCGACCCGAATGTCTTGCCCTCGGTGTTGTCGTACGGCGAGTACGACTCGATGTAGCTGGCATAGGGCTCACGGCGCGGATCTCCCCATTCCTCCCATTCAGTGACGGTGAGAGGCAGCGTGGGGTCGCTCATCGTCGACACCACGTCGACGAA
>JAPOJQ010000050.1 GCA_029978335.1 Actinomycetota bacterium
CGTGCCGCCGGGGACGGTACGCGTGGTCAAGGAACGAGAACGCAGAACACTCACGAAGCGGGTACGAAACCCCATCGCTCGCAGGGGGAAGATGCCGTTCACTCATCGACGTGCGTCGACATCAGCTTCTCAAGGCACTCTGCGCGACCAGCGATGCATGCCTCGGTGTGGTAGTCGCATTGATCATCGCCGTGCTCGCTGCACAGGTGATGTTCGGCTCGTCGGTGTTGGCCGTCACCTCGGGTTCGATGGCCCCGGCGCTCCAGGTCGGCGATGCGATCGTCACCACCGAGGTCGATCCGTCAACGATCGACGTCGGCGACGTGATCATCTTCCGGCCGAACGAGGAGTCGGCGGTGGTGGTGACTCACCGGGTGAACGCCATCGCGGTCGGTGTACACGGTGACCGTGTGTTTGTCACCGCCGGTGATGCGAACCGATCCCCCGATCGCGAACCGGTGGGCAGCGACGACGTGGTTGCACGCCAGGCGCTACGCATCCCTGCGGCTGGCCGCTTGGTCGCGTCGTTGACGACACCGTCGACTCCGCTGCTCATCGCCCTTGGTGCGATGTTCGCCCATCTATCGCTCGCGATCGCTCATGCCGCCGATCGCGCCACGGTCCGCCCATCACATCGGTTACGACTCAGAGGAGAATCTGCATGACCATCACACGAACACTCGCGTTACGGGGTGCTGCCGGACTCGCTGCCCTCACTGCCAGTGCTGCACTGACAATCGGAATGACCACAGCACTGTTCAGCGACTCGGAGACGAGCAACGCCAACACGTTCACCGCCGGCACCGTCACCGTCGGACTCGGATCCGAGTCGGTGACCTGCGAGGTTGCTCAAGTGATGCCCGGCGATTCGTCAGCGGGCTGGTCAGGCGGGTCGAACGATCTCGACACCTGCGTCTACGACGTGACGTATACCGGTGACGCGCCGGCCTGGCTTGCGGTTGACGTACTCGTGGAGGGTGGCAGCCCGTCGCTCTACACCGGTGACAGCGATGGCTTCCAGATGCTGCTCACCAACGCGGACGGCATCGAATTCGTTGATGGCGTTGAATACGTCGACGCAGAAGGATCGGCAACCACCATCATCGCTGGCACGTCGGTCGAAGATCTTCTTGTGTCGGCAACGCCGGCATCCCAAGGTGATGGCGTGCGCTTCGACCTCAACCACCTACTGCCGACTGCAGCGCCGAACGCACTTCAAGGTGGCTCGGTGAGTGTGACCCTCACGTTCCATGCCGTGCAGAGCGACAACCAGCCCATTGGCGCATGCGTTGCGGGCAGGGTGTGCGAGTCGATCATCTGGGGTTGATCGCTGCATCGGTGCTGATCCTGCCGAACGCGCTGTTCGTAGGGTCAGCACCGCCGGCGACGGCGACGATCTCAGCTGCAGCTTTCGATACGTCGGTGTCACCCACGCCAACCGTCGAGCGACGGGGTCGCAACAACCGACTCACCTGGTCTGGGGTCACGATCTCAAGCGGTGCAGAGGTTCGATACATCGTGACGCGCCATCGCGACGGCACGGTCGAGTCCACCTGTCAGGACGGCGACATCCCAGTCATCACGAACGGTGTCGTCTCATGCACCGATCGTCGGTCGGAACAATCCGACGAGTACTCCGTGACGGCCTATGTGCTTGGTCCAACCGGATCGGCAACGTGGTCGCTGCCCGAGAGCGATCTCGCCGGTAGTTGACCGCACATTGCTCCCCGTGTCATGAATCCAACCCCGCGGCGTTGATACGCGCTGATGGACACCTCACGACGTCTCAATCACTTCTCCCGTTGCGTTCTCATCAGCATCGTGATTCTCACGATCGGGTTCGTCTCGACAACACGCTCGTCGCTGGCTGCTGAGCAGTTCACTGCGACCGTTTCGAGCGACGCGCCAGGGATGATCCACCTGAGTTGGCCCATCGCAGATGGAACCAACGGCAACCGGATCACGTGGTGGACGGGCAGCGATTCCCAGGCATCACCCACCGGACAGGTCACACGGTGGGTGGGCTGGCCGCGCACCGAGTCCGCTTCGATGACGCTCACGGGCCTCAGTGCGGGGAGTTACACCATTGCCGTCGAGGCGACGAATGATTCAGGCCCACCTGAGGATCTCAACTGGACAGCGGTCGATGACAACGAATCGGTGACCGTCATCGGAGCTGTTAGCCCCGCCACGGCCTGCCCCACGACGACCACGGTGTTCAGCGTGACCGTGCCCGTCGCGTTCTGCGTCGACATCACGAATCTCGATGATTGGGATGGGCTCGACCTGCAACTCGAGTGGATCTCAAATGAGACAGGCGGCACCCTCGCCTCCGATCCGGACACGGATGGGCGCATGCTTGCAGTGGTCGAGCCGGCCTTTCCCCGACCACGTGCTGACGCGTCGCTCGATCAGGACGAGCCATTCGGTGTCGAACCCTGGTACCGGGCCCGCCTTTCCATCGTTGAATTCACTGGAACGGTCACGAGCCGCTGGTGGACGCAGCCCGGCTTCCGCGAACTCGACTCGGGCGAGACATTCCGTGATGCAACAGATTTCCTCATTCCCGACACCGATTCGAATGGCGGCACACCACCCACCTTCGAGATCGAGCTCGACGACACCGGGGTGCTCCTCTCGGGAACCATCGAGAAAGAAGACGGTGACGGGTCAGCACCACTCGACCCCACGTCGTACTACAGCGGTGGCGACATCGCGAGCCCATGTGTCGAGATCTTCACCGGCACGGGTGACGAATTGTCGTGGGTGATCAGCGTGTGCGCCAATGGCGGCACCCCCGACGATCCCAGAGATGGTGGCTTCGGCACCCGAGGTAACCGGACGGGGCCCGGTGACTGGGCGGTTCGCCTTCCCGAGGCGAGCTACCGCCTGAGGATCAATGACCGAACGAGCTTTGAGATCGATTCGGGTGAACTCGAGATGCAAGTGCGTTTCGCGGCCGAGTGGTACGCCGAGGGCGAAACTCGAGCCGAGAACCGTGCACAAGCCAGCGTCATCGACACAACCGACGGCGTGGACCGCACCGATCTCGATGTGGTGCTGCGCGATGCAAAGCAACTCGGCGTTCGGGTCACCGATGTTCCCGAAGGGTTCCGCGACGGTGCTCGTGTTGTCGTTACCGACGAATTCGGGAATTGGTTCGGAGGTGCGGCGGTGCTCGACGCCGACGCGGCAACGTGGACGACTCGCTTCACGGGGCTCGTGGAGGGACGTCGTTACAAAGTGTTCCTGTATTTCAACGGTTCAGAGGGCTACCGCTGGTGGCTCGTCGGTGGTGGCACCCTTGACCTTGCCGACGGGGTCATCCCGACGGGAGACACGCTCGTGGAGCCCTGGCAGCCGATGCCGTATGCAGTGGCGGTCACCGACCAGTTCGGCACGCCATGGGATGACGACCGGGCCTGCTTCTCGCTGGTCGTTTCAGGTGAGACCGACGATGAGGTGTTGGCGAGTTCGTGCACAGCCACAGTCAACGACATCCCCGGTGTCGTCGTTCTCCAGAGAGTGATCGCCGGCGACTACGAAGTGGTCGGATGGGTCACTGATGCCGACACCGGCGAGATCGTTGGTGAGCCGATCAACTTGGGAACGATCACCGTCGACGCGGACCAGACCGAGGGACCGATCACGTCACATGCGTCAGGTATCGCCGATGTGAGTCAACTGGCTGATGACGTCGAGTTCATGGGTCGCTACGACGAGACATGGGTTGTCGTCATCCCCGATCCCGATGCCCAGCCACCGTCAGAAGAGGAGAGCGTCAGTGACGGCACTACGCGTTCCTATGTCGTGAGCATGCATGAGTCCGATGGCACACCGCTCCAGGACGACGAAGGGTGCATCGTGCTCACTGAAGGCGATGAGGAGATCGCATCCGGATGCACCGCAACGGTGACGGGTATCGCTGGCCTCGTCTTCATCGACGATGTTCCCGCAGGTGTGTGGGAGGTCACCCCGATCCGATTCGTCGATGGCCGACCGACTCCAGTCGGGATCAGCCTCACCGTTGACACCGCCGACTGGGCAGATGCGGGCCTCGGTACCGGATACGGCGTCGGCATTGCGGACGTGACCAATCTCGACGACGGCGTGACCCTGTCACCCCCCTATTTCGCAGTTGCGGCCGTCGTCATGCCGGCCGGAGACGAGTGAGGAGAAGATCGTGACCACATCGACCAAGTTCAATCACACACTGCCCGGACGACTCCTCGTCGGCGCGTCGCTAATCGCCGCCATCTCGCTGTCCGCTGGCCGCTTGTTGCCACTCGAAGCCGACGATGGGACCGATGCCAGGCCCGACGAGATCGATGCGATCCCAGAACTCGTCGACGTCCCCGCCGCAGTGCTTGCTGCGCTCGATGATTCGGTCGGGGCGGCCTTCAACGAGATCACACCGGCTCGTCTGGTCGACACCCGCAAAGGCACCAACCCGACCAAATTCGGTGAACTCGACGGCACCGGCACAGCGATGGAACTCACCATCAACAACGCCACCACCATCAACGGCACCCCGAGCGGACTCCCCGCCACCGGCATCAGCGCCGTCGCACTCAACGTCACCATCGTCGACGGCGAAACCAACGACTACGGCGGCTACCTCACGGTCTACCCATGCGGCACACGACCCGACGCATCCAACCTCAACTACGTCACCGGACAAACCATCCCCAACGCCGTCATCGCACCCGTGTCCGACACCGGCACCATCTGCATCCACAACTACGGCACCGCCCACCTCCTCATCGACGCCTCCGGCTGGTTCAGCGACTGAGGAGACAAGCCAGACGGGCGCCGCACGTCATTTGGGTTGATCAGTCCATGTCAGAATCTCTGAGGTGGGAATCCGCTCGGGGCGACATGCCACCGACATCACCTGATGACCGGCGCCGCCGGGCGCAGGGGGAACTCATTCATGGGTGGCTCGCGTCCGACGACGCTCGCATGACAGCGTCACGACTCCTACGTCGACGCGGTCTCACCGACGACCCTGACGACCTCCTCCACGATGCGTGGCTACGCATCAATCGGTCGTTCGACTCAGACCGACCGTTGCTCGAAACCATGGACGACTCCCGTGACGCAGCCCGGTACGGTGCGCGGGTGCTCGACAACCTGGCTCGAGACCGTGTGCGACGCCAGAGTCGGCGCAACGAGGTGACGCTCAACCCGGCTGACTTGGACATTCGCGCTACAGCAGCAGGCAGTGACGACGCGTCGAATGAGCGGGTGTTGGTGGAGCAGTTGTTGAACCAGGTGGCGCTGCTCGTTGGTGACATGCCTCATTGCCGAGGCTGCAGCAATGACGTTGTGGCGGCTGCGGCGCTGGCGCTGCTGCACATGGTGCTCAACGATGAACCGGGCGCCGAGCGCGGACGACGATGGATCGACCAGATGTTGAATGCTGCGCTGGAGCGAGTTGACCCAAAGATGCCGAGTTCGCAGTCGGCGCGCGAGCAACGCAAGTCGAGGTGCGGACGGTGCGTGATCGCGCTCATCACTGCGGCGATGACCGAACTCGAGGGGAGGGCATCGTGACGACGTCGACACCGAATCCTCGGAATGTCCGTGTCATGTTCGACTCGACTGCCGAGCGCTGGGAGATTGCGTTCGAGGAGGCCAGCGGCACCGGCGAACTTGAGGGATCCGGCGCAGTGATGATCGGTCGCGACTGGTCCGGCATGCCGGTTGAGGTGATCATCGACATTGCCGAACTGACCTCCGTCGAGCTGGCCACAATCCGCACGGTCTTTGGCCCCGAGGTGGCTGACCTCATGGTGTCGATGGATCCCGTCGATGTCGACATGGTGGTCACTGTCTCCTCGATCCCTGTCGAGTCGACCGGCGGCGGACTGTTGGATACGTCGACGGGACGGACGTACGTCATTCCTCGACCAGGTGCCCGGGATCTCGATGTGAGGGTTGAGCGCGGCACGCTCAGAGTGCGTATTCCCGGCACGGATGACGTCGGCCGTTGGGTCACCGTGTCGACTGACGTGTCGGGTCCACCGCTTGCGATGGCACCGCTGCGACAGGATGCAACATCCCAGAGTGCGGTTGCTGAGATCGACTTCGGCCTCCCGATACCGATCGAGGACCTGCACTTTGCAGTGCGGCGAGAGCCACTCGATGCGTCTCGCCGATCAGGGCATTCCGCTCCTCGTACCGCTCAGCGGCCGCGCCGGTGGTGGTGGTCGTCTGTCGTTATCACCCTTGTGGCAGTTATCGGCGGGGTGGCGGTGTGGTGGTCGACGGATGACGCTGCACCACTTCCACCTGGGGATCCAGGACCAGCCACCTATGTCAGTTCCAGTGGGTCGTCGGTGACGACAGCGGTCATCGGCGCTGCACCTGATGTCGAGCGAGGCGGCACGATCACGATGACGTTCGTCCTCTCGACACGTGCACTCGGTGACTTTGGTCCGCCGCCAGGAACCACCGTTTCGGCCGAGGATGAACCCGAGGTCGAGCGTGCCTCGCGAACGACGTGTCTCGGCGTGACCAAGCTTGCGCTGCTCGACGGCGCGAACCTTCCTACCTCCGAGGTTCAGATCGTCATGACTCGTGTGGATTCCAACTCGTCACCCGTCACTCCTGCTGAGCGGATCAATCTCGATCCACTCAGCATCGATGCGCCATTCATCACCCACACGACGGTGAAGGATTCGTGTCGGACGGCGTCGCTGGTCAATGGGATGTTCCTTGCCGAGACTGATTTCATCCGTGATTCGGTCGAGATCGACGTACCAATGCCAGCGGAACTCGCGTCCGGACGATGGCGGATAGACGTCGTTCTCGACCTGGAGGCGACCGACACGATCACTCCGGTCATCATCCGCGTGCTCGACTGATCAGTCTCACGAGCAACAAGTGCTCACAGACGACGCCTCGAACCGCTCAGCGACACTCACGTTCCTCGGTGGCTGCACCGAGTAGGCGGCCGAGCTTGCGATAACTCGACCGAAACGCCGCGTGCACCTCAGCGTTACCGATCAGCTCGGCGGGCAGCCCTGACTGCTCAACTCTGATCAAGGTGCCATCCCCATCGGTGGTGAAGGTCTGTACCGACCGGAAGCCGATGGACGGCTCCTCCCCCACAATCCGATGCGGTGCCTCTACCTCGGTCAACACGCCCTTGTTCTCGTTGGCCTGACCAGTTTCATCGAACACCATCGTGCATTCGAAACGTCCACCGGCCCAAGGCTCGATCACCACGGACTCGAGCGGGATGTGCAGGCCGTCGGGGCTGAAGAACTGGTGGAACAACTCAGGCGTGGTCCACGCGTGCCACGCCTGTTCTGGTGTGGCCGCTATCCAATGCTGAATGACGAGTGTCTCTGACTCGGGTTGTCCCATTTTCGCAACTTACCCATGCCCGATGATCAGAGCCGACTCACCTGTCGTCGTCGACTCGCCGCAGTTCAGCGAGGATTTCTGCTAGGAGCTGCTCGCTCGTCGGCGCATCGTCCTCAGGTGATCTGCCGGGCTTGTGCACCCGCAACATCACGGCCACAGCGAACACGGCAAGGATCATGACGGCGAAATTGATCAACGACACGACAAATGCCCCGACCGGTATCTGGCTGCCGTTGATGGATACACCGGCGTCGTTGAGGTCACCCTCAACACCTCCGATCATCGCTGCGATGAAACCGCCGACGATGCCGTGGCCGTCACCGTCACCAGCGAACTCGTCCACCACAGTCTTGAGCGCGGCGCCGATGGCCACTGCGATGGCCAAACCGGTGAGGTTCGTCTTCGAAATGAATGTGCGGAGACTGCTCAACATCGTGGATTCAGCGATTCGTCCGGATCACAGGTTGTCCCACGTGTGGTGATAGACGCCTGCCCATGACGGGTTGAGGCGCAACTTCCCTGAACAGGTGAAGTCAGAGGTGGACACCACACAGTCAAGATCGCCACTCACACGGTCGGCGTCGAATCCACCCCAGAATTCGAAGACATCGTCCCCGGCGTCCCCTGACGGATCGATGGTGATCGCCATGCCGATGGAGATGGTCACATCCTTTGAGAATGTCCTGCCGCTGTACCTCTTCGAGAAGTGGTTCTTGTAGCTGAACTCAGTCTCTCCATAGAAGTTGCCGTCGGCGTTGGGATACTCGAGCACCAGTTGTTCGGTCACCGTGCCGGCCTTACCAACATGGGCGTACTCGACATCAAGCGAGAGGTTCTGAACGCCGTCACAGGTGATCGTGAGCGTGGAACCGTCTGAATCGCTCTCACCGGTCGGGGCGCTGAACGTGAGGCTGTTCCCGGCCACCGTGATCGAGCCGTCGATTCCAGCTCCGAATGAGGCGCAGCCCTCAGCGGTCAGGGGGATCGTCGCAGATTCGGTGAAAGTGAGTGACTCGATGTCGACGCCTCCCGCCGACCATGACCAGTCGGTGAGTGACGCGTCGATGCGTTGGGTGGTGCTCTCGTCGTCGGTTTCGAATTCCGACGTGATGCTCATGTTGCCCATTCCCGAGTCGAGTACGGAGGTGAATACGAGATCGCTGCCGCCGTCGTTGATGGTGATCGATAGGTCGACCTCCTCGTAGGTGACACCAGCGAGTGTGAGATTGTCGAGTTCAGCCTCAAAGATGAATCCGTCAACACTGAGTTGCGTCGCAACATCAATGGTGGCAGAGCCGAAGGCGGCTTCGAATTGGAAGCCGGCAAATCCGGCCGGGAGGCTCTGGGTGGTCGACCCGGTCCGGATGGAACACCCTGATGGGGCCACGCCGACTTGGAAGGTGTCGACCATCAACGTGCCGCCGTCGATGCCCAACCCCGAGGTTCCTGAACCGCTGGTGAATGAGTACGCGAAGCACGGATCGGTGTACGACAGGTTGAGCGCCAAGTTGCCCACGAGCCAGTCACCCGCGTCGCAGTTGCCATCGCACACGATGACTGATCCGGTGTCTGATCCGTTGGGGTCGAGATACGTCGTGCTCGTGTATCCGATGGAAGGTGAACCGTCCTCGTAGGCGATCTGAGCGGTAAGGCTCCAGAGGTTCATGCCGCCGATACCGAACTGGTCGGGCCAGACGTATTGCGCGTGCTTGGGATCGGACAGCCGCTGGGCACTGGTCAATCCGTTGCCGCCAGTGTCGGAATTGCTCGGCGTGCCCGTCGCCGTCACCGACAGTGACATGCCGACAGCGGGTGGTGTCGCCGCGGTGAGTTCGACCGATGTCGCCACCTGACGGGTCTTCGGCTGGTACCCGATCGTGGCGACTCCTTGGGTGCCGAGCGAGAACGATGCGCCGGAGCCCTTCTTGGCCTCGATCGTGGCTGTGACTGAACGAACATTCGTCTTGAACGGATCCGAGCCGATGCTGATGTTCGCTGGGACCTGAGCGCTGAGGCTCAAGGCATTGACGGAGATCGAACCAGTCACGTCGAAGGTGAACGAGTCAGCAGCACCAAGATCAACGTTGAGAGCGTCGGCAACGACCCCGGGAAGGGTCGCGGTGCCAGCGAGCGAGATCGTTTGGCTCTCGATCGCGTCGTGGACCCCGCTCATGATCGCGTCGCCGCTCGGCAACGCTGCAAGGGTTGCATCGGCGATGTTGCTCCAGACGGCCCCTGCTACGGCTGCCGATGCATCGGCAGCGGTTCCCGTTGCGGGGAGGGATCCGGAGACGTCGATACCAACGCCGATCTGGCCGAGGATGACACCAGCTTCGGACCACCGTGCACAGCCGTCGGTTGCCTTGTTGGCATGTCCTGGTATCGGGAGTGAGAAGCCACCGCAGAACTCAATGTCGACGCCGTTGTTGAGCGACGCCAAGCTTGGCAGGCTCATCTCGGGGTCATAGCTGTCTGAGCGTTGTCCGTGCCAGATGGTGAGCGCGGTGTCGGTGATGCCGTAGCCGTCGAATGTGACGTCACCCGCGGAGCCGTCGAGGCGAGCCCACTCTCCGTCGGTGGTGATGGCGCCAGTCATCGCCAGCTCGTTCGGCACTCCGACCATCGAAAGTGTCCCGTTCATCGCCATGTAGGGTCCGTCGACGCCAATCGGGCACTGTGACTCTTCCAGCGGGCAGTCAGCAGTGAGTTCGGGTGTCGACACGTACGTGACCCCGTTGCCGAGGTTCCACGTGTGGGTGGTGCCGACGATGTCGTAGCTGACGGCCCCGACGGTCATCGAGATCGTGCCTGAAAGCGTCGATGGGTCGATGGTGAGGCTCGGCAGGTTCGCCGGCGTCCACGTGGCTGCGTTGACGACGCTGGTGGTCAGTGACCAGTTGTCGGCATCGGTGAGTTCGATGTCGACGTCAAGTCTGAAGCCTGCCGTATCAAACGTGATGATGGCATTGCCCGTGATAGTGCCGTCGGCTGGGCTGTAGTCGACGTTGGCGCTCTCGAGATGCACGCCGCCACCGAGATCGGAGCCGGCGAGTTGATCGAGGAGCATCTGGGCAGCCGGACCAGCGATGGTGGCAGGGTCGATTCCCGTGCCACCGGAGGCGTCTTGCACCGAGTCGATGAAGAGGCTGACGGCTCGCATGGCGACGGGGGGTCGAACGTGATGGTCAACGAGCGCGACGAGACGCTCGGGGTGCTTTTCATCAGCGAGGAGTCGGACGTCGTAGGTGAGGGTTCGAGCCGCAAGGTCGTAGTCAGGGTTCTCGAGTACGACGACGAGGGAGTCGGTCTCACCAGATGGTTCGTGCTCGATGAGTACGGCGTTCGGTGCGCTGGTGGCGAACAGGTCGTCCCACACATGAACGAAGCGCGCCGTGTCGATGATCTCGACGAGCCGATCGGGTCGATCAGAGAACTGAATCGTGTGCGCGTCGATGTCACGCAGGATGAGCTGGTAGTTGCCGTCGCCCAGGTCATCGAGTTCAGCGCTGTCGGCTGTTTGGGAGTAGAGCCACGAGACATCTGATGCCTCGACGGTTGGACGGTCGTCATCGTCGCCGAGTGATGCCACGAATAGCGCCAGTACCGCCGTGAACCCGAGGGCGAGCACCGCCGCGAAGGTCGTCTTTGCTGAGGTGGTCGCTGATGACATCACGCAGTCTTATCAGTTGGATAATTCAATTATCAAGTGGATAAATCAAGTGGGATACAGTTGTTGAGCATGGTCAAACCGACCGAGAACCTCGTCCGACACCGCGAACGAACTGAGCGGGCGCTCATTGAGGTTGCCCGCTCGCTCGTCGCAACTCGCCCGTACTCCGCAATTCGCGTTCGCGAGGTTGCTGATCTGGCCGGATGTAATCACGGGCTCATCACCCATTACTTCGGCGGGAAACTCGGATTGTTCACCGCTGTATTGCATTCGCTGGCCGGCGAGGTGACGGCCGCCCTCTCCGAACATGGCACAGCTGGAGTGGCGCTTGAGCATGAGGCAACTGCCACGTTTTGGCGACTCCTCGCGGCATTGCTCAACGATGGCCTCGATCCTCAGCGAGCACTGGTTGAGGGTCAGCCAGCACTTGGCGTGATCGAGCAACGGGCAAGCGAGATCAGCGGCCAGAGCCTGCCCGAGTTACGACCACTCGCCTCGTTGGTCCTACTGCTCGTGGGTGGCTACCACGTGTTTGGCGACGTGTTTAGCTCCACCCTTCGCCCGACCAAGGACGACCGAGATGCGGTCGCTCTCTTCCAGCGATTGATGATGCTGATCCTGGCGGGTCTCAACGCCGAGCAGTAAGAGCGCCCCCGGCAGGACTCGAACCTGCGACCTGCGGTTTAGGAAACCTATCGACGAGTTCGCTAGCGGTCAGTAGCGGCGCCTCAAACCATTTAATTCACACAGTTCTTGACGC
>JAPOJQ010000039.1 GCA_029978335.1 Actinomycetota bacterium
AACAGCTCGAGCGCACGCATGCCGAGCATCATCTGGCTGCCCACACTTCCCGGATACGCCAACTGCCAGGCCGAGAACGGACGATGACCCGCGGCACGCACCCGATGCTCAGCAAGCCGGAACGCATCGAATGGTGCATACGTCGACGGACGAGAACGACCAAGACCATCGCGGCGAGTTGCGCCCGGATAACCCCAAAACGGTGAACCCAAACCGGATGACTGCAAACGATCGTTCACGATTGCGGCCACATCGAGGCGATTGTTGCTGTTGCGGTCATCGTCGGTGATGTGTGCCGCCATCCACGACCACAGCGCCGACCACGCCGACGAACCCGTTAATGCCTCGGCAAAGCCCGCCGGATAACCGAACGAGAAATCAAACCCGATCAACACCCGCTCATCAACCGACTCGGCGCACACCGAATGAATCAGCGCCATCGCCGCCAAACGCGTCGATGGATTGACCGCCACGGGCGAGCGAGAGTCACCGATCCAGATCGAATCTCGGCCACGCTTAGGTGTCGAGTTCGCGCTCCAATCGACCATCACCACACGGTCGAACAGCGATGCTCCGGACATTGGCCCCATGTTCGCACGCACTATGGTGTCGCCAGTGACGGGTGCCCGCACCAACGGGCTTGATCTGGGGGACAGCAACAATGGCTCACGCGTACCACGACCACCTGAAGTCGGTTCCGCTCTTCGCCGACCTCGACGCCGACGAGCTCGATGCCGTCGCCGCCATCACCACCGAACTCGACATCAAACAAGGCTCCACCATCATCACCGAAGGTGCGAGCGCTCATGAGATGTTCGTCGTGATCTCCGGCACCCTCGAGGTGACGCGTGGCGGTCAGCATGTCGCCGACATCGGACCCGGTGGTTTCGCCGGCGAAATGGCTCTGTTGACCCACGCCCGCCGTGACGCCACCGTCACCGCTAAGACCGACGTGAGTGTGTTGCACCTCGACGGTCGCTCATTTGGCGGCATGCTTGAAGAAGCACCCATGGTTGCGGTGAAGATGCTGCCGGTGGTCGCTGCTCGCGTCATTGCCAACAGCAACAGCCACAACGACTGACTCAGCCACCAAAGGTGCGATTGACCTTGGCGAATGCGCCAACGGTCGCGACCGACATCACCAACACCACCCACGGGTATGACCCGACGCCGACCGCGTCGACGACCTGGCCGGTGACAAAAGGAAAGACGAGGCCGCCAAAACCGGCTGCCCCGACGAACCACGAATTATCCGATCCCGTGAGGTGCATCCGTCGCTCGAGATAGGCGAGCATCACCGGGAATTGTGGTGCAGTGGCGAGTCCCATCATTGCCGTGCCGACCCAGACGGCAGGCGCAGCACCCGCCCCCACCACCAACACGATCGCTGCGGCCACCATCAGGATGCTCGACGCGATCATCACCACCTTCGGGCGGACCCGATTCACCACCAACGCCGACAACAAGCGTCCCGCCATGAACACCGCCCAGAACACCGACGTGACCAGGGTGGCATCGCGCTCCGAGAAATCGATCTCTTCGGCGTAGGTCAAGATCCAGCCGGCAAAGCCGACTTCCAAACCCACGTAGAGCACAAAAAACATTGAGCAGATCACCAGCAAACGCTTCGTTGAACCGGTCTGCTCCTCACGAGCAACGGCTGGCATCGTCGGCACCGGCGTCACCAGTGCGGCAAGGGCAACGAGACCTGCCGCGAGTGCTCCGACGGTGGTGATCACCGACAAACCAACACGGGTCAAGACAGGGGTGATCAGTGCACCGACGCCGAACGCGAAGTGCAAGAGATTCATCGATCGCCCAACGTCGGCATCGCGTTGCCACATGACAAGCGTGTTGGAACCAACCTCGACGATGGCACCCGCAAGACCGATCACGACGAAGATCGCAAACAGCACCACGAGCGAACGTGCATGCGGAATCGTCAACACCCCAAGGCCCAGCAACACCAAACCGACGGCCAACACCTGATGACCGTGCAAACGGTCATACAGCCGACCACCGAGTGCCGAACCCGACATGAAACCGATCGACGACGCAACGAAGAGTGACCCAATGGCACCAATCGATGAACCCGTGCGATCACGCAACTCGGTCAATGCAGGACCGATCACGGTCATCGTCAATCCAATAACGAGCAGCGCGCCGATATACACAGGGACCGGCCGACGCACGACGAGCACACTACGGTCACGACATGCCCGATGACGCGATCCATGGCTCGATTCTCGGCACAAGGGTGACCCGCCGAGAAGACCCTGCGCTGCTGATCGGTGACGCCCACTACACCGCTGACCTCCCTGGCTACGCGGTCGATGCGGTGCTCCACGCCGTGTTCGTTCCCTCACCCCTCGCCAACGGACGCCTCGGCGAGGTGCACATCGATGACGCAGCGGCCGTGCCCGGCGTCGTTCAGGTGATCACCGGCCGAGACCTGCTCGACAACATCGGTATTGCGGCAC
The DNA here is from genome assembly GCA_029978335.1 of Actinomycetota bacterium. Classification (GTDB taxonomy): domain Bacteria; phylum Actinomycetota; class Acidimicrobiia; order Acidimicrobiales; family Ilumatobacteraceae; genus Casp-actino5. The sequence continues at coordinate 2,481 of JAPOJQ010000039.1, forward strand.
ATCACGGATTCGTCAAAATCGGCGACTCGTTCGCTCGACATCCCATCGCCGTCGACCGAGTCAGCTACGTCGGCGACCCGATCGCTCTCGTGATCGCCGATCACCCCGCTGCAGCGGCCGACGCAGCGCAACTCGTGTGGGCCGATATCGATCCCGAGCCAGCCGTGCTCAACCCGGCAGACGGCACCGTGGCCTTCGTCGAGGTCAGCGATGCGCCCATCAACCTTGAGGAGATGTCGACCATCGTCGTCCGCGGCACCTATGTCAACCAGCGTGTGGTGGTCGCCTCGATGGAGCCTGACGCCTGCCTTGCCGAACCAACAAGCGACGGTCGGCTCACACTGTGGGCATCCAACCAGATGCCCCACCTCCTGCGGAGTCAACTCGCAGCAGCGCTTGGCATGGAGGAAGCCGACGTACGCGTCCGAACACCACAGGTCGGCGGAGGGTTCGGTGGGAAAGCCGGCCTTCATCATGAGTTCACTGCCATCGCCGCGGTCGCACGGCACCTCAATCGCCCGGTTCTTTGGGTGCCCACCCGTTCTGCCGACATGCTCGGCATGCCCCACGGCCGTGACCAGATCCAATGGGCAGAAGCCGGATTCAACGATGATGGGCAACTCACTGGTCTGCGCTGCCATGTGCTCGGCGACGCAGGCGCCTATCCCACGATCGGTGCTGCGCTTGTCGGCGGCACACGGCGAATGGCAGCGGGCAACTATCGCGTTCCCAACTTCCAGGTGCACGCCGTGTCGACCGCAACCAACACCACGCCGGTCGGGGCCTATCGAGGGGCAGGACGGCCCGAAGCAACCGCCATGATCGAACGGCTCATGGATCAAGCCGCTCGCGAACTCGGCATTGACCCAATCGAGCTGCGCCGCCGCAACCTGTTGCCCGACGACGCGTTCCCCCATCGCACGCACACTGGGGTCACCTACGACTCAGGTCGCTACACCCACGTGCTCGACACGGTCGCAGCACTCGCCGATTACGACGCCTTGCGTCATGAACAACAGCGGCGGCGCGACGGAGGCGACCGGCTGCAACTCGGCATCGGCGTGGCGTGCTACGTCGAGATCACCGCAGGTGGTGGACCAGAGGAATACGCAGCGGTCACGGTTCATGGCGACGGATCGGCAACCGTCGCCGTTGGCACCGCAGCCCACGGTCAAGGCCACGCCACGAGCTACGCGATGCTCGTCGCGAACGCCACCGGTATCCCGATCGACCGCATCACTCACGTTGATGGTGATACTGACCTCGTGCCACGCGGCGGCGGCACCGGCGGTTCCCGGTCGCTGCAACTTGCCGGGTCGGCCGTTGTCGGCGCCACCGACGCGGTGATCGAGCGCGCCCGCGAAATCGCCGCACGACACCTCGAAGCCGATCCGGCTGACATCGTGCTCGACACCGCTGGCGGCTCCTTCCACGTCGCGGGTGTGCCAGCGAATGGCGTTGAGTGGGCCGCCCTCGCGCAAACCGCCGAGAGCGACGGTGCGACCCTCAACGCCGACCACGTATTCGTGCAGCCGGGGGCGACCTTTCCCTTTGGGGCCCACGTCGCCGTGGTCGAGGTTGACACCGAAACTGGCAAGGCCACCCTCATTCGCCACATCGCCGTCGACGACTGCGGCACGGTGCTCAACCCGATCATCGTCGAAGGACAACAGCATGGCGGTCTCGCATCAGCAGTTGGCCAAGCCCTCTACGAAGAGATGCGATACGACCCCGATGGCAACCCCATCACCAGCAACTTCGCTGACTACGCCGTGCCATCAGCCGCCGAGATGCCGTCATTCGAGGTGCACTCCACCGAGACGCCATCACCGAACAACCCTCTCGGGGCAAAAGGCATCGGTGAAGCCGCCACAATTGGTGGCACACCAGCAATCCAAAATGCCGTCATCGACGCCGTCAGTCACCTCGGCGTGCGTCACATCGACATGCCGTGCACACCCGAACGCGTCTGGCGTGCCATCACTGACCCCACCGACCCGTGGCGTCCAGTGCCGCCGGTGTTCGCCAGCATCACCAACCGCTGACGGGAGCCATGTCTAGCCTTCGGGCATGAGCGACATCATCTTCCTTCTCGGCCGCATCCTCCTCGTCCTCGTCTTCGTTGGTTCCGGCATCGGACACCTCACCCAAGACGGCATGGTCGGTTATGCCCAATACAAGAAAATTCCCTCACCGCAACTCGCCGTTCGACTGTCGGGAGTGCTCCTGCTCCTCGGCGCAGCTGGCGTGATTCTCGGTATCTGGGGCGATCTTGCGGCATTGCTCTCGGCGCTGCTGCTGCTCATCATGTCAATCACGATGCACAACTTCTGGACGATCGAAGACCCGCAAGCACGTCAGATCGATCAGATCATGTTCATGAAGAACCTCGCCATCATCGGCGGGTTGCTCATCGTCGCATGGTCGATGGCAGGGGCCGACGTTCCCTTCGCCATCACCGCCGGCGTCTTCGGCTGACACAATGCGGGGATGACCGCCCCGCTCGACGGCATCGTCGTCCTCGACTTCTCCCGTGTTCTCGCTGGCCCCCACTGCGGGCGAGCGCTCTCCGATCTCGGCGCACGGGTGATCAAAATCGAACCACCGGCTGGCGACCTGACCCGGTTCTGTTATCCGCGTCGTAACTCGATCTCGAGTTACTTCGCGCAACAAAACACCGGCAAGGACAACATCAGCCTCGACATGACCAACGCCGCGGCGAAGGAACTGATCCTCGGCCTCGTCGCCAAAGCCGATGTGCTCATCGAGAACTTCCGGCCCGATGTGATGGGCCGCCTCGGTCTTGGCTACGACGATCTCGCAGCCGTCAATCCTCGACTCGTGTATGCCTCATCGAATGGGTATGGCACCGGTACCCGTTGGGAGCGTCGACGTGCCTACGCCCCAGTGATCGGCGCCGAGACCGGGCTCATCCGGTCACAAGGCGATGCTCGCGACGGCCGTTACTTCAACGACCGGCACTCACACGCCGATGTCTACACCGCGTTGGAACTCACCGTTGCTGTGCTCGCCGCGCTCAATCAACGCCACGTCACCGGGCGAGGTCAACGGGTCGAGGTCACCATGGCGCAAACCATGTTGTATGTGAACGAGCACGCCCACGATGCGCTGTGGGATGAACCGGTTCCGGCCGGCGTGATCCGCTCCTTCCAACCGGGTGACTACCAGGTGCTCAAAGTTGGCGACGGTTCCTCAGTTGTCGTCAGCGGCCATCCTGCTGAAGCCGGCACCTTTGAATTCTTCATGCGGGCGATCGGCCGAGAGGACGCGATCGACGATCCTCGTTTTGCCGACATGGCGAGCCGTGCCGAGCACCTCGATGCCATCAACGAGATGCTCCGCGAGCACGCACAACAGGTACCCGATGCGGAAACCTACGAACAGATCATGTCCCAACACAGCCTCGCGGTCGGCAAGGTCCGGACGGTTCGAGAGTTCACCGACAGCGAATGGGCAGCCGAAACCGGCGCCATCGTGTCGGTCTCTGATCGTGGCGAGGGCGAGATGCGCATTCCCCAGGCGCCATGGCGATTCTCCGATGGTGCCGATGTGGGCATTCACGGCACACCCCGTTACCGCGGAGAAGACAACCGGACGATTCTGCGCGAATTTCTCAACCTCGGTGATGACGAACTCGACCGTCTCGAAGCGGACGGCGTGCTCTCATCACATCTGCCACGACGCTGATGGACGCCGAGGAACTTCTCGACGAAGCAGCAGCTCGCGACGCGACTCATCCGCTCGCGGGCTATCGAGACCGGTTCGTCATTCCCGATCCCGACCTGTCGTACCTCGATGGCAACTCACTCGGCATGACACCACGTGCCACGGTGCACCGGATCCACGAGGTGATGAACGACGAATGGGCCGACGGACTGATCCGGTCGTGGACCAAGTGGCTCGACCTGCCACTCGTCGTTGGCAACGAACTTGCACCACTCATCGGCGCCAACGACGGCGAAGTCGTCGTTCATGACTCCACCACCATCAACGTGCACCAACTCCTCCACGCTGCGGTTGCCCTGCGTCCTGATGCCACCCATCTCGTGGTCGATCCCGGCGAGTTTCCAACCGACCGCTACGCCGTCGCCGCGGTCGCTGCACAGCACGGACTCGGTGTGCGCACGCCGCCCCCAGGAGGCACCCTCGACGATCTCGATCTGACCGGTTGCGCAGCCGTCGTGCGCTCACTCGTCGACTACCGGACCGCCCGGATCGCCGACCTCGTCGGCGCCACCGCACGAGCTGCCGACCACGGTGCAATCGTGATCTGGGACCTCTCCCATGCCGTGGGCGCCATCGGCGTTGACCTGCCCGCAGCCGGTGTCGACATGGCGGTTGGCTGCACCTACAAGTTCCTCAATGGCGGCCCCGGTGCTCCTGGATTCTCGTTCGTTCGTGCCGGCCTCGCAGACCAGATCGACCATCCGCTGCGAGGCTGGTTTGGACAACACGACCAGTTCGACATGGACGCCGAGTGGCAACCCAAACATGGCGTCGGGCGCCTCATGATCGGCACACCGGGCATCCTCGGTCTCGAAGCTGCTCGGTGCGGCATTGCCATCAGCGCCGAGGTTGGTGCTGAACGACTCGCCGCAACATCAACCGAACTCACCTCCTTCGGGCTCGATCTCGTCGACCGACTCGGCTTGGTCACCGTGACCCCACGCGATGCCAGCCAACGCGGCGCACACATTGCGATACAGCACCCCGCAGCCGACGACATCACCACTGCGCTCGCACAACGACATCGAGTGATTGCCGACTATCGCCGACCCAACCTCGTCCGGTTGGGGTGCTCGCCGCTCACGACACGCTTCACCGATATTGCTCGGGCGATGATCGCCCTTCGAACCGAAATCGATCAGCGGGCGTAGGTCGCAGCGATACGGATCGGGCCGCCATCAGCGACGGTGACCCGCTCTTCCTCAACAAGTTTGATGAGGTGCGACAACACCGAACGAGCAGCCGGACGATGCAAGTGTGGATTCACCGCCGCGTATAACACCCGCACGATCTGCGGCACCGTTGACGGACCGTGTTCGGCGAGAAAATCCAGAACCTGGCGCTCACGATCCAGCCGGTGCTCGACCAATGCAGCGGAATACTCAGCGCCATCATCACGACCGGGTCCGTGTGTGGGCCACAACATCTGATCAGCCCGAGCGGCGACCTTGCGCAATGAATCGATGTAGTCGCGCATCGAACCATCAGGCGGTGACACGACTGTGGTCGACCACCCCATGATGTGGTCGCCAGTGAACAAGGTGGACTCTTCTTCAAGGGTGAAACAACAGTGGTTCGCCGTATGACCAGGCGTGGTGACCGCCCGCATCGTGATACCGGGAGACGTGAACACGGTGTCGCCGTCGCTGGCGCGCTCGGTGGGGTCGAAGTCAAGATCGGTTGACTCCTCCATCTCCACCTTGGATTCCTTCTCGACCTCGTCCGGGTCTTTCGGAACCGCGAGTTCCTCCTCCCCATCGAACATGCCCTCGGGTTCGGCTGCGGTGACATGCGGACCGACCGCAATCGTCGGCGCACCCGACTCCGCGGCGAGCCATGCCGACAACGGCGAGTGATCGCTGTGACAGTGGGTGACGAGAATCGCTCGGACCGTCTCGCCCTTCAACGCTGCCGCGAGCGCGTCACGATGCGAGTCAAGCTTCGGGCCCGGATCGATCACGACGACATCGCCGTGACCGATGATGTAGGTGCCCGTGCCGTGATAGGTGAACTTCGACGGATTCTCGGCGATGACCCGACGCACCAGAGGTGACACCTGTACAGCCTCGCCGTACACGACGTCATCGAGGGTTCGGAATTGTGGAGCGCTCACAGCAGCGACCGTACCCGACCGACGGGAAAACCACCGCCGAGCGCTGCCGGCGCGAGGTCGTGATCGATCTCGACAGGCACGTCGACGCCAGCACGGCGCAGCAGCGCCGCAGCCACCACGACAGCTGCACGCGATGCACCGTCGGCGACCTTGACCGCCACCGACGGTCCATCGGCAAGCGCCGCCACGAACACCCCTTCAGCGCCGTCTTTGGCCATCAGACCAGGAACCGCTGCCATCAACACGGTGACCGGACGAAACGGGCCACCGACGAGTGTGGGATGACCGGTCATCGCCCGAAACACCTCGCCTTGTTCACGTGCAACCACGCCAATCGCCGTCGCTAACGCCGACAGACGCATCATGTGTGTCGGCGCACCACATCCATCGATACCAACGTGCACCACGGGTTCACCAGCGAGATCGGCGATCACCGAGGTGATGTGTTGCTGCAGCGGATGATCCGGGTCGAGATGGCCCTCGGTCGGCCAACCATTCGCCACGCAGGTAGCGAGCATCGCTGCGTGCTTGCCCGAACAGTTCATGGCGATCGGCTCGCGCACACCGCCGGCCGCGAGCCACGCCTCCGCTTCGGCACGGTCAAGCGGGAGATCCGGTGTTGTTCGCAATGCGCTCGCGTCAAGGCCGGCTACCGCAAGTGTTGAACGCACCACATCAAGGTGCACCAACGACCCGTCGTGGCTGGCACACGCCAACGCCAACTGTCGAGCATTGAGGCGCAGACCGGCACGCACCATCGCCGTGGCCTGCAGCGGCTTCAGCGACGAACGCGGATACACCGCCACATCAGCACGGCCGGCGAGCACCTCGACCGAACCGTCAGCGTGGCGAATGAGCGCCGACCCACAATGCACCGACTCATCAGCACCATTGCGATCCACCACCGCAATCGGCTCATGGCCGCCACCATCATCGAGACGAATCACTGGGATCGACGGCGCGGCCGTCGCAGCGGTCGTTTCGATGCGGAGGCAATCGACGTCAACTCCGAGTCGATCACCTCGTGCCGGCGACCCATCTCCGAACCGATCGCCTGCAGCATTGCGGCAATCGGTAACGCCAAAATCGCGCCAGCAGGCCCGAGTAACGCCAACCCGGCAAGGGCTGCGCCAAAGGCAAGCGCAGGATGCAACTCCATCGTTCTCGCCGTCACACGCGGAGAAATGACGTAGTTCTCCAACTGCTGATAAACGACGATGATCCCGAACACCACCAGCGCCCGCACTGGCGAATCAAGGAAGGTGATGAGCACCGGGAGCACCGCGGCGATGTACGTACCGATGACGGGCAGGAACTGGCTGATCAAGCCCACCAACAGCGCCAACGCCACCGGAGAGCGGACACCTGCCGAGGTGAACACAATCCAATGCACCAGCGCCGAGACGGCGCTCAACAACAACCGTGAGTACAAGTAACCGCCGGTCTTGTCGATAGCTAGGTTCCACACGTCGAGCACTCGGCGTTGCGAGTCGGCCGGCAGACGTGAACAGATCGCCCGGCGCAACCGTGGACCATCTGCCACCAAGTAGTAGGTGAACAAGACCACGGTGAACGCTCCGAGCAAGCCGTTCAGCGCCTGCCCGGTCAGCCGGAGCGCATCACCTTGCTGCGAATCGATGAACTGCTGGATGGCACCGTTGGGATCATTGAACTGCGAGATCACCTGCTCGGCATCAATCGACGTGCCAAACCAGTCGTTGATACGCATCACCGTGTCGGAAATGTAGGTCTCTGAGTTCGACAACAAGTCGGCGATCTGCGTGCCGATCAACGTCCCCATCGCCCCGAGAAAGACACCAATCGCCGTCAGCACACCGAGGATGATGACGAGCGTCGCTCGACCTCGACTCCAACTACGAGATCGAACCAGACGGTTCACGCCCGGCTCCACCGCCAAGGCGAAGAACTGCGCCAACACGATGAGAAGGATCAGGCTGCTGAGCCGATTCCAACTCAACACCAACACGTCGGTGGCCACCGACGCAAGCCAAAAGATGATGACGGCTGGCACCACCCATCGCGGCGGAAGCCAGCGGGAACCCTGATCGGGTACGGATTCCTCGGGCACGAGGTCGAGCGTAGTGAGTTCGCGTGCGACGATGTCCCCATGGACGTCCCTCAGTCCGATATCGAACCAGCCGAACAGGTACGAGCGTGGCTTGCCGATCGCATCCGCGGTCGCGTCATCGGCGACGATGCCGTCGAACGCACCGCTGAACTCTTTGACACACCAGGCGAGCGGTGGTTCGAGGTTGACGCCCCAATTCGACGTGTGCACACCGATGCAGCAATGTTCATCGGCGGCATTCGCGCACTGCTGCTGCAGAGCCTGCATCCACTCGCCATGACCGGCGTAGCGCAGCACTCCGACTATCGGGCCGACCCATGGGGAAGGTTGCAGCGAACCGCTGACTTCCTTGCAACCACATCGTTTGGCACCGTTGAGATGGCCGAAAAAGCGATCGCTCAGGTGCGAGCGATTCACGACCGGGTCACCGGCACCGGTCCTGACGGCCAGCCCTATCAGGCGAATGATCCGCACCTCTTGGCGTGGGTGCATGTCGCCGAGGTTGACAGTTTCCTCGCCGCACATGATCGCTACGGAGAGCGACCACTGGTAGGCGATGAACGCGACCGTTACGTCGCCGAATCAGGTGAGATCGCCCGACGTCTCGGCGCTGATCCCGTGCCGACCAGCGTTGCCGAGGTCACCGAGGTGCTCGAATCGTTCCGACACGAGCTGTCGGCGATCCCTGCGGCTCGTGAAGCAGCCCGCTACTTGCTGATCGAACCACCACTGCCGCTGTCATCACGTCCGGCATATGGATTGCTCGCCGGCGCAGCGGTCTCGCTGCTGCCGCTGTGGGCACGGCGCGAACTGCGATTGCCATGGTTCCCCGTCACCGAGCGCCTCGCCGTTCGACCAGCGGGTGACCTCATCACCCGCACCATTCGCTGGGCGCTCAGGCCCGAGCAGCGCGTCTGATCTCTGCAGCGAGGTCACCGCGGTCGGTCACCTCGAGATCATCGAGATCAAGCCACTCGGCCATCGATCGCAATTCGGCGACGGCGGCACGAGCGATCTCGGTCCGGCGGCTCCGCGTGTCATGGGCTGGCTCAATCCACGAAGCCCGCACCGCGAGCCGTCGTGCCTGACGATCCGCCTTGAGATCGAATCGGCCGACGATCTCATCTCCGCAGAGAAACGGCAGCACGTAATAGCCGTAGCGGCGCTTGGCAGCTGGGGTATAGATCTCGATGCGGTAATGGAAATCGAAGAGCCGTTCGTTGCGTTCGCGAAACCACACGACCGGATCAAACGGGCTGAGCAGCGCGGTCGCGTGCACCGAACGCGGCACCACCATGTCAGGAAGCGCATACGCCGTCCGACTCCAACCGTCGACAGCCACCTCAACGACGTCGCCGCAAGCCACGAGATCGGCGACGATGTCGTTGATCCGTGTCATGCGCTGCCGGTGATAGTCGGCGATGTCGGCGAGCGTGCCGACCCCAAGGTGGCGAACCGCACGCAGGATGAGTTCACGACGCGCCTCATCTTCGGTTGGCGTGGGCTGTGCCAACACCTCAGCGGGAATGCATCGTTCGCTCAGGTCATACAACCGAGCGAAATCGCCATCGCGTCGACGAGCCGATACCTGACCGGTCCAAAAGAGATATTCGAGCACCACTTTGCCGTCATCCCAGTCCCACCACTGCCCCTTTGGACCCTTGCGTTGGGAGAGATCGCCAGCGGTCAGCGGACCGTCAGTCGACAATCGCTCCAGCACCTCATCGACGAGCGCCGGCCGCCGTTGCACCACTGCGTTGACGCCCGTCCAACGATGATCCGATGCCATTTTCCAGCGCATCAATCGATGCAGTTCGATGGGGGCGTGAGTGGCCTCATGCACCCAGTACTCAAAGAGTTCCCCATCGCGGGTGGCGTCCGGGATCAGGCTGCGCGGATGTGGTCCGAGCCGCGCAAACAGTGGAAGTTCCTGGCTGCGCACGAGCACGTTGACCGAATCGATCTGAATGAGACCCATACGGTCGAGCGCTCGACGCAGGTGACGACGATCGACCCGGCCCGTCGGACGCGGGTCGCTGAATCCCTGCGCTCCGAGCGCTACTCGCCGTGCCTGATCGATGCTGAGCCGCCGCACGGCGCCAATAATGCTAACGACGTCAGTCGGCGACGGTGATGGTCACCGACTCGATGACCACGTCCTGGTTGGGGCGATCACCAGGACCGGTCGCCACGCTTTGCATCTGTTCGATGAGTTCGAGACCCTTCACGGTCTGACCGAACAGGCTGTAGAGCGGCGGCAACTGCACACCGCTCGGGCCACTGATGAGGAAGAATTGGCTGCCGTTCGTATTCGGGCCTGCATTCGCCATCGCCAACGAGCCGAGTTGGTACTGCCCTGCCTTGGGCAATTCATCTTCAAAGCGGTAGCCCGGACCGCCACGGCCGGTGCCCGTCGGATCGCCACCTTGGCAGACGAAACCATTGATGATGCGGTGGAAGATGATCCCGTCGAAGTACTTGTGCAAGGCGAGGAATACGAAACTGTTCACGGTCTTCGGCGCCTTGAGCGCGTCGAGAGCGATCACCAACTCGCCGATCGACTCGCCGCCGATCGATACCGCCATCGTCGCGGTGTAGCGCTTCGTTGTGTCGATCCCCATTTCCGGCGGTGCGGAGAACTCCTGCTGGCGGGGGGCGGAACCGTCAAAGGGCGGGAAGGGAGTGGCCATGAGCGCGACCCTATCCGCCATGCCACACCGACAGGCCAGACTGTGAGGGTGAGTCGAACACGAACCGCCCATGTCTGCACTGAATGCGGCACCCATCACCCCAAGTGGGCTGGGCAATGCGCAGGTTGTGGCGAGTGGAACACCCTCGTTGAAGAACTGGTGGCGTCGGGAACCGCAGTTGACGAGGGTGGTCCTCGTGCGGCCCGTGCAGTGTCATCAGATGCTCGGCCACCTCAACGATTGAACGACGTCGCCGTGAGCGATGGCGTCGCACGAGCGACAGGAATTGCCGAACTCGATCAAGTGCTCTCCGGTGGTCTCGTACCGGGATCGGTGACGCTGATGGGCGGCGAGCCGGGCATTGGCAAGAGCACCTTGCTGCTCCAAGTCGCTCGCTCATGGGACGGCCCAGTGCTGTATGTCTGCGCAGAGGAGAGTGCCCAACAGGTGCGACATCGCGCCGAACGGCTCGGCGCGATTGGGCCCGGTATCTGGCTCCTCGCCGAAACGGGCCTCGGCGATATCGCCGCCGCCATCGAGTCGACCTCACCCACCTTGGTCATCGTCGACAGCATCCAAACGGTGAACGACCCATCCGTTGGGTCAACACCGGGTTCGGTAACCCAAGTACGCGCCTCGGCCCAGTTCCTCACCTCCATCGCCAAGCGAAGCAACATCCCCATTGTCCTCGTTGGGCACGTGACTAAAGACGGCGACCTCGCTGGCCCGCGCGTGCTCGAACACCTCGTTGACACCGTCTTGTCGTTTGAAGGTGACCGCCATCATTCACTGCGACTCGTGCGCGCCGTCAAACACCGCTTCGGCTCAACCAACGAACTCAGCGTCTTTGAAATGAGCGAAGGCGGGTTGCGTGGTGTTGGCGATCCAAGTGGCCTCTTCCTCTCTGACCGCCGCAGCGGTGTCGCCGGTTCAGCGGTCGTGCCCACGCTCGAAGGACGCCGGCCGGTCGTGATCGAGATCCAAGCGCTCACCCACGCCGCAGGTGGTGGTATTCCCGCGCGGCGCACCACCGGCGTCGATGCCTCACGGCTCGCCATGATCCTGGCGGTGCTCGCACGACACGGCGGGCTCAGTTCAGCCCAGTTCGACGTGTACTCCTCGGTCGTTGGTGGTGTTCGAGTGTCCGAGCCAGGGCTCGACCTCGGCATTGCGCTCGCGCTCGCTTCTTCGCTCGTCCATCGTCCGCTCGCTGATGATGCTGCGGTGTTTGGTGAGATCGGACTCGGCGGCGAAATCCGACAGGTATCACACCCTGAGCGACGTCTGGCCGAAGCGGCGCGTTTGGGTTTCACCCACGTCATCGCGCCGATGCGAACGCCTGACGGTCCGCCCGATCTTCAGGTCATTCGCGTTGGTGATATCCGCGAAGCGTTGATCGTGACCGGGCTGGGAGCCGGTCGCTGAGCCGTACACTTCGGCCATGGCGCCGCGACCCTCAACCTCAAATGAGCAGTTGCGGCTCGCGCTCGGAAGGGTTGCACCTGGCACCCCACTGCGTGACGGAATCGACCGGGTCGTTCGTTCAAAAGCGGGCGCACTGCTGGTGTTATCCGACGAGCCAGAAGTGCTCGGTATCTGCACCGGCGGCTTCTTGGTCGATGCGCCGTACTCGCCACAGCGGCTCTCTGAACTCGCCAAAATGGACGGCGCCATCATCATCTCCACCGATGGTTCGCGCATCGCTCGAGCGAATGTCCATCTCGTTCCCGACCCCACGGTGCCCACCAGCGAGACCGGCACGCGCCACCGCACCGCAGAACGCGTCGCTCGATCGCTCGACGTGCCGGTGATCTCCGCCTCTGAGGAAATGGGGGTCATCAACGTCTACGTCGGTGGCACCAAGCACCAACTTCAAGATGGTGGACGCCTCCTCGATCGCTCGAATCAGGCGCTGCAGACCCTTGAACGCTATGCCGAACGACTCGATCAGGCGATCGCCGGGCTCGGCACGCTCGAAATCGAAGACGTGGTGACCATTCGTGACGTTGCCGTCGTCATGCAACGCGGTGAAATGGTGAACCGGATCTCCGACGAGATCGAAACCTTGGTGGTCGAACTCGGCGTGGATGCGC
>JAPOJQ010000060.1 GCA_029978335.1 Actinomycetota bacterium
CATATGCAGCATGAACCTTGGTTCCGGGTGTGAGAACGGCGTAATAGGCGCCAAGTCGCATGGTGCCGCCCTTGTCAGTGACGTCACGCTGATCATTCATGAGGTCGATGACCGGGTGGCGCGAGGTCGGCTCAAACTCGGTCGAATTCGCGTCATTCAATCCCGCCACGTCTCGAGCAAATTCAACACTCATTGCGTGAAGACCGAGGCAGAGACCGAGGCAGGGGACGTCGTTTTCACGTGAGTACCGAGCGGCAGCGATCTTGCCTTCGAATCCTCGTGCACCGAAGCCACCTGGAATAACCAGCCCATCGAGGTTCGCGAGTCGATCTTCGGCGAGCAAACCCTCGACGTCTTCAGCCTGAATCCACTCGATGTTGACGGCCGCACCATGATGGAATCCGGCGTGCTTGAGACTTTCGACAACGGAAAGATACGCATCGGGTAACTGCACGTATTTGCCGATGAGTCCGATGGTGACTGGCGTAGTAGCTGCCTCAACAGTGTCCACCAGCGACGTCCACGGCGCCAAGTCGAGATCATCGGTGTCAAGTCGCAAAACGTCGAGTGCAACGGTGTCCAGACCCTCATCATGCAGGATCAGCGGCAACTCATAAATGTTTCGTGCATCAGCAGCATTGACCACAGCTCGCTCGTCAACATCACACAGATTGGAAATCTTGCGTTTCAGGTCCTGGCTCAGTGGGGCCTCACTGCGGCACACGATGATGTCGGGCTGAATGCCCCTACTGCGAAGTTCGGTGACCGAGTGCTGGGTCGGCTTGGTTTTCTGCTCCCCAGCTGGCCCGATGAAGGGCACCAACGTGACATGGATGTAACAGACATTGTCGCGTCCAGCATCTTTTCTGAACTGGCGGATCGCTTCAAGAAACGGAAGGATCTCGATGTCACCCACTGTGCCGCCAACCTCAGTGATCACCACGTCGACATCGTCGGTCGATATCCGCTGGATGCGACGCTTAATTTCATCGGTGATGTGCGGTATGACCTGCACGGTCTTGCCGAGGTAATCACCGCGTCGCTCCGCTGCAAGCACCGACTGATAAATCGAGCCGGTGGTGGCATTCGAGCTGCGCGTCAGGCTTTCATCGATGAAGCGCTCGTAGTGCCCAAGGTCGAGGTCGGTCTCTCCCCCGTCATCGGTGACGAAGACCTCGCCGTGCTCGTACGGATTCATGGTGCCCGGATCGACGTTGATGTACGGGTCGAGTTTCTGCATCGTGACCCTGAGGCCCCGCATCTTCAACAGGCGGCCGAGCGAGCTCGCGGTCAGACCTTTGCCGAGCGAACTGACCACTCCTCCGGTCACAAATATGTGCTTCGGCACCGCATCCTCCGTCTCAAGCCCAACAACCTTGGGCACCACCGTGACGGGATCTCACCATACCCGAGAGGGACACGCTCCGGCGCGGATCGCTGCATCGTCACCGCTCCAACATCTGTTGGGCCAATTCGAGTGATGCCGAGTCGATTGATCCCGAGAGCATCCTTGCTACTTCGGATGAGCGAGTCGATGCATCGAGCATGTGAAGCGATGAGGTGGCGGGGCTGCGATCCCGCTCACGTTGCACTGACATCTGGTGGTGTGCCGTGGCGGCGACCGTTGGCAAATGCGTGACAACGATCACCTGCCGACGTGTGCTCAGTTCGCCAAGTGCTGCGGCCATCGCGCCACCGGTGGCGCCACCAAGACCCGCATCGATTTCGTCGAGCACGACGCATCCGTGAGCCTCGAGCGGCTCGAGCACCAAATCAATGGCCAACATGCAGCGGGCCAGTTCGCCACCTGACGCGACACGGGCCAATGGAAGTGGTCGTCCACCTCCAGTATCAAGCAGGAAGTCGACGTCGCCGCCATCATCGCCCCCGCAAACGACATGAAAGCGTGAACTACCCATGTCGAGGGCGAGCAATCGTTGTGTTACGGCCTCACTGAGTTGTGGGGCCGCAGCGCGTCGCTGCGATCCGACGCGAGCTGCGTGAGCATCGAGCGACTCCATTGCCCGAACCAAGTCACGGTGCAACTCGGCCGCACGGACGTCATAGTGCTGCAAGCGTCCCAACTCTTCGTGGATGCGCTCCCGATATGCAAGAACGTCAGCAATACCGGGCCCATATCGGCGACGCAGATCGCTGATTTGTGTGAGGCGTGACTGAATCTCCTCAAGCCGCTGAGGATCATCGTCGAGATCGTCGTACAGCGAACGGAGATCCAACCGGAGATCGCGCAGTTCAGCGAGCAAGCCTTCGAGGCGCACCCGTTGCTCGCCCAGCACGTGCGTCAACTGGAGGTGCTGCAGCGCCCGTTCGAACGGGGTGTCGTCAAGAGCCTCGATTGCTGCCTCAGCGCTGGATCGCACGCGATCCACGTCGGAAAGTCGCTCCCGTTCGGTTTCAAGACGTTCTGGTTCCTCAGGATCGAGGGCCCCCGCATCGATATCTGCCAACTGATAACTCAGGAGATCGATTTCACGTTCGCGCGACACCGGATCACCGCCGAGTGTTGCGAGCTCGGCTTCGAGTGAGGCGACGGCTGCTCGTGCCTGATCAAGCGCCGTGGTGTCGATACCGCCGAATCGATCGAGGTGACTGCACCGCACGGACCGTTCACCGAGACGGTGATATTCGTGCTGTGCGTGAATATCAACGACGTCGCCCAAGAGTTCTGCAATGGCTGCCGCTGTGGTTGGACGACCATCGAGATAGCTCCGAGAGCGGCCATCGACCGGCACAATTCTGGTAACGACGCGTTCGTATGGACCGTCGGGTCCGTTGACGAGGAAACGTGCATCGACGCGGGCTTCACGTGCGCCTTGTCGCACAATCCGCGGATCACTTCTCCCGCCAACGGCGAGGCCGAGGGCGTGCAACAGCACCGACTTACCCGAGCCACTCTCACCCGTGATAGCAGTCAGCCCTTCGCCGAACACAGCGGTTGCCGATTCGATCACCGCAAGATTCTCGACGTGCAGTTCGAGCAGCATTATCGATCGGTGAGCCCGAATTTGGCTTTCAGAATTTGGTGATACGGACGTGGGCCAAATCGGACAAATCGGGCCGACGCCTCAGATGGCCGACACGCGACCCGAGTTCCCACTGGCGCAGCATCAACCGCGACGCCGTCAATCACCACTGACGCATCTCGGTGTTCAAGAATCTCGATTTCAACGGTCTCAGATGGGTCGAGGACCAAACTACGGTCGAAGAGTTGGTGGGGTGCGACAGGCGTTACCAACAATGCTCGATGCCGCGGTGAAATGACCGGTCCTCGAGCCGACAATGCGTAAGCAGTTGAACCGGTCGGTGTCGAGACGATGAGCCCATCAGTGGCGAAGGTAGTGAAAGGGGCACCATCGATGTGCAGTAACAGTCGTATCGACTCCCCAGCAGTCGACTTCTCAACGGTGACTTCGTTGAGTACTCGCAGCGGACCGACCATGCGACCGTCAGGATGGCGCACCTCAACATCGAGCATCATCCGGCTGTCGAGTGTCCACCTACCTTCCTGTGACCCAAGCGCCACGCGCCTCAACGCCTCAACCACGTCTCCAGGCTCGACCTCGGTCAGATACCCAAGCTGACCGAGATTGACCCCGAGGAGAGGCACCGGAGCGCCAGCGAGCGAACGCACCGCCCGCAGCATGGTCCCATCCCCACCAAGGCTGAGGACCAGATCGGCCCCATCGATTGGACCGGCTACGAGGTCATCGTCGGGTGAGTCAGTGTGCTCGCCTTCGAGAATCCAGCCGTCATGTCCATTGGCGCGAAGCCATTGCGCCGCAGACGACGCAATGCGTCGAGCCTCAGGACGCTCGCGGTGCAGCACCATCGCCACACGAATCACCAGACCACCTCCGGCGACCGCAGCCGAACCAGATACTCACGATTGCCATCGGCGCCATGTACCGGGCATTCTCGAACCCCATCGGATGCACAGCCGAGCGCGAGAAATGCCGCAATGACTTCGTCCAGAGCCTGTTCCCGCAGTACATCGTCGGTGATGACGCCACGTGTACGTGAAGCGACCGCCCGCCCCACTTCGAACTGCGGCTTGACCAAGAGCACCATTGGAGCCAAAGGTTTACACAACGCGGTCAGCGCTGGTGCCACCGTGCGAAGTGAGATGAAGCTGAGGTCGGCGACGAGCACATCAAATGGTCCGCCTGATTCGATGACATCGAGGTTGCGGACGTCGGTGCGCTCGACAACGGTGACACGCGGATCGGCCCGAATCCGCTCGTGGAGTTGACCATGGCCTACGTCTACCGCCGTGACGTGGGCGGCGCCGTGTTGCAGCAGGCAGTCGGTGAATCCACCTGTTGACGCACCGCAATCGACCGCCGTTGAGTTGCCGACCAGACCATGAAGGTCATCCCAATGGTCAAACGCAGCGGCCAACTTCTCTCCACCACGCCCAACGAACCGTGGTGGGGGGCCGACGACACGTATCGGTTCACCAGCCCCCACCAACCGGGCGGCCCGATCGGTCGGTGCGCCTGCGACGAGCACGCGACCATCTTCAATCAACGTTTGGGCATGGGTTCGAGACTCAGCGAGGCCTCGGGAGACCAATTCAAGATCTAGTCGACGGCGGCTCATCGAGAACTTCCGAGCAACGACGCCACGACATCGGCCAGCGATGGCCCACGACGAGTTATGGGTACCGCATCCTCGATCTCCCCAGCCATCTCACGTCCGACCTGCCAGTACGCCACTCCAAGGCGTTGAGCAAATCGGCCATCCGTACTCGGCCTGTCGCCGACCATCACTGTCCGACTGGGGTCGAAGTACTCGCCGAGGCGCTCTCTGACGAGTGCTGCCATCGGCTCGTGCGGTTTGCCAGCAAGAATTGGACTTCTCGCCGAGGCGGTAGCGACTGCAGCAAGAATTGACCCTCCGCCCGGCTCTTGTCCGCGTGGTGTTGGGAACGTTGGATCGTGATTGGTCCCGATCAGTCGGGCACCTGCCCTGACCGCAGCAGAAGCATTCGCCAGTCGGACATAATCAAATTCCCGGTGAAGTCCGACGATCACCGCGTCAACGGAATCGTCGGCTATGGATCCATCAACGACCGTGGCACCCCGGTCGGTGATCGCCTCAACCACACCGGGGCCGGCGCACGCCATCACGGTCTCCGTCGCCATCACGAGCGTGGCGGCCGCCATCGCTGAGGTCAATACCTTGCCACGGGCTGGCAAACCCAGGGATTCAAGACGTTCGGCATAGTCATGAGCCGGCCGGTTGGAGTTATTCGTCACAAACCACAGTCGAGCACCATCATCGCCAAGTCGTCTCAGAGCGTCGACAGCTCCCGGGATCACCGACTCCGCCCGCCACACCACACCATCGAGATCGCAGAGCACGTCACCAATGTCCACGTCAGTTGTGTATCAGGTGCGGGAGCGTCTTTTGCGTGGCAGAGTGCACAGATGGCCGAATTCGTTCCATTCCGTGCTCTCCGATTCGAATCCGAGCATCTTGGCGCACGGGTGGCTCCCCCGTATGACGTACTGAGTGAAGCACAGGTCCGTGAACTGCGAGCACGCGGTGACGTCGAGATCACTCGCGTTGACGTTCCTCTTGTGGATGGCGGCGACGACCCCTATGCACGCGCTGCGGAACTGCTTGCTGACTGGATTGACGCGCACGAGTTGTCACTCGATGAGAAGCCATCGTTCACCATCTGCCGTATGTCGTTCATTGACGCTCTGGGTCACCAGAGACGTATCGATGGCGTTATTGGTGCGCTCGAGGTAGTCGACGAGGGCGGTGGTCGGGTGTTGCCACACGAGCGCACGACGCCCAAGGCGTCGACCGATCGACTCGATCTGACGAGATCAACCCGAGCAAATCTCTCCCCGGTGTGGGGCCTGTCGCTTGGCCAAGGTCTGACGTCACTCTTGGCCGAACCCGGCGACCTCGTCGGCGAAGTTCACTGGGGTGGTGTGGTCCACCGCTTTGAACGAGTGGCGAACGACGACCGTGTCGCAGCGATCACTGAATGCCTGCGGGGATCTGACGTGTTGATCGCCGATGGCCACCACCGGTACGGCATTGCTCGACACTTTCGTGATGAGGTACGAACCACGACCGGTCGAAATGACACCGATGCTGAGTACACCATGGCCTTTGTCAATGAACTCGTGGAGGATCAACTCGCCATCGCGGCGATTCACCGCCTGTACCGAACTGATGATGCGGACGCGTTTGTCTCGTCGCTGTTGCGTTCGTATGAGGAGGTCGATACTTGCGCCGTTGGCGAGCACACACTTGACGACATGAACCGCCTTGGTTGTGTCTGCCTCGTGCGACGCGACGGCTCTGGAACCATGCTTCGTCCCCGTGTTGATGCATTTGCAGGTGTACGAGATCTTGACGGCCTTCGGCTCGAGGCGGCCATCCATGAGGCCCAATACCGTGTCGAATATCAACACGGAGTCGACGAAGTACTCCACGCACTATCCGAAGGACGAGCCGATCTTGCGGTGCTCATACGTCCAGTCGGCATCGATGAAATCCGTGCCACGGGCGAACAAGGCGAACTCATGCCACCGAAATCGACCTTCTTCACGCCCAAACTTTTGACCGGACCGGTGTTACGGCCGCTGTCAGATCTCTGAGCGATGCTCAGGTGATCGAGGCAGCGAAGATGCCGGCGATTGATGCATCGAGCGTGGCATTGAATTCGTCGTCACTCTGGGCAGCGCTGAGCCCCTCTGTTAACGCTCGAGAGAAACTGGCGATGACGCTGTGGTTGCGGCTCAGGCGCGCATTGGCATACTCACGTGGGTATCCACCAGAGAGTGCCACCACTCGCAGCACGCTCGGGTGTGACACCAGTGGGAGGTACATGTCGTCGACGTCGGGCAGGGTCAACTTGAGCATGACCGGCCGAGACGGATCGACCGCATCGAGATGCCGAATGATCGACTCGAGGAGGATCTGTTCGGCGGCTCCCTTGTCAGGGATATTGATGTCGACTTCCGGTTCGATAATCGGGATCAAACCGTGGGCGAGGACCTGAGCGGCAACCCCAAATTGCTGAGCAACAACAGCTTCGATCCCATCGCGATCTGCGCCGAGGATCACCGAGCGCATCTTGGTTCCAAAGATGCCATTGTCAACCGCGCGCTGCAGCAATGCGTCGATGTCAGGCATCGGCTTCATGCACTGCACGTGGTGAGCCTCAACATCGAGTCCTTTATCGATCTTCAGGAACGGAACCACACGCTTTCGCTCCCAGAGGTACGACGCCGTTGGTAGACCATCAACGATGCGATCCATGGTCATCTCGAACAGGATCGCTCCGAGTATGCGATCCCCGTCGAACGCAGGACTCATCATCATGCGCGATCGCATGGCGTGCATCAAATCGAACATTTCGCTCTCGGTGCTCCACGCTTATTCTTCAATGCCGTAGAGACGAAGTGCCTTTGGTGTGCTGCCTCCGCTTTGGTCGAGGGCGGCGATGAACCCTTCATCGTGGCGAACGCGCTCCAACTGCTCTTGATTCATGATGGCCATGCCTTTCACTACGGATCAATCGACCTTGGGTAGCAAACGTAGACCGAGATCGCTCAAAATTCGGTCATCTACCGGCAGCGGTGACTCGGTCATTGGATCGGCGCCGCTTTGCGTCTTCGGATAGGCGATGACCTCGCGAATGTTCTCCTCGCCCGCCAGAATCGCCGTCAGGCGATCAAGGCCAAACGCGAAGCCACCATGAGGAGGTGCGCCGTAATCAAAGGGCCGTAGGAAGAAGCCGAAACGCTGAGCGGCTTCGTCCTCAGAGATGCCGAGAGCCGCAAAGACGCGGCGCTGCAGGTCGGCCTCATGGATTCGAATCGATCCGGATCCGAGTTCCCATCCATTGAGCACAAGGTCGTACGCAATCGAACGCACCGATAGCGGATCACTTTCAATGCGATCGACATCATCGGGGTGCGGCATCGTGAATGGATGGTGTCCGGGCTTGGGCCGTCCAGTTGTCGCATCGACTCCCACGAACAGCGGGAATTCAACAACCCAGACGTAACGGAAGGGGCCCTGGTGTACCGGTGGCCGCCCGAGGTCGTTGCGAAGCGTTCCAAGCACTTCACAGGTCGTCATCCATTCGTCAGCAACGATGAGGCAGAGATCGCCGGGTCTGGCCTCCAGCGCTTCGACCAAGCCAGCCGTCTCGGATTCATTGAGG
>JAPOJQ010000083.1 GCA_029978335.1 Actinomycetota bacterium
CAAGGCCAACGCTGGCACCAGCCGCGGCGACGCCTGCCCAGCCGAACACGCCGAGGGCGCCGATCACGGCCGCAACCCGACGTCGCAGACGGCCCGTGCGGGCCTCGGTGGTGATCGAACTGGCGATAGCGAGCGATTGCAGACGTGCAACGAGGTCGCGGTCGACCAATGCAGGATCGTTTGCGTAGCCGACAGGGGCGGTTGCAACGGCGAGGTCGCCGAGGCGCTGGCGCAGCAAGCGGCTGGAGGGGAGGAACGCCATCATGCGAACTCCTCCCTCTCGTCGCCGGTTGTCATGCCCAGTTCGCTTCGCAGCAGGCCCTTTAACTTGTTGAAGGAGCGGGAAAGGGCGACTCGGGTGGCGACCTCTGACTTGCCGAGTGCCTCGGCGGTCTCTTTGGTGGAGAGCCCAACCACGTAGCGCAATTCGAGCATGCGTCGCTGCTCTTCAGGCAGACGATTCAGCGCGTCGAGCAGGTCGGGATCGGTGAAGGTGTCTTCGTTGGGTTCATCAGCAGCGAGCAAGGTCAGCGTGTTTTCGATCGAGACTTCGCTGCGTCGAGTCGAGCGTCGGAGGTCGTCGACGATGCGGGCATGGGCGATCGAGAACACGAACGACCGCATCTGTGATTCGTTGCCTTCGAACTCGCCGATGCGTCGCGCCACGGTCTCCATGACGGCACCCATCACTTCTTCGGGGTCGCGGGCTCCCATGCGTGTGGCGTACCCGACGATCTTCGACGAGAACTCAGCGATGAACCAAGACCAGGCGTCGCCGTCACCGTGCTTCAGCGCCTTGAGCGAGTAGCGGGGCCGGCCTTTCATGGAGTGGCTCCGAGCGTCGTCGCTACTGCGATGACCGTTCCGAGCGCCATGAACGGGCCGTAGGGGATGGTCGAACCCCGATCGAGTCGCCGAAGCGCCATTCCGGCGAGTGTGACGAGTGCGGCGCTCACGGTGGTGATCAACCACATCGTGATCAGTGCTGCCGGCAGGTGTGGCCACGGGGATGACCAGCCGATCATCAAGCCCAGCAGCGGCGAGAAGTGGACGTCCCCCCGCCCGAGCGAACCGCGTGTAAGCCGAGCGAGCACGAGCGTCACGGCTGTCACCGCGAGTGCTCCAGAGGCGATCGACAGCACCTTCGATGGCGTGTTGAGGAGTGTTGTCACTGCCAGCACGATTGCTGTCAGGTGACTGATGCTGAGTGGAAGTCGGCGTGTTGACGTGTCGACCACGGTCTGGGTCATGATCCCCGCCGACCAGATGCCAATCGTGATCAGCGCGCTTGTCGTGGTTGGCTGCTCCAGCTGGCTTGTCAGCAGCATCGAAACCACTACCGTGCCGATGATCGCCAGTAGCGGAAAGAGCTTCGTTGCGCGCGGCGACCCCGACTCGGCGAGCACGTGGATCGCCGGTCGTGAGACGATCCCGAACCAGATCGCTGCAGCAAGGGTCGCAGTGACGATAATCAAGTATCCCAGCACGATCGGAGGTGTCCACCGTGGGGATTTTCAGCGAGCGGTTTGTCACAGGACATCGACCAACTTCACGATCGCGGGACCTACGACCACGATCATCAGCACCGGCAGAATGCAGAACACGGTCGGGAAGATCATCTTCATTGACACGCCAGCGGCGCGGGCCTCGGCAGCCTGGCGGCGATGTCGACGTGTGGTCTCGGCCTGCTTGCGCAGCACTGCGGCAAGCGGGGTGCCGAGCACCATGTTTTGCTCAACGGCTGAGACAAATGACCGCATGATCGGGCTCGGGGTGCGGTCGCGGAGTTCAGCCAAGGCCTCCGTGCGGGGGCGACCCGCTCGCAGGTTGCCGGCCAAGTGCCGAAACTCGTGGGCGAGCGCATTGCGGTGCCGTTCGGCGTAGCGGGTGGTGACGGCGTCGAGCGTGAGTCCGGCTTCGACGCCCATGACCATCTCACCGATGGCATCGGTCAGTTCTCGGTCGACGGCGGTGCGTCGTTCGCTCTCGCGTCGACGGGCGGAGATGAGGGGTATCTGCCAGGCGCCACCCACGGCGCCGAGGGCGGCAAGCACCCCAACCGCAGTTGGTTGCGAACCGACGAGCACTGCGACGACTACTCCGGTGACGACGGTGCTGGTGACCTGGAGTCGCATCAGCCGCTGGACCGATTCGGGTGTTCCCTCCACCAGTCCGAGGGCTTCGCGTCGAGACTGGCCACCAGGCACCCCGGAGGGGCTGGAACGTTCGGGCGACGTGTCGGTGGGCACGGTCATGCCGGAGTTCAGCTCGATTCGTCGCTGCCGGGCGTCGACCAGCGTCCTTGTTGCGAGCATCGTTCCGAGCGCGACCATCAGCACGCCGATGAGGTTCATGCCGTCTCCGGTCGAGCGAGGTGGCGCAACCAAATCACACCGACGGTGCCGAGTGTGACAGCAGTGATCGACAGCAGGCGCCCGAGCGATGTGGCGATGAGCGGTGTCGCATAGCCGGGGCTCAGCAGCGAGGTGATGATCAGCGCACCCACGGGAAGCGCCAGGAGCACGTTCGCGCTGAGACGTGCGTCAGCGGTGAGCGTCAGCATGTCACGACGCAAACGATCGTCCTCTTCGATCGCTTCGACGACGGTCGTAAGAATTTCGGTCAGCGATCCACCTTGACGAGCGTGCAGACCGAGGGCCGAAGCGATCACGTCGAGATGTCGGTTGTGCTCCTCGGCCGCGACCGTTTCGAGCACATCGGCGAGCGGTGTGCCGAGGCGGTGGGTGTTGAGTGCTTGTTGTAGGACGGTGGCGAGTGGCTCGTCGACCGACGGGACGGGGGCGTCGAGTGCCGCGACGAGGGGTCGGCCCACCCGAAGCTGATCAATCACCAACTGGAGAGCTGGGGCGAGTGCGGCATCGAGCGCTGCCGACCGACGATGTACGCGGCTGCGGGTCACGGTTCGATGGGCTAACCAAGGAATGACACCAGCGGCGATACCCAGTGGGCCAATTGTGAGCGTTGACACCAAGGCGACGATGAGGATTGCAATGAGGACCTTGGGTGCTGGCAGACGCTTGATGAGCAATGCCCGAGTCTTGTCGGGGGCGTCGGAATCAGCATCAGCGATCAGGCCGAGTTGTGCTCGAGCCCGCCGCGCCACGCCGGCACGCTGACGCTGGTCTCCGATAGCGCGAACGACAAAGGCGGCGGCGAGGCCGATGGCGAGAGCGCCGACGGTGCCGGTCATGATCGAGCCCCGATCAGCGCCGGATCAACATCGGTGATCACGAGACCGCGGGGTGTCACACCGGTGCTCACCAGTTGCCCGTCATCGCTGCGCACGAAAAGATCGGCGGTCGAGATCACGTCGCCTTCCATACCGACCACCTCGGTGATCGATGAGACGAACCGGGCTCCCGTTCCGTCACGGGAGAGCTGCACCACGAGGTCAACCGCCGAAGCGATCTGCTCCCGGATCGCTCGCAATGGCAATTCGACTCCGCCGAGCAGCACCATCGTTTCGAGACGGCGCAGTGCGTCGCGCGGTGAGTTGGCGTGCAGTGTTGACAGCGAGCCGTCGTGACCGGTGTTCATCGCCTGCAACATGTCGAGAGCCTCAGCGCCGCGGACTTCGCCCACCACGATGCGATCGGGACGCATACGGAGTGAGTTTCGGACGAGATCGCGGATCGTCACCTGTCCGGCACCCTCGGTGTTGGCGGGCCGGCTCTCGAGGCGAATCAGGTTCGGCATGTCGAGTTGCAGTTCGACCGCGTCTTCGACGGTGACGACTCGTTCAGCCCGCCCGATGTGTGACGAGAGCACGTTGAGCATCGTCGTCTTGCCGGTTCCGGTGCCACCGCTCACGATCACGTTGAGCCGCTGTGAGACCGCCCGGGCGATGAGGTCGGCCGCAGCCGGTGATAGTGCGCCACGGTCCACGAGGTCGGCGCTCGTCAGGTGCTTGGCGGTGAACTTTCGGATGGTGACCGATGGGCCATCGACAGCGAGCGGGGGCAGCACGACGTTGAGGCGAGACCCGTCGGGCAGGCGAGCATCGACCATTGGTGATGACTGATCGACTCGACGACCTGACGATCGGACCATGCGGTCGATCACGGTCATGAGATGTTCTTCGTCGTCGAAGCGGCGGTCGGTGCGCTCGAGCCGTCCGGCTCGCTCGACGAAAATCCGGTCGCAGCCGTTCACCATGATCTCGGAGACCTCGGGACGGTCGAGGAGATCTTGGATCGGACCGAAGCCGAGCAGCTCGTCGATGATGGTGCGGCGCAGTTCGAGCAGTTCGGCTCGGTCGTGCGCACCGTTGCGACGGGCGATCGCAGCATCAGTTTCGCGTTCGACAACTCGACGCATCATCGCAACGTCGAAATCATCTCGTCTGGTTGCTTGTTGCACGCCGGCTCGTACTTGTTCGAGAAGTTCACCGAGCAACTGGCGGTCGGTGGAGACGAGCGGTGCAACGTCCACCACGATCGGTTCGATGACGGTTGCAGACGACTCGATGACCGGGTCGACGACAGTCGAGTCGCGACGATCGATGCGTGCGGCGAGGCTCACCGACGGTCTCCTTGGCGCAAGATGGCGAATCG
Source organism: Actinomycetota bacterium (assembly GCA_029978335.1). GTDB lineage: Bacteria > Actinomycetota > Acidimicrobiia > Acidimicrobiales > Ilumatobacteraceae > Casp-actino5. The sequence continues at coordinate 4,575 of JAPOJQ010000083.1, forward strand.
TCGCCGTGGTCCGGGCTCGATGCCCAAGAGGTCGTCGGCGAATTCATTGAATCCGTCAGCGATCGTTGATCGTGGGCTCGACTCGGTGACCGGCGTTCCCGCGTTCATGCCAGCAGCGAGGCTCGGGTGATCAGGCACGAGCAGCGCAGCGCTCAGTCCGAGCACCTGCTCGACGTCGTCTGGGCCGAGCCCGGTTTGAGCGTTGGCGCGATTGACGACGAGGTGCACCCGATCGAGGGGCATGTCGAGCGCACGCATCGTGTCGAGAAGCTTTCGCCCGGCCTGGATTGACGGCACGTCGGTTCCGGCGACGAGCACGATGTGTGTGGCCCGGTCGAGTGCGCCGAGCGAGTAGTCGCTGATGCCGCCGGCGGTGTCGAGGACCATGGGGCGGCCGGCTTCGGCGAGCCGGTCGATCGCGTCGAAAACGGCGGCGGGGTCGAGTCGGTCGGCGGCGACTGGGTCGTTTGGCGCGCACAGCACATCAAGCCCGGAAGGGTGTGGCGACAGCATGCTGATCAGCGATTCGGTGTTCGCACCCTTGGCCGCCTGCTCAACGATGTCGTCGAGCCGGTGGACCGGACGCATCCGCAGGGCGTACTCGACGTCGCCGAAGTGCACGTCGAGGTCAGCGATGGTCGCCGGACCCCGACGTGCGAGGGAGATCGCAAGGTTGGAGGACACGGTGGTCTTGCCGTTGCCACCCTTGGGTGACACCACAGCGATGAGCGGTGCGCGGGTCATGATCCAACCGCCCAAAGTCGTCCGTTGGCGGCGGCGTCGATCACGGCGCTCACATCATCTGCGGGTACGGCGAGGGTGATGACCGCTTCGCTACGGGGATCGAGTTCAGTGGTGTCGGGAGCATCGATGATGCGTGCCCCCTCGACCAGCAGTCCGGTGGACGCTTCCTGGTTGTCGTAGAGGTCGACCTCAGCACCGGTCACGTTGAAGGGTCCCGCCCACCGCTGCGGGTCGAGTCTGACCGAAACCGCCACGTAGTTGTCAGCGATCGCCGCGATGACATCGTCAGCGATCGATGACATAAGCACTTGTTGTCCTCGCACCAGTTCGTTGACGAGCACACCCTCGGGGAGATCATCGAGACGCTCGATCGCTCCGTCAGCGCGGGCCTCATCGGGCAACATCCGCACTTCGAGTCGGTCGATCAACGTCTCGCGATCGGTGCCGGATGGCACCGCCTGGCGGGCGACGACCGTGGGGATGAGGTCGACCGTGGGGGTGCCGGCAGCGTCGTCGCCGTTGCCG
>JAPOJQ010000049.1 GCA_029978335.1 Actinomycetota bacterium
CGTCGCCAGGTTCGGACATGACGACACGCTAGGCGACCACTCTCACACCACTAGGGTTCGCATCGTGACTCGACCGATTCAGATTGCTCCTTCAGTGTTGCCAGCCGACTTCGCTCGACTCGGCGAAGAGGTTGCAGCTCTTGAAGCGGCCGGAGTCGATCTCATCCAGTGGGATGTGATGGACGGGTGCTTCGTGCCAAACCTGACCTTTGGACCCGATGTCATTGCCGCTGCACGCTCCCATACATCGCTGCCCTTTGAAGCCCACCTCATGGTGCAGAACCCTGATCTGATGGCTGCGCGTTATGTCGATGCTGGTTGTGCACGACTCATCGTCCATGCCGAAGCCTGCACCCACCTGCATCGCACGCTCGAAAACATCAATTCTCTTGGGGCCAATGCTGCCGTTGCCCTCAATCCGGCCACACCGGCCTCGGCGATTGCACACGTCCTCGACCTCGTCGATCTCGTGCTGGTCATGACCGTGAACCCCGGGTTCGGCGGACAGGCCTACATCGCCACCATGGAACCCAAGATTGCGGCGGTCCGAGCGATGATCGAAGCCTCTGGGCGTTCCGACCACATCGACCTCGAAGTCGACGGTGGCATCGGCCCGTCAACCATTGCAGGTGCCGCCGCAGCGGGAGCCAACCTGTTGATCGCCGGGAGCGCCCTCTACCGTGACCCAGAAGGTCTCGGCCATGCCGTTGCTGACCTACGGGCGCGAGCGGCCGCTGCGATCGCCTGAACGACGCCGACCAACAGCGCGCAAACTGTCGACAAAACCCTCGGTTGACACTCTGAACATCGCCACCAAGAAGATCACCGCCGCTACCACCAGTGCTGGGACGATCACCGAGGCCGCAAGCCGAGGACGAGCATCGAGGAAAGCTCCAACCAAGGGCGTAGGAACCGGCGATCCATCAACGAGCAATGTGACAACAGGGTCCTCCTCATCAGGACACACCACATCGTCTTCAGAAACGCCGACGATCTCGTCGCCTGCGAAGTCGACGACCTCGGGTGTGATGCGCGACACCGGAATCCCGAGATCCGGGTGCAATGACGCCCCCACGAGGTAACGCTCCCCTTCGGTGAGGTACTGCACATCAATGCCGTAGCGAATGTCGACCGTGCCCGATTCGTCGATACCTGGGAGTTCGCCCCAGCGAATTGAGAGATCCGCAAACCGAGCGGTGCGAGCGTCAGTCGCAGTGACGACACCGGTAAACACGATGTCGGCAACGGCCCACGGCGCACATCCTTGAGGAACCTCGACGAGAGGCAGCGTGTCGACCGTCGGCGACTCGTCGACCACCACCGCGCCATCGTCGGCTTGGGCCAGCGCAGTCAACGGTTGCACGACGACCGCGCATCCCACCAGCAACCTGACGATCGCCCGAGCCGTGACCACGAGATAACGGTACCGGCGACCGCACCATCGAGTGGTTCAGCGGCGATACTCAAGAAATGGGATTCAACCCCTACCGAAAGTTTCGAGCTCGGCCAGCTGACTACGTCATGGTGGTTGCAGCGCTGATGGCGGCGTTCGCTCTGGTGGCGTGGGGCATTCTCGGCTGACCGTCAGAACGCGCCATCGACGATCTCAACCCGACTCCCTTCAATCGCCACCACATCGAACCTCATGCGATCACCGGCGTGCTCTGGGTGTGCGGCTAGCCACATCGCCGCCGCGCCTCGAATCCGACGTTGCTTCGCCAGTCCAACTGCAGCGAGCGGCCCACCGAAACCATTGCTTCGACGCAACTTCACCTCGACGATGACGACGAGATCATCACGACCGACAATCAGATCGATCTCCGCACCACGAACTCGCCAGTTGCGCTCGAGTATCGAAAAGCCTGCCCGCCGATACTCGAGCGCAGCTCGGCGCTCACCTGCGGCACCTGCGGCCTGACGCGAACGATCGACCATCTGCTCCTCCAACGTCGTGGGGGCCAATGGCCGATCGAAGAGCCGCTAGAAGCGGCGAGAAATCAGAATTCGCGCTTCTCGCGCACACGAGCCGCCTTACCGACCCGGTCACGCAAGTAGTACAACTTCGCCCGCCGAACGTCACCCTTCTTGACAACTTCGACCTTGGCGACCGTGGGGCTGTGCTTAGGGAAGGTGCGCTCGACACCCACGCCGTAGCTGAGCTTGCGGACCGTGTAGGTCTCCTGCAGGCCGCCACCACGAATCGAAATCACGTTGCCCTGGAACACCTGGATACGTTCCTTGCCACCCTCAACCACACGCACGTGCACCTTGAGTTCGTCACCGGGCCCGAAATCGGGAATGTCGGTGCGCATGGAGTCCTGGTCGATGAGGTCGGTGCTCTTCATGGGTCTTCCTACTTCGCGAGTGGCCCGGATCCCCGGGCAGGCCCGTCAAGGATACGGGACCGGTGGGAACTCTTCCAACAGGCGCTGCTCAGCATCATCAATTCCACCGCGCGCCTCAATCAGATCTGGCCGCATCGCCATCGTTCGATGGAGGGCCTGCGCCTTGCGCCATCGTGCGACACGTGCATGATCACCGCTGCGCAATATCTCTGGGACATCCCACCCGCGATACGTCGCCGGGCGGGTGTACTGGGGCTCTTCGAGCAGACCCGACACCCCAAAGCTTTCGGTGACGGGCCCCTCGTCGTTGCCCATCACACCCGGGATGAGACGCGTCACCGCCTCGATAATCAGACACGCCGCCACTTCACCGCCTGCGAGCACCACGTCACCGATGCTCAACTCTCCATCGACGACATGCTCACGCACACGATGATCAATCCCCTCATAGCGCCCACAGAGCAGACTGAAGCCGTCGAGAGCGGCCAATTCCGCTGCGGTCGCTTGATCGAATCGGCGACCTCCAGGCGACAGCAGGAACAGCGGTCGCGGCGGTGCAACTGCCTCGATGCATTCGATAATCGGTTCGGGCCGCATCAACATGCCGGCTCCACCGCCGAACGGCGCGTCGTCCACCGTGCGATGCACGTCGTGGGTGTAGTCGCGAGGATCGTGACAGCGAAGGTCGACGAGGCCAGTTTCTCGCGCCCGGCCTAAGAGACTGTGCGAGCAGAATCCATCGACCATGTCAGGGAACAAGGAGAGCACGTCGATTCTCACGAAGCCCCCAGATCGAAGAGACCCTCAGGAGGGTCGATCAGGATGACGTCATCGGTCAGCGACACCACAAACACCGCCGGCACCAACGCACCTGATTCAAGTTCAAGGAGATCCGACGCCGGGTTGGCAATCACTGCACGACAGCGGCCACGTTCGATGCCGCCCACCTCAACGACGTTCGCGCCAATCATCTCGTGTACCCAGAGCGAACCATCGTCCACCAATGGTTCCGCGCGCAGCGTGCATCCCGAAAGCGCCTCGGCGGCGTTGCGATCATCGATACCTGAGAAGTGAACGACCCATCGGTCGGCTTGCGGCCGGGAACGCTCTACGGTCAGCCATTGATCGCCGGCAAGTAATTGTGAACCTGCGGCAACGCGTTCATGCCGATCAGATGTGAGGATCACCACGACGTCACCGCGGATGCCATGGGCACGGCCAAGACGGCCCACCTCAAGAAGATTGCCGGAACGGGCCATGAGGCCAGTCGGTGTCGTCAGTCGTCGAGGAACTCGATGTCGACTTCGACACCGTCCTTCGACGCAGCGGCGCGGGTCACCGTGCGAATGCTCGCAGCAGTGCGACCACGACGGCCGATGACACGGCCAAGATCGCCGGGCCCGACCCGGACATCAAGACGAGAACGATCGCCGTCCTCGGTCACCGTCACCGTGACCGCATCAGGCTGATCAACGATGGAGCGGACAACGTGCTCAAGCACGGCAGCGGCGGTCGGAGCCGACACAGCGCTCATCCAGCCTTGGACGACTTGAACTGCTCCATGGCGCCCGAGATCTCAAGGAGTTTGGCAACCCGCTCCGTCGGCTGGGCACCCTCGGACAGCCACTTCACGGCTTTGTCGTTATCGACGGTGAGCACCGACGGATCCTGACGGGGGTCGTAGTGACCGAGAATCTCGATGAAACGACCATCGCGGGGCGAGCGAGCGTCAGCCGCAACGATGCGGTACTGGGGCTGCTTCTTCTTGCCGATTCGGGTGAGGCGCAACTTGACTGCCATGTGTGAACTGTCTCCTGGAGCACTGAGGAACCACGGCAGGCTATCGGGCCGTCGCCCCGATGCACACTGCCGTCATTTTGGACGACCGAGACCACCAAATGGGTCGGAGTTGGGAATCTGACCGCCGAACAATGATTCAAGATCGCCGAGATCAGGCGTGGCTCCCGGTGCACCAAGGCCGCCAAAGGGTGATCCACCTCGGCCCTTAGAGGCACGACGAGCCTTACGGCCACCGCCCATGCCCGCACCCCCGAAGCGCTTCATCATCTTCTGCATCTCTGAGAACTGCTTCACCAGACGGTTCACCTCAGCGACGCTGGTGCCTGAACCAGCAGCGATGCGAGCACGTCGGCCGCCGTTGATCAGCTCAGGTCGAGCACGCTCTTCGCGAGTCATCGACCGGATAATCGCCTCAACCGGCTTGAGATCATCGTCATCGATTTTGGCGTTCTTCAACTCCTTCGGCATGCCCGGCATCATCCCGAGCACGCCCGAGAGTGGGCCCATCTTCTTGAGAGCCTGCATTTGCTCCAAGAAGTCATCGAAGGTGAACTGCCCCTCCATGAGCCGGGCGGCTGCCTGCTCGGCCTGGTCGGCTTCGAAGGCCCGTTCGGCCTGCTCGATAAGGGTGAGCATGTCGCCCATACCGAGGATTCGACCCGCCATCCGATCAGGGTGGAACTGCTCAAACGCGTCGATCTTCTCACCGGTTGAGGCGAAGGCGATCGGGCGACCGATGACTTCTTTCACCGATAGCGCAGCACCGCCACGAGCGTCGCCATCGAGCTTCGACATGATCACGCCGTCGATCTCAAGCGTCTCATGGAACGCGGATGCGGTTTGCACGGCATCTTGACCGGTCATCGCGTCGATCACGAGGAACGTGTAGTCGGGATCGATCGATGCAGAGATCTGACGAACCTGCTCCATCATCTCTGAGTCGATCGACAATCGACCTGCAGTGTCGACGATCACCACGTCACGACCGAGTCGACGTGCCTCAGCGAGACCGTCGGCTGCAACCTGAATCGGATCGGTTGGCTGTGACCACACGGGAACGTCGATCTGCGCTCCGAGTGTTCGCAACTGCTCGACGGCCGCTGGACGCTGCAGGTCAGCACCGACGAGCAATGGCTGGCGGCCTTGGCCTTTGAACCAAGCAGCAAGTTTTGCCGAGTTCGTGGTCTTACCCGACCCCTGTAGCCCGGCCATCAGCACCACCGTCGGCGGCTTCGCCGCATAAGAAATGCGGAGCGTCTCACCGCCGAGAATGCGGATCAACTCGTCGTGAACCGCTTTGATGACCTGCTGGCCGGGATCGAGGGCTGTTGACTTGGTTGCCCCAATCGCATGTTCACGAATGCGATTCGTGACCGATCGAACAACGTGAACGTTGACGTCGGCCTCGAGCAGCGCGGTGCGAATTTCCCGCATCACCTCATCGACATCGGCCTCGGTCAGACGACCCTTGCCACGCAGGCGCTTGGCAATGCCGTCGAGGCGGCTAGACAGCGAATCGAACATCAGGTTCGAGGCTACCGGTCAGGCGATGCAGCGCCGGATGGCAGGAATCACGGTGGCACTCAGCCGATGCCGGTGATGGCAACGACATTGCCGTCCACCACCGCCACGTTGATGCGGTCTTCTCGGTAATCCTCGGTGACCATCATCGCCTCGCCATCGCGTTCCACCACGCGGACCTCGAGCCCGTAGGTGGCCGCAGCGTCCGCAAATACTTCCTCGGACACGGCAAGCGATCCATCGACGATCGCCTGCACTGATTCGAGGACGTACGGGTCAACCGATGACAGATCGAGCGGAGCAAGCATCTCGGAAACCTCGGGTGACACCACGACGCCAGAGCCCGCAGCACCGCTCGCTCCTGCGCCATCGGTCGGCATGGACTCTTCGACCGGCACGTCATACGTGGGCGTCTCGACCATGTACTCGTCGGTCACCGCCGGCACGGTGTACCAGTTGCCATCATCGCCGATAAAGCGATACGCCGGAATGAGCCACACATTCCCGTCGACATCATTGGCCCACCACAGATCAGCCATTACATCGACCAATGTGACGGTGACCTCGGTCGGTTCAACTGGCGCACCGCCATCGACTGGGTCGACCGCTGGTTCCTCCGCGGGTTCCTCCGCTGGTGCCGGCAACGGCTCTGGTGCAGGCTCTTCCATTGCCGGCTCATCCATTGCCGGCTCATCGATCGCAGGCATCGCCTCGACGGCCATCGGGTACGCCGCACCAGCGAGATACATCTCTGTCAGTCGGTCGATTGCCGTGTTGAGATCGACGAGCGGATACGGGCCGACCGCCTCAGGAAGCACGAACGAGCCGCTGGCATATTCGAGAACGCCATTCGCCCCGAACCCGAAATTCCAGTTGGCTCCGGTTGCTGAATCGGCCGGGAGCACGTCGCTGATCGGTTGCGTGGCGTACACCGAGGCATACCACTCATCGGCATAGACCTCGATGGTCAAGAGCGCAGGGTCAAAACCAGCTGCCGAGATGATGTCTCGTGCACGGCTTTCGGCTTCTTGCGCTGACGGCACCCCGACCGGTGGTTCGGCCTCCCATTCTGGACACTCAACAGTGACGTTGCCGTCAGCATCAACCGACTCGGTGCAAGCGGGGACATCCTCGGCCACGCGCATGTCATCCCAACCCGACGAGTACCACCAGTAGTGCTGACCGGATGCATCAATGCTGAGCGATGGAGCGGTTCCATCATCTGGACCGAATGCCCACTCAACCATGTACTCAGCCGGACGCTCCTGAGGTTGGGTGTCGACGCCGAGGGCCGCGGCCAGTGCCAGCGCCGTTGCCTCGGGAACCGTTGAACCCTGACGGTAGACGTAACCCGTCGACATCGTCGGCAATGTGGGCATCGACTCGCTCACCACAAAGTCGGTGACGACCGTCCACATTCCGAGGTAGGACGAGTCCATTGACATGTCGGCGGCGGCTTCCTCGCTCGCTGGCTCCTCAGCTGCCATCTCCGCTGATGCAGCGACATCGAGGCCGCCCCGAGCGCTGTCTGCGCCAACCTTGATCACCTCGGGTGGCGACAATGCGCCCCCATCGGTGTCATCGGCCACGCACCCAGCGAGGGCGAACGGCACGACGCTCAGTGCGACTGCGATGCGAAGGACTCGGTTCATGTTCACGCTCCGTTTGACGTCATTCGTGGCCGAGTGGTTCCCGGTGTCATCGACCAATCAGGGCATCGACGAATTCGGCCGGGTCGAACGGTACGAGATCATCAATCGTCTCCCCCACACCGACGTACTTCACTGGAATACCGAGTTCGGTCTCCACCGCAAACACGATGCCGCCTTTTGCTGAGCCATCGAGTTTGGTGACCACAACTCCAGTGACAGCGGTCGACTCATGAAATTGCCGGGCCTGGGCCAACCCGTTCTGACCGGTGGTTGCGTCGATCACGAGCAGCGTCTCGGTCACGACTCCAGCACCCTTTTCGGCAACCCGGCGAACTTTGGCAAGTTCGTCCATCAGGTTCTGCTTGTTGTGCAGGCGGCCAGCGGTATCGGCGAGCACCAGTGGGATCCCTCGGGATGCCGCTCGTTCCACGCCATCAAAAATGACCGATGACGGGTCACCACCCTCAGCCCCTCGGACGAATTCGCTGCCGGAACGTTCCGCCCACATCGATAGCTGCTCGGCCGCAGCAGCACGGAAGGTGTCTCCGGCAGCCAGCAGCACGGTCGTTCCTGCGGCCGATTCACGAGCGGCGAGTTTGCCGATCGTCGTCGTCTTGCCGACGCCATTGACGCCAACGACGAGCCACACACTCGGACCTTCGTCGCTGCGGCGATGCAATGATCGATCAGCGCCAGCGAGACGTCCGAACATCTCGTCGCGCAATGCATCGATGAGTTGTTCTGGTGACTCGATACTTCCCGACGTCACACGGTCGCGCAATGGATCAAGCAAGGCCGTTGTCACGCCAATGCCGACATCGGCGAGGAGCAGAGCTTCTTCGAGTTCATCCCACGTTGCGGCGTCGATCGCTGACCGGCCGAGAACCGAACCAATAGCCCCCGACAGCGCAGAACGCGCCCGTGACAGACGCTCACGCATTGAGCGTGGTGCGATCTGTTCAACCTCAGCAACCCCAACGTCATCGACAACCTCATTGACTGCCACGACCTCATCGACCGTCGGCGCACCCTCATCTTCTTGGATAAGAACCGGGGCGGGTTGCGTGGTAGGAGGTGCCTCCACCGACTCAGCACCTGAGCGGGTGCGACGGCGTCCAAGTAGAACCACCCCCACGCCGAACGCCACCACGAGAGCGACGAGGAGCAGGTACACCCAGGTCATGTCGTTCATGGCTGCGACGCTACCGGCGACGCCGAGTAGGGCGGAATGAATCCAACGACGCGCCGGTTCTTAGAGACAGCGACAACGATCGGAGACGACATGAGCACCCCCGACATCACCATCGACATCGGCATCGATACCCACGACCGTGAGGCGATCGCTGAAGGCCTTTCTCGGCTGTTGGCGGACAGTTACACGTTGTACCTGAAGACGCACAACTACCACTGGAACGTTGTCGGCCCGATGTTCAACACCCTTCATCTGATGTTCGAAACCCAGTACAACGAACTGGCGCTTGCTGTCGACCTGATCGCCGAGCGGATTCGTGCGCTGGGCGTGCGGGCGCCCGGCTCATACCGTGAGTTCGCCTCGCTGTCATCGGTCACCGAGGACGAGGACACCTCCGATGCGACCGAGATGATCCGCCGCTTGGTGATGGCGCACGAAACGGTGGCACGAACCGCTCGATCGGTGTTCCCGATCGCCGAACACGCTTCGGACGAACCGACCGCCGACCTGCTCACCCAACGCCTTCAGGTGCACGAGAAGACCGCTTGGATGCTGCGATCGATGCTCGCCTGAGCGCGGTCAAGAACTGACCGGCGTCGAGGTACTCACTCGCTCGGTAACGACCTTCGACGAGCCACCAGGCTGCATCGAGACTCCCAACAACGCGTCGCCTGCCTCCATCGTCCGCTTCTGGTGCGACACGATGAGGAGTTGAGCGTCACGGCGGAACTCTTGGATCAGGTTCAAAAACCGGTGCAGGTTGACATCGTCAAGCGCAGCCTCGACCTCGTCCATGACGTAGAACGGCGATGGTCGGGACCGGAACACGGCGAAAAGGAACGCCAACGCCGTCAACGAGCGCTCACCGCCTGACAGCAGCGACAGTTTCTTCACGTTCTTGCCGCTCGGCTTCGCCTCAACCTCGATGCCGGTGTTCAGCAGATCATCGGGCGCAGTCAGGCGCAGCGCGCCATTGCCGCCGGGAAAGAGCGACCCGAACAGCTGAGTGAAGTTGGTGCTCACGTCAGCAAAGGCTGCTGCAAACACACTCTGAATCTCGACATCGACGGCAGCAATCACACGGTTAAGTTCCCGGCGCGTTGAACGAACGTCTTCGAGTTGCTGTTCAAGGAACTGATGCCGTTGGTTGAGTTCGTTGAACTCCTCCAAGGCGAGCGGATTGATCGGCCCGAGCAGCCGGAGTTCTCGCTCAAGTTCGCGAACACGACCAGCATGCGTCGCGCCCTCGGGCACTGGCGGCGGTTCGGTCGCTTCCGCCACCTCGGGCTCAATCGACAGGTCGCGACGCAATGCCTCGACCGTCGTCTCTAGGCGCAACCGAGCCTCGGCTTCGTCAACATCAGCCCGGTGAAGCCGCTCGCGCGTGACTTCGACGGTCTGCTCAGCCTCAACACGAGCAGCACGGTGCGCATCGAGTTGTTCGGTCAGCGACCGCACCTCGTCGCTTTGCCGCCGCCGTTCCTCTGCGAGCGCATCACGTTCAGTGGTCGCCACGTCGCGATGAGCAGCGACAACTGCCATGAGACGGTCGACAGCCACCAACGCACGTTCGACCAGTTCACGACGCTCAGCTGCACCCGCGCGCTCTTCGCGATCGGCTTCAAGCCGTCGTTCGGTCTCGTCGATGCGGCGCTGCAAGAACTCCTCCCGCTCGCGCAGACCAGCGCTACGAACTTCAAGATCACGACGACGTGACGCAAGTACCGCCACGCGGGCTTCGAGCGCTGACCGAGCCTCAGTCACGCGACGAGCAGCCTCAGCTTCTGCCTCTTCGTCAGCAATCAACGACGGCATCACCGCTTCCAAGGCCGCCAGACGTTGCTCCTCAGAGTCGATCAGTTCTCCCAGTTCGCGAAGCGAGCGTTCACCTGCCTCGAGTTCAGCTTCGAATTCACGTCGACGCGCTTGGGCCTGCGCCAACGCCTCGGAGGCGGCTGCGAACCTTGCGTCATTGGCGTCAAGCCGTCGAGTCACATCAACTTCGCGGCGAGCCGCGACTGCTTCAGCCTCGGTCGCCTCGTCGAGAGCATTCGTGCAACGGCTGAACTCGTGCTCGGCCTCCTCACAACGGCGTTCAGCATCCTCAAGCGCTGCCGCCGTGGCCCCACCACCTGCGACGCCGATACGCCAACCACCTGAACTGAGTCGGTCGCCTTCAGCGGTGACCACCACGAGATCTGGATGCGACACGGCAATCTCAATCGCCGCATCGAGATCGCTGGCACGAACCGCCGACGACAACAACCGCGCGAGCAACGACGACACGCCCGGGCGCCCAGAACGAACGTGCGGCAGTACGGGCTCACAACCAGCCGGCACGGCAACCGCATCAACTGTCCCGCTCACGGCCGCCAACACGGCTCCCGACGTCGCGGAACTTCGCAACGTGGCAAGCGCCCGGCGAGCGACATCGGGCGAATCGACGACGACGGCCGAGAGCGCCTCGCCAAGGGCCGCCTCCACCGTCGACTCCCATCCAGCGTCGATCTCGACCACATCGAGCAACGTGCCGAGCACGCCGTCGTGTCCGCTCAGTCGTTCAGCTCCGGCACGAGCACGAGCCGCATCGAGCGCCATCTGCAACGCCTCAACCCGTGCCCGCAAGCGCGATACGGCATCAGCGGCGGCGCGATGCGCGTCCGCGGCTTCGACCTTGTTCGCCAAGGCTGCAGCGTGTGCTGACTCGGCATGCTCGAGCTCAGCGACGAGCGGTTCTTCGGTCTCCGTTGAGGTCGTGCACTCGGCGCGGTGCCGCTCGATTTCAGCGAGAAGTTCATCGATCTGACGGCGAACACGCGCTACCCGATCATCGGCGCGGTCACGCTCGCTTCGCGCTCGCTCAATGGAGGTGCGAACGGAACGCAATTCGCCACGAACCTCAGCAGCCGCACTCGCTGCCTTTGATGACGCTTCCGCCGAATCATCGACCTCAGACTCACGTCGTTGGGCGAAATCGGCCTCATCTCGTTCGAGTTCGTCTACCTCGGGGCTCAAAGCGGCCATCGACGCGACTACTTCGGCGAGCTCCGAGCGAAAACCCGACACGTCAGCCTCAAGCGTGGCGACCACACCCGCATCCATCGCTCTTGAGCGATCGCGATCAAGTGACCGGCGGCGTTCGGCCAAAATCCCGAGCAATCCCTCAGCTCGTTCGATCAGCCGCTCGACCTGGGCAAGTCGATCACGGACGTCGCTTGCACCTCGAGCGCTGAGTTGGGCTTCAACCGTCAACACAGCGGTGTCGAGTTCGGCCAATCGAGCCCGAGCGGCAGACTGCGCGTCGCTGTCGGCGATTCGTGCCGTTTCGATGGTGGTCAGCCGGGCACGCTGGGCCGCGATCTCGCGACCAGCAACAAACACCCGCAAGGCGTCGAGTTCTGCCTGAAGCTCACCATGCCGCTGGGCGGCCTGTGCCTGTCGTTCGAGTGGGCGCAACTGACGTCGAACCTCGCGCAAGAGGTCCTGCAAGCGGAGCAGGTTCGCTTCGGTTGCATCAAGTCGCCGCTGCGCCTTCTCGCGACGCTTCCGGTATTTCAAGACACCGGCAGCCTCTTCGATAATCGCCCGGCGATCCTCAGGACGCGCGTTCAGCACGGCGTCGATCTGACCTTGGCTCACGATCACATGCTGCTGACGACCAACGCCCGCATCTGAGAGCAACTCTTGGACATCGAGCAGTCGGCATGGCACGCCATTGATCGAGTACTCGCTGTCACCGTTGCGGAACAGAATGCGAGTGACGGTTACTTCAGTGAACTCAACGGGCAGCAAGCCCGCCGAGTTGTCGAGCGTGATGCTGACCTCAGCGCGGCCGAGCGCCGGTCGCTTCGCGGTGCCCGCAAAGATGACGTCGTCCATCTTCTGGCTGCGGACGGCCTTTGGTGCC
>JAPOJQ010000046.1 GCA_029978335.1 Actinomycetota bacterium
ATGAACTCAGCGACTTCACACCCGCAGAGGTGACCGTGGTCGTCGCAAGGCTCGATCACTCCGGCCGCGGGAATCGTGCCCGAGTGACCAGCAACGCGGCGGTCTGCATGCGCTTGGGGTACCGGATGCCAGCGCCCTTCAAAGACGGTGCCCAACACGCGGATCGATGCCATGCGCGTCGGATCAACCTCGTATGGATCAGCGTCGAGCACGGTGAGGTTCGCCCATTTGCCGGGCGTCACTGAGCCAAGGTCGTGCTCACGCTGCCATGAGAACGCACTTTCAATGGTGATGGCGCGCAACGCATCGTGAAGTGGCACACGTTGTTCTGGGCCTGCCACCCGTCCTGATGGCGTGATGCGGTTGACCCCCCAGGAGGCCATGGCCAACGGATCACTCGCACAGATCGGGAGGTCTGAGTGATACGACAGTGGGATGCCGCGGCGGAGCACCGATGCGGCTCGCACCATCTGATCTGCTCGTTCAGGACCAAGACCCCACTCCCCATAGCGATCGGCAAATCCGACGGGGTAATACGGATTGGCTGAGACGATCGCACCGACGGCGGCAATGCGATCGATCAACGGCTCTGTTGAGTTGGCAAAGTGCACGATCACGGTGCGGTGATCGGTGCGGGGGTGTCGACGTTGGGCGTCTTCGATGATCTCGACCAACACGTCGAGTCCGAGATCGCCGTTCACGTGGATGTGGATTTGCCAGTCGTCGTCCCAGTAGAGATCGAACATGCGACGCAATTCGTCAGGTTCCATGATCCACTCGCCGTGGTGATGTGGATCAGGCAACCCATTGCGATCGAGGTACGGATCAGCCATCTGCATCAACTGACTCACGATCGCCCCATCACAGAACAACTTCACCTGACGATCGACCATCGCGACCTTGCCGACGGTTCCGGCGGCAGCGATGCGCTCGCGTGATTCAGCGAGTGCAGCCTCACCCTCCACACCACGCACGGGCTGCGTTCGTGCCTCCACCATGAACGTCGACAAGAACGGCACGTCGTCGGCGCCGAGGATCTCGTGGTAGAGCGACCATGGCTCAATCGCCCAGAACACCCCGGGTTCGTTGATCGCCGTCACGCCGTTCATATGGAGGTAATCGACGAGCAGGTGCAGGCCGTCACGCATGCGGGCTTCGGTGAGGAAGATCGGCATCAATGAACGCCCGAGCGCCAACATCCAGCCGTTCTCCCAGTAGTGACCGCGTTCAACGTCAAGCTGCTCACTGGCGATACCGAGGCCTGACATCGATTCGGCGGTGATGCCGAGGAGGTCAGTGGCAGCCGAGTTGATGTACCACTCGTGCACCGAGCGCTGCCAGACCGCCACCGGGCGATCACCGACGAGAGCGTCAAGGCGTTGCCGGCTGAGCTCCCCATGCCATAGCGAGTGATAGCCCCATGAGAACAACCACTCCCCCGGCGCAAGGCGTTCGTGTGCTTCGACGAGCCGGCGGTCATAGTCGTCGGGGGTTGCTGCCGCCGGGAAGGTTCGTTCGGGTAGCACCCAGTCCTCGGGGGCGATCACTTCGGTGGTCAACGTGCTGGCACCAAGAAATGGGTGCAGGTGCTGATCGATGAACCCGGCGGTGACCACGTCGGCTGCGAAGGTGTGGTCAATCACGTGATCGGGCCCGACAACGCCAACCACCTCGGCAAGATCGCCCACGGCAACGATGCGCCCGTTGCGCACGCCGACCGCGGTCGCTCGTGGGCAGGTGTCGTCCATCGTGATGATGGTGCGAGCGATGAAGATCGTGGTGTGGTCATCCGCCATAGGTCAGCCGCTTCCTCCAGCCGTCGTCGCCGTGCGAGGCTGCATCAGCGACACCGCACCGCTTGCTGCGGCCAAGATCGCCAACATCGTCCACCCAGCGCGGTAGCCGCCAATACCCGCAGCCGTTGCCTGCACTGCGACCAGCAAGGCAACCCCGAGCGCTGAACCGATCTGTCGGGCCGTTGAATTCAGCGCACCAGCAAGAGCGAACTGTGCGGGAGGCGCGTGCTGCACCGCTGAGGCCGACAATGCAGGCGCCACACAACCAATGGCAAGGCCCAGCAGCAACATGAGCGGTATCCACTGCGCCCACGGGTGTGGTGTGGTGCCAATGACGGTGAGAAAACCGACCTGCGTTGCCACAAACAGCACCGAGCCAATGAGCAGCAGGTTGCGAAGCCCGAGTCGCTGAACGTTGCGGCCGACGAGAAACGATGTGGTGGCGACCGTCACCGGCGACAGCACCGAGAACAACCCGGCCTTCACGATGCCGAACTCCCATTCGGAGCGCAGGAACAGCACGTTGTTGAGGCTGTTCGCCGAGAACGCCGCGCCGAAAATGATCATTGCCGAGTTGGCGAGATTCATCGAGCGATTGGCGAACATCACCGGCGGCAACAACGGCTCTGACCTGGTGCGAGTGCGATGGACGACCACCGCGGCGAGCGCCACCGCCACCACAAATGCGACCCATACGCGAACGTCGCCGAGGCCCACTGTTTCCGTTTCGGCAATGCCCCACACGAGCGCACCAACGCCGAGCGTGACGAAGAACGCAGCCGGAAGGTCGGGCACGACGCCACGTTCAGTCGGCGCAGGGGCATCAACACGGCGCATCATCGCCAAGACCACGAGGCACACAGGGATGTTGATCCAAAACGCGGCACGCCAGTCGAGCGTGCCGATCAACAATGCGCCAAGCGTCGGACCGCTCGCCACACCAAGAGCCGCGATGGCGGTGTTCCACGACACCATCTGGTTACGACGCTCGGCCGGGAAGGCGCCGATCATCATGCCGAGCGCCGAGGGGGTGAACATCGAGGCACCGGCACCTTGGACCGCCCGACCGATGATCAGCACGGCAATGGTCGGCGCTGCAGCGCACACGATCGAGCCAATCAAGAACAGGCTGACACCAAAGCCGAATACTTTGCGCCGTCCGATGCGATCAGCGGTCCGGCCCGACACCACCAGGAGTGAGCCGTAGAGAATGCTGTACGCCGTAACCACCCATGAGATCGATGTGCGCGATGCGCCATCAAAGGCCTCTTGAATCTCGAAGAACGCCACATTGACGATCGAGAAGTCGAGTGTGCCGATGTAGGTGGCGACGGCGCACAACCAGAAGGTCGTCCACGGGCCGCCGACACGACGACCGGTGGAATCGAGCGTTGCGGTGGGCATCGATCGCACCGTACCCAGTGACCGGTGAACCACTCGGCATTGGAGAACGAGCGCTCGGCGCCTAGACACCCGCCAAGAACGACAGCCCCGCAAGCGCCGCGCACAGACCAACCACCGTTGCTGGAATGATGAGTCGGACTCTGGTGAGCAACAGCACCGCCATTGCCACGACGTAGAGATCAGCAAACATTCGCAAGTCATTGCGGTCGAGCCAGATGCCCTCGGGTACGTCGATGATGAGTGCCGACACCGTCAGGCCGATCAAGGCAGGAACCAGCGGCGAGCCGGCGTCGACACGACGGGAACGGACCAACGCCCACGCCACCACACCAAGCAACACGGTCACTTCAAGTACATGCAACGCTCGCAGCCAGCCGTCACCAATCCACGACGGATCGAACAACGTCGGCAGTTGTTCAACCAGTGCAGCTCCCGGTGGCCGCACCCGTCCTGCGTCACCGGCGAGGAGTGGCGTTGCACCCCAGCGGTCGCGCGCTGCAACCTGCCAGGTGAGCACGACCATCGCCGGCACAATCCACACCGCATCGCGAGGTTCAAGCCCCCGGCGTCGACGAATGAGTGCCACAAGATCCACGACACCAATGGCAAACACGGCGACCACAATCGTTTCTCGGCTGATGACAGCGATCGACAATGTCAATGCGGCGAGCGCAAAACGCTGTCGATGCGCGGCCCACAGCCCAGCGATGAAGGCAGACGCTGCGACAACCTCAGCCAGATCACGAGCGATTGAAAAGGCGAAACCGAAATAGAGCGGCAGCACGAGACCCCACATTGCATGCTGACCGGCACGCCGTGCGATCGCTCCCCCAATGGCGCCCAGCACCGCCACTGCGACGAGGTTCACAACGACGAGTGCCCAGTCGGCACGAAGCCCGGTGACCATCAACAACCGCGACACCAATGGGTAGCCAATCCGGTTGTAGCGAGCCGGTGAGTCGAGCACCGTTCCAGCTACCCGCTCCGCCACTGCGAATGGATCGACCGCAAGTCGATGAAAGAACTGTCCGTCATAACCAGGTCCGTCGATCAGCGGCAAACCGGACGAGGCATCAGTCCAGTCGGTGCCGGCGACCACGAATGCGCCGACGTCACCCTGACCGATCTGCCAGATTCGCAACGCGACAAAGGTCGACCATGCGACCAACGCAGCTACCGCCGGGGCGACCGGCGAATTCGGCACGCTCCCGGGGGAGGACATGAAACGGATCGTAGTGTTGCGCTGTGATCCTCCTCGATGCATCCGGTTTACGCGCGTCGCGTCCCGGCCGGATGCTCTTCGACAATGCGTCGGTCACGCTCAACACCGGTGATCGCATCGGACTCGTTGGCCTGAACGGCTGTGGCAAGTCGACGCTGCTGCGAATCCTTGCCGGCACCCTCGAACCTGAAGCGGGCACCGTTCGACGTGGACGCGGAGCGCGAATTGGCGTGCTCGATCAGGATCCGATCATCGTGGCCGACACGCCACGAGTTGCCGTGAACGACGACTGGCAGGGCTTGGCGATGCTCGATCGCCTCGGCATGACCCCAGCGCTTGATCAGTCGGTGTCATCGCTCTCGGGCGGGCAACGCAAACGGATCGCATTGGCCCAACTACTGATGCAGGAATGGGACGGTCTCATCTTGGATGAGCCCACCAACCATCTCGATCTCGACGCCGTTCGGTTTCTCGAAGAGCGACTCGCAGCGTTCAGCGGAGGGCTCATCATGGTGACGCACGATCGCCATGTCCTCGATCGAGTCACCACCGCCGTGATCGAAATCGATCGCGGGCAACTGCACCGCCATACGCCATCTGGGGTACATCGAGGATCGGGGTACGACGCATATCTCGCAGGACGCGCCGAACGAGCCGAACGTGAAGCGACTGCTGAACAGGTTCGACGCAATGCCGCTCGACGTGAACTCGAATGGCTTCGGCGCGGGGCCCCGGCACGATCGACAAAACCGAAAGCGCGCGTCGACGCGGCACGAGCACTGGTCGAGGCAAAGGCACCAGCCGCCGCGCGCGAGGGCGATCTCGCACTCTCGTTCGGCAGCGTCCGACTCGGCTCAACGGGCGTCGAGTTTGACGACGTGACGTTCACTTACCCAGGTGGCTCGCCACTGTTCCGCGGATTCACCCACTCGTTTGATCCGGGTGATCGTGTGGGCATCGTCGGTGCGAACGGTGCGGGAAAGACGACTCTGCTCGAACTCATCGCTGGTCGACTCACGCCGGACTCGGGAACGATCAACGTTGGGCGCACGGTGCGCGTCGGGTACTACGACCAGACGGGACGTGAACTCGATCCGGCCCAGCGGGTGCGCGATGCCGTTATCGGTGATGCCCCCGATCCGACACCAGAGCAGATCTCGTTGATGCGTCGCTTCTGGTTTGACGGCGATGCGCAGTTCGCTCCGATCGGCACGTTGTCGGGAGGCGAACGGCGACGGCTCCAACTTTTGCTCACGCTCGTGGAGCGGCCGAATGTGCTGTTGCTTGACGAACCGACCAACGACCTCGACCTCGACACCTTGCGCGCCTTAGAAGACTTCTGTGACGACTGGCCGGGCATCGTGATTGCCGTGAGCCACGACCGAACCTTCCTCGATCGTGTGGTTGAACAGGTACTGGCCGTTGGCGATACGCGCATCGAGCAAGTGCGAGGTGGTGTTGCCGGATGGCTCGAACGTCGTGCAACGGCAGCAAGCGAGGTTCGTACTTCGGCTGCGGCAACGAACACTTCGGTACGCACGCCACCAGCACCGCGCCCCGCTGTTGGCAAACGACGTTCGCCGAGCACATTGCGCCGACTCATCGAACAAGCCGAGAAGGCCATGGAGACTGCGCGGGCCGACATCGACCGACACACCGCTGCGCTCGGATCCGCCGGAGGTGATGCGGCACGACTCACCGAGGTCAGCAACGACCTCGCACACGCGCAGGCACGACTCGAGAGCGCCGAGGATGACTGGATGCGTTTCTCGGCCGAAGCCGAGGAGCAAGGTCTCGACGTCTGAATCGTTGAACGAGCCGATAACGTGCCGAGCGCGTCGTATGGGACATCCGTGCGATGGGTTCGCTGAACGGGATGTGGTTCCTCCGGTCTGAGTGAGCCACCCGAACCCCCGAAGTCCCCGACCTGCCGGTCTGGGCACCATGAACCCATAACCGCGCGTGACGCGCAGACGGAGACCCTGACATGACCGACACCTTGACCCCCACTGGCGCGGACGCGCCCTCGTTCGCCGAACTCGGCGTGCCCCACTACATCGCGTCAGCACTTGAGCGCCGGGGCATCACCCACCCATTTGAAATCCAAGCGGCGACGATCGCTGATGCGCTCGCCGGTCGCGATGTATGTGGCGCTGCACCGACCGGCTCGGGCAAGACGCTCGCCTTCGGTGTGCCGCTCGTGGCGATGACCCGCAAGGCCCGCGCACATCACCCCAAGGCGCTCGTGCTCTCCCCCACCCGTGAACTCGCGGACCAGATCACCAGCGAGTTGAAGACCCTGTCGGACCGCACGCGTATCGCCGCGGTCTATGGCGGCGTCGGTTACGGAAAGCAGATCGCTGCGCTCAAGTCGGGCGTCGAGGTGCTCGTGGCGTGTCCAGGTCGTCTCGAGGACCTGCTCGAATCCGGCACGGTCCGCCTCTCCGAGGTGGAGCGTGTGGTGATCGACGAAGCCGACCGCATGGCTGACATGGGCTTCTTGCCCGCGGTGCGCCGCATCCTGGATCAGACGACGTCTCGTTCCCAGACCGTGTTGTTCTCCGCCACCCTCGACGGTGACGTGGCAGCGATCGTGCGCGAGTACCAGAACGATCCGGTTCGTCATGAGGTCACCATCGACGATGCCGACACCGTGCCGGCTGAGCATCTGTTCTGGTCGGTCAAGCGCGAGGAGCGCAACGCCCTGCTGGCCCGCACGCTCACCGACGTGTGGCCAGCCGTCGTGTTCTGCCGCACGCGTCACGGCGCCGAACGTCTCGCCAAGCAGCTCGACCAGGCTGGTGTGTCGACCGTGTCGATCCACGGTGGCCGCAGCCAACAGCAGCGCACGAAGGCGCTCGCCGACTTCACCGCTGGCCGGGTGCAGGCGATGATCGCTACCGACGTCGCAGCCCGGGGTATTCACGTGGACGACGTGGCCGTGGTCGTGCACTACGACGTGCCCGAGGACCACAAGGCGTACGTGCACCGCTCAGGACGCACGGCTCGCGCTGGGCGCGGCGGGCTCGTGATCTCGCTGATCGAGCCGAACGGCCACCGCGCCGCTCGCCGCATGCAGCGCGAGGTCGGGATTGAGTCACAGATCACCGACGCCGACTCGGCCGACCTCACCGAGCACCGCAATGCCAAGACCGCTCCTGAGCGGCGTCGCGAACAAGAGCCCGCACCGCGCCCCCAGCGCGCATCGGATGACTCACGTCGCCAGCGCGCGAAGGCGTCAGGCCGTCCCGCGGGTGGCAGCCCCGACTACGGCAATCGCTCGTACGGCGGTGCCCGCAAAGGTGCCGGCAACGGCGATGCTCGTCCGGGAGCGCGCAATGGCGGAGGTCAGTACCGCAAGCCACATCGCAAGGGTGCATCCGCCGGTGCAGGCGGCTCGCGCCGTCATCCCGGCAAGGGCTGATCAGCCAAGGAGTTCTCAGGTGCCCGGTGGGGTCATGTCGACCCCTCGGGCTTCTAGAGCAGCTGCTCGAAGCGGGATCGAGTTCAAGTCGAGCATCGTCGCATCGCCGGTCCATGCGTACGGGTCTGCGTCGGGGTCGATGCCGGTGAACGAGAACCGCCACGTCTCAGTCACGAGATCGATATCGACGTGACGCTCGACGAGCGGCCAGTTCGGGTCGTAGACCAACACTCGGGCGTGACCCTCGCTCGGATACTCGATCGCATACGGCAGCACCTCGTGGCCGCCGAGGTCGGTGTAGATACCCATGCCGTAGTCGAGTCGCCCGGCCTCGAGTTCGACGGCGAGCAATGCGACGGTGTCGGCGAGCGACGCTGACTCCCAGGCGCGCACCTCGGCTTGAACCTCGGGTAGGAAGATCGTTGCGAAGCCGAAGATGATCGCATCGATGACCCAGTCATCCGGCGGCAACGACGCAGTTTCAGGCGCCAGCCCCCAGTGGTGACGCGCAGCGGCTAACAGGACCATTCCTTCGCAGTGACCGGCTCGTCGAGACGTCTCGACGGTGTCGATGAAGATCTGCGCCTCATCGGTCGGGATGCACGGGTCAAGCACGCCGTCGCGACACAGCCGCGGGCCCCCACCGAACCTGTCGAGCAAGTCGTCGATCGTGAACCTTTCGGGATACGTGACGTGATCGAAGTTGGGGAACGAGAACCCGTCGATCTCGGGACGGAAGCCGCTGTCGACCGCCCGGCCGATGTACGACGGGTCGGGCTCGCCCGCCATGCGCGGGCCATCATCGCCACACGCGGCCACGAGCAGTGCCGCCGCAATGCCAAAGGTGAGCACACGCTTCATCCGTTCACCGGGTACCTGATGAAGACGATGCCCGAACCACCGTTTCCGCCGCGCAGACGATCGTTGCTGCCCCCACCGGCGCCGCCACCGCCCGAACCGGAGTTCTCCGCTCCGTCTTGTCCGTGCGCCCGTTGACGCCCACCGTCACCGCCGACTCCTGACCCGCCCACATTGCCGGAGTTACCGCCGCCGCCACCGCCTGCGCCATAGAAACGCTGCACACCATCGAACGAATACTGCACCCCAGCACCACCTTGACCGCCGGTGTTCTTCCAGGCGTCGCCGCCCCAGCCTCCAGCACCGCCACCGCCACCGCCGGCGCTGCACTTGTTGCCGTCGCAGCCGTTGTGACCAGCACCACCGGCATTGCCCTGACCGGCCACGGGTGCTCCGACGTCATTGGCACCACGGCGGAACCCACCACCGCCACCGGAGCCGCCGTCGCGACCGCCGTCATCCATTCGGCCGCCGCCACCACCGCCAATGGCGACGATGCCGAGACCGTTGATGCTGGAGTTCCCGCCGTTGAGGCCCGGACCCTCCCGGTAGCTCGCCGTACCGCCCGCACCGACGATCACCTGGTACGTGCCCGGTTCGAGATAGACGGGTTGCGAACGGATGTTGGTCACGATGCCACCGCCGCCTCCCCCACCGGTTCCGGTTTTGTTCTCGGTGCGGTTCGAGGATCCCGAGCCACCACCGGCGACGACGAGGTAGTGCACGGGCACCCCAGCCATCGCGGGCGGCACAACGAACTCATTCGGCGAGTCAAGGGTGAAGGTGTGCACCCGGTAGCGCACGCCGTTCTGCACGATGTCGGTCACGGTCCCGCCTGCGGCGGTCGTGAGCGTCGGGTCCCACGGATCGGGCAGCGTGCCGACGGATGCACTCACTTGCGCTGGCGGTAGCGAGGGTGTGGCGACGCTGGATGGTGCGGGCAGCGGCGGTGCGGTCGGCGCCGGGTTGGCAGTGCCGGTCGTCATGCGGGCCTCCACCCGAACCGACGCCGCGGTGTAGCCGCCAGCACCGAAGGTCACGTTCCACGCATTGTCACAACCACCATTGAACGTGAAACCCGGCGCCTGGCTGAACGAGGTGCCCATCGTGAGACAGCCAAGGCCGACGGAGGCGACGAACAGGCCGAACAGGCCGAGTTCGACCGCGAACTCAACACGGCCGTCGGCGCCCCAGGTGTCGCTGACGTTCGCGACCAGCGAGATCTCCGGCGCCAGTTCGAAGTCGACACCGTTCAACTGCGGAACGTCGAAGATCATCGCTGCCTGAGACTGCATCGACGACGCATTGCTCATGGGCAGCGCGCCCTCGAGCGTCCGGAGAATCTCGAGCACCTCAGGCGCGTTGGCGGCGAGCACGTCGGTCTGCTGCTCGTCCGCGTTGGCTTCGAGCTTGTCGGCGTAGTCGGCCTCAGCCGAGATACTGAACGAACAGCACATGCCGAGGAGCCGGTTCAACAACAGGTCGATGAGCACCGCTGGGATGGCCCGGGGGTTGTCGGCGCCGCCAGCGACGAGTTTCAGGGTCGAGAGAATCTGGGACTCGATGCCCTGGATCTGC
Organism: Actinomycetota bacterium; assembly: GCA_029978335.1. GTDB lineage: Bacteria > Actinomycetota > Acidimicrobiia > Acidimicrobiales > Ilumatobacteraceae > Casp-actino5. Next base: position 10,283 of record JAPOJQ010000046.1, read on the forward strand.
CGGCCGACGTCGTTAGCGATGCGCTTTGCGGAATCGGCGACGACGTTGGCCTGGGCCATCAGATTCCACGGGTTGTCGCAACCGCCGTTGAGCGCCACTTTTGGTGGCCCACGGAAGCCGTCCGGGAACCCGATGCAGCCAATGCCCACCCGGTAGCGCTTGAGGCCGAAGAAGTCGACGTCGATCATCACGTTGGCAGCATTCGCGGATGCCCACTGCGACTCGCGGATGTGGACGAAGACCGGGTTGCGGGCCGGCACGTAGGCCTGGCCGACACCGGGAACCGTGATCCGTGGGAGGCTGACCTTGAGCGGATTCAAGACGGCGTTGATGCGATCCTCGGCCTGGTCGGCCGGGAGCCCGATGAGCCCCTCACCAATGCGGTCGAGTTCGGCGAGGCCGGCGTTGAGTTGGGAGCGTGATGCCTCCACGACCTGCCCCTCGATGACGGCACCGAGCTGATTGGGCCATGTGAGTGGCAGCGACTCGATCAGATTGCCAGCAGCGTCGATCACCTGACCCGAGGCGTTGCGCCATTGGTGCTCGGCGGTGGAGACCACCGAGCTCATGGCAGTGCGTCCGGCCTTGCTCGACTCGTTGGATGCTTCGGCGAAGGCTGCCGAGAAGGCACCACCGACGGTGTTGGCGCCACCCTCGATGGCTCCCGTCGCCTGACCTAACCCCTTGTTGATCGATTTGCTGAAGCTGAAGCTGCGCAGGCGGACGGCGCCGAGGTTGTCAACCGAGTCGACCATCGGTTCAGCACGACCAGCATCACCTGCACACGCTGGCAGCACGAACGACAACGCGATGAGACCGGCCATCAACCTGCGGTGTTGCGCCACGGCGTGATCGTAATGGAGGGCTGGCGACACGCCTTAGCAAACGAGCGTTGGGCCGCGTGGAGGGGCATCGCTCAGCGTGGAACCGTCTGGTCGTTGGATTGACCAACCACCACGTCGTCGACTCGAATACCACCGATCAGACTTGAACATGTTGTGGCGGTGACAGGCGGCCCCAGCGTTGTCGGGGCTGGTCTCACCGCCCCGCGAATGCGGCATGAGGTGATCGATGTCGCAGTTGTGCGCCGGAGCCGTACAGCCCGGCCAGTAGCAGCCTGCATCGATGCTCCTGATCGCATCACGAGTGTTGCGATCAAAGAACCGGGTGGGCCGAGAGATCGATTGGATGCTGCCGTCACCTGCCATGACCACGGTGCGCACTCGACCCGACAGCGCAGCTTCAAGCATGACTCGGGGATCAATCGGTGCTTCGCCCATGGCATCGCAGCGTCGTGTTGCTATCGATGAGGGGTCGGGCACCGGATGCGCACCGCCAATGCCATAGCGAAGCCACTCCATCAACGTGGTGGTGTCACACACAAGATTGACCACCGGTTCGACGGTGTTGCGATCACTCGACGCTGCGTACTCGAGCGCCGTGACAAACGCGTCGAGACGCCGCTGCCCCGGAGTGCGCGACAGTGTGGCTGAGTTCGCCTCGGATAGATCGCCGTCGGCCGCAGCGCGTAGATCAGCCCGATACTCGGCATCGATGAATTGCTGGAGCAACTGGGCAATGACTGCTCCCTGAGCCGCGCCGCATTGCCCCTTGAAGTGAAACTCGCTACCAACGAATCCCATCTTGAAGGTGCGATTGCGGTCAGTCACCTCGTCGTCGCCGAGAGCACCATCAACATCAGCCAATCGTTCCCAATGCTCGAGCACCCGCAGAAACTTTGCCAATGGCATCGATTGCGCAAACTCGAGCAGCAACGATTCGCTGCCAGCGAGATGTACACGAACCCGCGGATTCGCAGCAGCGCGACCCAGTGCCCTCGCTTGTTCGATACCAAGCTCTGCATTCGCCACCGCATCGGCCCAGGAGTAGAGGCCAAGCTCCCGAAATCGTGCCACACGCGTTCGAGCATTGGCGCTTGTGCGAGAGATCCCCGACGCTGCAACCAACCACGGCGCAACCGAACGATGACCGTCATACGCCCAGGCCCCGGTCTCGTCACCATGACGAACCGTCTCGATGATCGCTGCCTCAACTTGGCGCGACATGACTTCGAGGTCACCGAGCAGGCGATCAAGATCACGGCACTCGGCACCGTTGCGAACCCGCCGAATCTCCTCGGCACTTGGGATCTCGATCACCGTGGTCATGGTCGAAACCCTATTCAGGGGGTGTAACACTCAATCGAACGTACGTTCGCATACCTTGTCTCCTTCCTTTACGGCGACCATTTGACGCAGGCGCCGAACGGAACTTGGGTGCGTGGTCTCGGACATGGCTATCTTTCGCCCAGATCACTTCGAGGAAAGCGAAACCTGCGATGAGCACCGACCCTTGCGTTCTGCCCTCAACCGGCGGTTTCAACGACCTACTCGCAGGAGCGATCCTCGTCGTCGTCGCCGGTGTCGCGCTCGTGATGTGGCTACGCGAGAGCCGCAATCGGGCGTGGGCGAACCGCATGTCGGTCATCGCCGTCCTCCCGCTGGCACTCGCTGGGCTCGTCAGCGTCAACCCCATGGTGGACGACTGCACCGAGACGACTGCTGCAACCACGACCACCACGGTCGCTGCCGACACGACGACCACCACCACGGTGGTTGCAGAGGCCACGACGACGACGGTTGCACCGGAGACCACCACCACGGTTGCACCGGAGACCACCACCACGACGACGGTGCCGACGCTGGTTCCGATCACGCAAACCTGTGTGACTGCGCTCACCACCTGGGTGGCCAACATCACCGACTACGCAACGATCTCAGCAGCGAACTCCGCTGAGGACACTGTGGAGCATTACGCCGACCTCGCACGCACCGAGGTCAGCGAATGCGCCGGCATGGACCTCGTGCAGAACGGCACCGCCGACAGCCCGGACGCCGGCAACGCATTCGGTGTCGGGTTCAGTTTCACCGCCGCAACCTGTGCGAGCGGGCCATGCAACGGCGGCGCCGGTGGCACACTGCTCGGTGATGCCGGTGACGGCTACGCCGGCGGCAACGGCGGCAACGCCGGACAGATCGGCAACGGTGGCGACGGTGGCGACGGCATCGACGGCGCGACCGGCGCGACCGGTGTCAACGGCACCGCAATCGCCCCTGGCGGTGGCGACGGCAGCGACGGATCCGACGGCAACAGCGGCGGCAACGGCGGGGCAGGGGGGACCACCCTCGGGGACGGCGGGACCCGCGGGACCGGCGGGGGCCGCGGGGCCCGGCGGAACC
>JAPOJQ010000059.1 GCA_029978335.1 Actinomycetota bacterium
AGAACTCTGCGTTCGCCTCTTCTTCCATGAGGACCTCGCGGAAGTTGGCGAGCCAGATGCCGAAACCAGGCTCGGCATACAACTCCTCCCAGAACGCGTAGCGATCCTCCGGGGCAACATCGTGGTACGACCGCGGATCGGGCCCATGGATGAATCCACCGGGCGTTGCCGCACAGCGATCGAGTATCTCGTCGTAGTTGGCGCGGATGTCCTCCATCTCCGACTCGCTAATCAGACCGTTGCGTAACGGCGCGCACCAGTTGGGTCGGCGCTGGAAGACATGCAGTGAGCCCACACGATCAGCGATCGCTCCGATGATCTGCACCCCAGTTGCACCAGTGCCAATTACGGCCACCCGCTTGCCAGTGAGATCGACTGGCTCGTGTGGCCACTCGTAGGTGTGGAATGACTGGCCACCAAAGGTGTCCATGCCCTCGTAGCGGGGCAACGTCGGCGCCGACAGCAGACCAATTGCTGGCAAGAACAAATCACAAGTCATCGCCGTCCCGTCAGCGAAGGTCAGACGCCACCGTTCGAGGGTGTCATCCCAATGTGCCGACGACACCCGTGCCTCGAATCGCATATCGCGGCGCAGGTCGAAGCGTTCGACCACATGCTCGAGATAGCGAAGCGTTTCCGGTTGCGGTGAGAACCGCTCCGTCCAATGCCAGTCCGCAAGCAGTTCATTGGAGAATGAGTAGCCGTAGCTATAACTCTCCGAATCGAAGCGGCACCCCGGATACCGATTCCAATACCACGTACCACCAACGTCCGTCCCCGCTTCAACAACGAGTACGTCAGCGCCGAGTTCGCGCAGCCGGTGCAGCGCATAAATGCCGCACACGCCAGCACCGACCACGATCACGTCATGGTGTTCCACTGCGTTCGGTGTTGCGTCCACGGCTACGACCGTAGACGCAACACCACGCAGCCGTTGAGGCGGACTCAGTGGGTTCGCACCGGGATCTTTGTTCCCGCGACGTCCTTCGCCTTTGGCATGGGCACTGAAATCGTCAAGATGCCGTGCTCGTAGTCCGCGGCGATGTCATCAGGTTTCGTGCCCGTTGGCACTCGCAGGGTCCGCCGGAAGCTGCCATAACGAAACTCGCTGAACCCCCCGTCATCGTCATTCGAACGTTCCACGGTCCGCTCCGCACTGATGGTGAGCATCCCATCGGCAACGCTGATGTCGATGTCGTCATCGGGGTCGATGCCCGGCAGTTCCGCTCTGATCGTCATTACGCCATCGTGCATGGTCTCTTCGACTCGGATCAGATGGTCGCGACGCGTCAAGCCGTCGCGCCGAAACGGATCCCAGCCTTCCATCCAATCGGTAAAGCGCTGCACCAGCGGGTCGGGTCGTAGGTCAAGCAGTGTGGTCATGTCGTCTCCTTTACGAGCATCGATCGTCGGGGGTCGGGTGCCGCCGACGATGTTCCGGACCGCCGGCGGCACCCACCGACATGGTGCGCTGTGCGATCCGACTCGACCAGTGCGATCAATACCGTCGGCCAGTTGCCGCCTGACCTCGTTTGCTACCGTCGGCAGCGACACGCGATTCGGGGGGATCGGCCATGGCGGATGCAGTTCGAGTGATGGATGCCGATGGCGTTAGGCGAATGACGCTGTGCCGACCACAGGCGTACAACACGATCACTCCCACGCTGCGCGACGAATTGGCCGACGCCATCAACTCGGCTCAGGACCGTCGCGACATCAAAGTGCTCCTCCTCGATGCAGAGGGCCCCGCGTTCTGCGCTGGTTATGGACTCGACTGGTCAACCGACGCGCAAGCCGACGAAGAACAACGAGGGCAGGCCGGCCGTATCTGGGATACCGCCGCAGACATGCACATGATCGGTGACTTCGCACGGACCTGGGCCCTGCTCCACGATTCGGTGAAGCCCACCATCGCTGCGATCCAAGGGTGGTGCATCGCCGGCGGTACCAACATCGCGTTCAACGCCCACCTCATCATTGCGGCAGAGTCCGCCAGGTTTGGCTACCCGCCATCACGAGTGTGGGGAGTGCCCGAAGCGCCGTGGAACTGGGTGGCACGCATGGGGTTGCAACATGCCCGTCGCTACATGCTCACCGGCGATGAATTTGACGCACATGAGGCTCGTGCCATGGGCCTCGTGCTCGAGGTCGTGGGCGATGCTGAACTCGAGGACAGCGCATGGGCATTGGCACAGCGACTTGCGCTCGTTCCAACCAATCAACTCGAGATGATCACTCGGGCATTGAACGCTGTCGCTGACCATATGTATGACCCCCCGGCCTCACGCCGACTCGCCACGATCTTCGACGGTGTTGCTCGACATTCTCAAGAAGGACGCGATTTCGTGACGCGTTCGAGCGAAGTCGGCTTTCGGGAGGCCGTACGCGAACGGGATCGCCCGTTCGGTGACTACGGCGAGCGCACACGTCCCTGAACGACACGTCATCGAAGGAGGAGCACCATGACCACGCCACCACTCACACTCAGCCACACCATCGGACCATCTGATCCCCCCATCTTGGATATGACCTTCGGCGATGTCCTTCGACGAGCGGCCGCTGAGTGCCCTGAGCGAATCGCAGTGGTCTCGAGTTCGACCAACGTCTCGTGGACGTACGCCGAACTACTCGCTGATGCGGAATCGCTCGCGCGTTCCCTGCTTGGGCGATTCACCCCAGGCACACGAATCGCCATTTGGGGTCAAAACCTTCCGGAATGGACGATCATCAACCATGCCGTGGCGCTTGCGGGCATGGTCATCGTGACGGTGAACCCCAACCTGTTACCCGACGAAGCCGCATACGTGTTCAACCAGTCGAGCACCGGCGCCGTGTTTGCGTCACGCTCGTACCGAGGGCGCGACCTCACCCGCGTTGCTGCGGAACTGATGGAGCGCTGCCCCTCGGTGCAAACGGTCATGGGATTTGACGACGTTGCCGCGATGACCGAGGAAGGACGCTCGTTGACAACCGAGCTGCCGATCCCCGATCCCGGTGACCTTGTGATGATCCAGTACACCTCGGGCACCACCGGATTCCCCAAAGGTGCGAGCCTGCATCACCGCGGTCTCGTCACCAACGCGATGCATACGTCGAAGCGCAATGGTTCGCAACCCGGCGATGTGATGCTCGGCGTCATGCCGCTCTTTCACACCGGCGGTGTCGTCTTGGGCCTCATGGCATCGGCGGCCTGCTTCCTCACCTATGTCGCCATCGAAGAATTTGAGCCCGGTCATGTGCTCGACACCATCGAACGATTCAAGGTGAGCGTGGGGACCGGTGTGCCAACCATGCTCATCGCCTTGATGGAACATCCGACCTTCGCTCAACGCGACCTCTCTTCGATTCGAGTGATCACCTCCGGCGGTTCGACCGTTCCCGCCCCCCTCGTGCAACGGCTCGAACACGAGCTCGGCGCGCCGTTCACCATCGTGTTCGGCCAAACAGAGATGTCGCCCGTCGCAACGATGACGTACCCCGATGACTCCATCGAGGACAAGGCCAACACCTTGGGTCGAGCGATGCCACATGTCGAGATCAAGATCATCGATGCCGATGGCACGACGGTTCCCATCGGTGAACCCGGCGAGTTCTGCTCGCGCGGCTACTCGAACATGCTGGGCTACAACGACAACCCACAAGCAACCGCCGAGACCATCGATGCCGACGGATGGTTGCACTCGGGCGACATCTGCTCGATGGACGAACGAGGATTCTGCTACATCGTCGGCCGACTGAAAGACATGATCATCCGTGGCGGGGAGAACATCTACCCGCGAGAGATCGAGGACGTGCTCTTCCGTCATCCTGAGGTTGCGGAAATTGCGGTGGTCGGGCTGCCTGACGACAAGTGGGGCGAGGTCGTGGGTGCCGTGATCCGTCCGGCCCCTGGTGCAGCGCCCACGGTCAGCGCATTGCGAGATTGGGTGCGCCAGCATCTCGCGCCACACAAAACGCCTGTCGCATGGTTCACCACCGACTCATTCCCGTTGACCGGCTCAGGAAAGATCCAGAAGTTCCGACTGGTCGAGATGTGGTCCGCGGGCGAACTCACGTCCCTGGTGTGAGCCGTTGCGGCGCACCGGCGCGCCGTTAGTGTTCCGCCGTGCCACGAATCGCCATGCTCTTATGCGACGACCTCGGACCGCGCATTGACGCCATCGGCGGCGAGTACACGGACCTGTACCGACGGCTCGTCGCATCAGCTGATCCCGATGGCGACCGCGTCGACATGGTGCCCTTTCGTGCCCACGAGGGGATTGTGCCCACCGCGCACGACCTCGCTTCCTTCGATGCGGTGATGATCGGTGGATCGAAAGCAGGCGTGTACGAGGATCATCCATGGCTGCAGCCATTGTTTGCCGCGGTTCGCACAGCTATCGATTCGCACATCCCGACGATCGGCATCTGCTTCGGACACCAGGTGGTCGCCACTGCTCTCGGTGCCTCGGTGACCCCCTTTGAAGGTGGCTGGAACCTTTCGGGAGTCGACTATCGATTCGTCGACGCCTCGCATCAGCATGAATCTGAGGTCCGAGACTCCATTCGTCTCATCGCCTTCCACCAGGATCAAGTCCGCGAGGTTCCCGTCGGCACACGCCGATTCCTCACGGCGGATCGCTGCGAAATCGCTGGCCTCGTCGGTGACGCGATTCTCACGATGCAGCCCCACCCAGAATTTTCGAGCGAAGTCACCCGAGCAATTCTCGAGTCGGGACGCGGCCGACGATTCTCCGACGCTGAGATCGACGACGCTCTTTCTCGTGTCGACCGACCGCTCGACGCCGACGTCGCAGCACGATTGATTCGATCGGTGATCGAGCGACGCTCCGCTCTGGTGTAAGTGCGACAGTTCTGATCCGCCTCTGGTTGCCCGCACGCCTTAGGTTCGGAACATGACGTTCACGACGATCGACGTACAGCGCCGCGATGCAGTTGAGTTCCTCACCCTGAATCGACCCGACCGAATGAACGGCATCACGCAGACCATGGTGCGCGAACTCGGCGAATACTTCACTGCAAAACAAACCGACACCACAACGCGCGTCATCGTCATGCGAGGCTCCGGGCGGGCATTTTGTGCCGGACTCGATATCAAAGCGCATGCCGCGGGTGACGACCGACCGGTCTTTCGACCCGGCGAATACTCGCTGTCTGACCTCCCGGTGCTCATGCGTCGCGCCCCACAGCCCATCATTGCGTTGCTGCACGGCGGTGTCGCTGGTGGCGGCTTCGCGATGGCACTCGCCGCTGATTTTCGATTCGCCGGTCACAGCGTGAAGATGAACGATGCCTTCGCGCGCATCGGTATGTCGGGATGCGAGATGGGGGTCAGCTTCCATCTTCCCCGCATCGTCGGTGACACCGTTGCACGAGAACTCATCTACACCGGGCGCTATGTCGATGCACAGCGAGCACTCGAGATTGGGTTGGTGTCGGGAATTTGCGACGACGACGAACTGCTGGCGACAGCACAACCGCTCATCGATGACCTGCTGGCGGTATCACCCTTCGGACTCGTCCAGTCGAAGCGAACCTTGAACCGCTGCCTTGACGTCGATGACCTCGAAACGGTGATCGGTATTGAATTGGGCGCCCAACGCGAGTGTCAAGAAACTGGCGATTTCACCGAAGCGATCGCTGCGTTCGTGGCGAAGCGGCCACCGATGTTCCGGCCACTCGATCGGTCACGCGACTGACGAGATCAACGCAACGATGCGATCGTTCCACGACTCAAGGTCGCTGCGTGATCGCGCAATGTGAAGATCTGCGCCGCTGATGAGCTCGGCAAGACGCTCAGCGCTCGACAGCGGGTGCCCTGGATCACCCGACCATGCGAGGATCAGCGTCGGCACTTCGATCGCAGCGATCTTTGCTGGGCTCGGCATGTCAGCCGTCGCTGCACCCCGCAGCACGTGCGCCATTCGCGCCAGATCAGCCGCTCGGAGATTTCGTTCAAATCGATCGTGCCACTCAGCGCCGAAGGGATCCGGCGGCGGGATCATTCGTGCCGCTGTGATCACCCCGTCGATATCACCACTCTCGATCACGTCGGCGCGCGCGAGGTAGAGGTCACGCTGGGCAGCACGGGTATCCCACCCAGTTGGTGGAATCACGAGGATCAGTCCCCGCACACGCTCGGGCCATGACACTGCGGCGTGCAACGCCGTGCCCGTGCCCATCGATGCACCGGCAGCGATGTAGGAGCCAATGTCGAGTGCATCTGCGAGCGCAATCTGGTCAGCGGCGAGCCGATCCCAGCCGTAGTCGACGAGGTCGGGGGTCGTCGTGGTCCCCCCATGGCCACGAGCGTCGTACCGAACCACATCAGCAACAGCGCGTATGCGCTCCCAGTCGAATGCGAACAACTCGGGTTCGAGGTCCATCGACGATGTCAGCCCATGCGCCCAAACCATGTGTGGCCCATGACCAGCACGCTCAACGGCAATGTCAATGCCGGCGGCGCTGACGGCCTGTCGAGCAACCATTAGCCGAGGGTGATGCCAAGCCGCGGCAGCACTTCTGACGCCGTCAACTCGAGTTGGCGATCCATTTGCGCACGGGTCAGACCCGGCATGTCGAAGAACAACACGAAGTGCTCAACACCCACCTCGTCTCGATATCGACCGAGGATGTCCGCAACTTCTTCGACCGACCCGATGGCCATCATGTCTTGGGCAACAGAATCCTCGAGCGACGGCATGTGATTGAACGGCGTCGCTGAGCCGTCAGCCATCGCGTAGTGCTTGAAGCGCCCATAAGGCGACAAGAACTTGATCCACTCATCGTGTGCGTTGCGGCCGCCTTCGCGGGCTTCAGCCGTCGTCATTCCCACATGAATGTTGATCGCCAAGCACCGCCCTGCGCTGCGGCCAATGTTCCATCCAGCAGCGGCTGCCTTCTCACCGAAGGAATTCCACCATGAACGGGTGCCCTCGATGCCCCGCGCCGGCATCACCGCATGGTGCCCAACACGAGCGGCGTAGTCGAGGGTTGGCGGCGAGGTGACGGCCTGCCAGACGTCAATCGGTGCGATTGGCTTGGGCACGAGGGTGAGGTCCGTCACGAACGAACCACGATCCGGAATTCCGGTCGGCGGCAAGGTGAAGTGCTTTCCGCTGAACGAAAAGCGCTCGTTCGACCATGCCGCCTTGATGATCTCCATCGACTCTTCGAAGATCTCTCGATTGATGCGATCGAGTTCAGCCGACATCTCATTGTCACCTGATGCGACGACACCACCGAGCGACTGCGCTTCACGAGGCACCGTGCCGCGACCTACGCCGAACTGCATACGGTCGTTGGTGAGGATCTGCATCATCGCCGCGTCTTCTGCGAGCCGAAGCGGGTGCCATTGAGGGACGACGTTGAACATCTGGCCGAGACGAAGCCGCTCGGTCTCTTTGGCGAGGTGAAGCCCAAACAGGATGAGGTTTGGGGTGACTTCGTAGCCCTCGTATTGGAAGTGATGCTCGGTAAGCCACATCGTGTCGTAGCCGAGTCGGTCCATCGTCTTGGCCCAATGTGTCAAGTTGTCGTAGCAGGCAATGAAGTCGGTGTTGCCGTACCGGCGGTCCGTTGGCGCCGGGCCACCGTGACCAGCATCGGGCATTGGAACGCCGCCATAGAAGTTCGCATCAACTCGCATACACCGAGTTTGACACGCCGACGCAGAGCGCGAGGAACGTCAGGCGGAAATCGCGTCAAAAGTCAAGGGTCAATCGAGAAAACGACTGACAACACGAGCTACCGGCTCAACCTCGACAACTTGGTGAGCGGAATGGCCCATGGAATGGAATTCATCGTCGGAGCCCGTGCCATTTGAGCGCAACCCGTTTGGCATCACACGAAGTTCGACATCGTCGATCGATGCGGCGACGACTGCCTCTCGATACGTAGCCGCAGCAAGGCTCTCCAACGTGGCGATCAACGGTGTGCCGAGGTACGCGGCGTCGCATCCCAGTACGAGCGCAGCATTGAGCGATGCTCGATCGGTGATGCCACCGGCCAGTACCAGGGGGATATCACTTTCAGCGCGAACCGCACGAACGAATGCAAACGGGTTCATCCAGCCGGTGAAGCCACCAGCGCCGGCTGACAACAACACCAGCCCATCGCAGCCCGCATCGATGGCCCTGCGGGCATGATGCAATGTCGCGACAACGGCCAACACCGCCGTGCCCGCATCATGGGCTGGAGCCACCACCGCCGATGGACCGCCGACGCTCACGATCACGGCATCGGCGTTGCTGTTCAGCACCGCTGCGAGGTCATGGTCAAGCCGATCACCAGCGAGACGGAGCGGAATGTTGACCGCGTAGCCCGCTCGAGCATCCCCGGCGGCGTCATCGATGTGACGCAGCCACGTCACGAGTTCGTCTGGCGAGGCATTCGTCG
>JAPOJQ010000102.1 GCA_029978335.1 Actinomycetota bacterium
GAGGCCGTCGACGTTGATGGTGGCCTCCACCCAACGTCCAGCGTTGTCGAACCGGCTGGCCGCTCCGCCGATGTCGATTCGTTGCTCAGCGATGTCGTGCGTGCTGACGACTGCGACACCGGCGCGACCCTTGGCTTCGCTTTCGCCGTGCACCCTCGACCATGTGGGTCCCCACAGGCTGTCGACATGGTCGATGAAGATGTCGTCGGTTGCACGGACCTCCTGCAGGGTGACGATGTCGGCCTGACGGTCGCCAATCCACCGCTCGATGCCGTTGCGCTTCGCGGCTCTGATGCCGTTGACGTTGATGGATGCGACGGTGAGAACCTTGCGGCGGGCCATGGCTCGATTGAAGCAGATCACCGCATCGATCATGACTGTCACACCCCGAACGTATGTTCGTGTCATGGCGATGACGTCGATTTCCGAGCGGGAGGGGTGCACCCTCATGCCACTGATCGGCGTGCCCGATGACGCGATTGAGATGGCCCGCGGATTCGACGTTTCGCACATGTCGTCGGTACAGGTTCGCCAAGCGATTGCCGAGTTGCGCGTGTGGCAAGGAGTCGGTGCGTCGCTCGAGGCGCGTTTGCGCGATCACGCAGCACGGCTCACCGCTCTCGCTGATGCTGATGTTGTGGCTCCGCCGGGGTCGCTCACGATCGACGCTGACTCTGGCGGGTTGCTCGGAGGCGGTGATGATCCGGGTGTCAGCCCCGAGACGCTCGATGCTGACGCCGGGATCTCGCCAACTGAAGGTCGCCGCCGGCAGCGACGCTCGCGCTGTCTTGCGGTGTTTCCATCTGTTGCGGCGATGCTCGCCGAGGGTCGGTGCTCCACTGACCATGTTGATGTGATTGCCGGCGAGTGGGATTCGGCAGATCCCGCCGTCGCACGTCGACTGCTCGAGCACGACCGTGATCTCGCCATGGCGGCTGGCAACCGACCACCGGCACTGCTGCGTCGCTACGTGCATCATCTCATCACCCGCATCGCCGCTGACCTCGGTGTCGAACGGGCGAAGCAGATCCGTGATCGCCGTTCGCTCAAGCATTGGTTCTCCAAAGGTGATGGCCTCGGCCGCCTCAATGGTCAATTCGACGCTGCTGACTATCAACGTCTGACCGACATCGTCGACCGCGTCGCACGGCAACTCATCGATGCTGATCCGACCTTGACCCGTGAGCAGGCAACCGCTGATGCGCTTGTCGGCCTCGTGTGCGGAGATGTCGAACGTCCCACTGGCACCTCGGGCGGGGTTGGGGTGCTCATCGACCTCGCCACGCTCACGAGCGGCCTACACGATGCCTCGGTCTGCGAGTTCGTCAACGGTGCGCCAATCGATGTCGTAGCGGTGCGAGCGATGGCGACGTCGGCCGGCATCGTGCCAATCGTGATCGATGGCGAGGGTCTACCGCTCGACGTGGGTCGTTCCCGTCGGCTCGCCACCACCGCCCAGCGCACGGCGCTTGCAACGGTGTACGCAACGTGCATGATGCCCGATTGCGATGCATCGTTCGATCGGTGTGAGATGCACCACATCGTCCCGTGGGAACACGGCGGCACGACCGATCTCGCGAATCTCGCACCGCTGTGCTCAGCCTGCCATCACCATGTACACGATCGCGGGTGGCACATCGAGATGTTGCCCAATCGCGACGTCACAGTCACCCGACCTGATGGCACGTCCGTGGTTGGTCGCCCTGATCGTCAGCCTCGCACCACCGGTGCGCCGTGAATCACGCGTCAGGAATCCAGTTGCCGTGGAAGCCATTCGGCACACGGGCTGGCAGATGCACCACCGCCACCGGATCACCAGTGATATCGGCTGCATCAAACACGGCGAGCTCACTGCGATCGGTCGCCCACACATGGCGGAGCGCCACTACCCAACCGTCGTCCTCAGCTGCGCCCTCGTGGCGCGGGACCATCACTGGTTCGCCGTAGCCGCATCGGTCGGTGTCGGTGCGACGCTCGACCGTGCCCGTGAGCGTGTCGATCCGTGAGATCGCATCCTGCCGGAATCCCTTGCCCACCCCGGCCGTGTAGCCGTAGCGATATGGCTTACCGACCAGGCGCTCATCCACACGAGGGAACTCCTGCGGGTGATCATCGAGTGTCTCATTGCGGGTAGCACCAGTCGCAAGGTTGAACGTCCAACGGTCAAGACGAGGCGGCCCCTCGCTCGGTCCCCGACGTTCCCGATCGAACATGCGCGGATGACGCACGGCATCGAGCACCACCACCTGCTCGCCACGGTCGTTGACCGTCTCGAAACTGTTCATCGGGTGGAAGATGAAGCACGGATCGATTTCGAACCAGCGGATGTGATCGCGGCCCACATCGTTGCCATCTGAATCATGCCGAGGCAAGAGACCGATGCGTGGCGTGTACTCGTGATCCCAGAAATACGGGAGCCCGGCGCCTCCCATTGCAGCCTCGAGATTGAAGATCACCGGCAGATCGAAGACCATCGCATGTCCCGAACCGTCGGGATTGGTGGTGATCGACGTGTCGTGGATCATCGGCCCGCCCGGCAGGTCGATGTCGACGGTGCGCTTCACTCGGCCATCGGTGCCGACCACGAGGTACTGCACCCGATTGCCCCATCCCCACCAATACGTCATCACGTGCAGCTCACCGGTAAGCGGATCGCGCTTGGGGTGAGCGGAGAAAGCTCGCGGCAGCGAGCCCTCGAGGTTCGAAATCCGCACCGTGTCGAGTTCGGACGACAACTCAATCGGCGGCGAACCGGCTTCGACGATCGCCCAGGTGCGGCCCGCATGGCCAATCACGTTGGTGTTGGCGCTGAACGGACGGTGATCATCGGGCCAGTCAGATGGCGGAGCGTCTTCTCCGAGCACTCTGGCGACCTCATCGGTGCGCACCCAGCGGTTGCGGTACCAAGAGGCCCGACCCTCATCGAGACGTATGCCGTGCACCATGCCGGTGCCGGTGAACCAGTGATATCGCTCGGGGTCGACGGGGGCGACGGGGTTGGGTCCGTTGCGTAGGTAGCGACCGGTGAGCTCGGTGGGCAATGTGCCCGTTACTTCAAGATCAAACGCCGTGATCTCGGTGTCGACGGGGGCGAGATTTCCGGAGAGGAATGGATTCGCTGCCGGCTCGGTGGTCGTCATTCCCGAAGTCTGGCTGGCGAGGGCGAGACGGTCAATTGGCGCAGCGTTGCGAGCGAGTCAGTCGTCGTCAATGCTCCAACGCCCATTGCCGTTCCCATTGCCATTGCCGCCTCGGTTGTTGTCGTTGTTACCCGAGTTGCCCGGGTTGCCGTTGCTATTTCCCGAATTGCCGGGCGATTGATCCACGGCGTCATCGACGTCGTCGGACTCGCCAGGGATCCGTGGGATCAGGGCCTCGAACGGGTTCGGCGGCATCGTCGTCGTGGTCGTGGTCGTGGTCGTCGTCGTCGTGGTCGTCGTGCTGGTCGTGCAGTTCGGATTGCGCGTCGCAGCCGGCCCATCGCACGCACGCCCTGGCGACTCGTTGTTTGAGTCGTCGTCGGACGGATTGTTCTTGGCCTCGTCGTCTGACGTGGAGTCGTCACTGTCGTCATTGCGCCGCGGCGATGTGGTCGTGGTGGTCGCGCGAGTTGGCGTGGTGGTCGTCGTGGTGGCGCAATTGGGGTTGCGCGTGGCTGCTGGGCCGGAACAGACCTGCGGCGGCAACGTGATCACTGGAAGACTGACCGTTGGTGTCGTCACGCGGTTCACGGTGGTCGTCGGGGCTGCGACGGGCGCCGTTGTCGACGACGCACGCGTCGGTGTGGTGGTGCTGGTGGTAGCGCTGGTCGTGGCGCTTGATGTTGGCGTCGTTGTCGTGGTCACCGAGGGAGTTCTGGTCGTGGTCGTGGTGACATCGACCGGAACACCAGTCGTCGTTGTGGTGGCGTCATCATCGACCGTGACGGTCTCGCTCGCCGGGTCATCGCCACCCTGTGCAACAACGGGTGCTGCGTTGCTGCCATCGCCGCCGTCACCACCACCGCCGACTCCTGTGTCGGCCCCAGCGGCGTCACCTTCGCCCGTCTCTGATGGACGAATCTCAACCGATCGCACTGGACGTGGCACCTCAATATTGACCACTTCAAGCACATCGGCCACCACCTCTTGCACGGGTGCAGGAAGGTTGCCGGTGGTGGCAAGGCCAACGCTGGCACCAGCCGCGGCGACGCCTGCCCAGCCGAACACGCCGAGGGCGCCGATCACGGCCGCAACCCGACGTCGCAGACGGCCCGTGCGGGCCTCGGTGGTGATCGAACTGGCGATAGCGAGCGATTGCA
>JAPOJQ010000024.1 GCA_029978335.1 Actinomycetota bacterium
ACCGAGCGCACAAGAAAGGTGATGCCGGCTGGGGTGCCATCGAGCTTCCAGGCGTACGACCCTCACCCAATCGTGGTGGCTCATGCGGCCGGGAGCCGAATGACCGATGTCGACGGCAACGAGTACGTGGATTACGACATGGGTTTTGGGGCTCTCTTCGCTGGCCATATGAACCCTGCGGTTCGGCGAGCGGTCGAGGCCCAACTCGATGCCGGAACGTTGTACGTCACGCCATGTGAACTCAACGGTGAGGTCGGTGAGATCCTTGCTGAGCGTTACGGCTTCCCCATGTGGCGGCCGACCAATTCGGGCACCGAAGCAACGATGGACGCGATTCGCCTTGCTCGTGGGGCTACCGGTCGCGACAAGATCGTCAAGGTCGAAGGCGGCTACCACGGCCATCACGATGAAGTCATGATCTCGAACAAGCCACCGCTCAACCTGGCAGGTCCGGCTGATCGGCCAAACTCGGTGCCTCAGTCCAAAGGGATCCCGCATGGTGTGATCGAGGACGTCATCGTGATTCCGTACAACGATCCCGATGCGCTTGAGCGGGTGTTGTCCGAAGGCAACGTGGCCTGCTTCATCGTTGAACCGGTGATGGAGAACATCGGTATTTGCATGCCTGATCCCGGCTATCTCGAAGCGGTCCGCGAGATCACTGAACGCCATGGCACCTTGCTCATTTTCGATGAGGTGAAGACGGGGATTACCGCCGGTTACGGTGGGGCCACGAACCAGCTTGGCGTTCGACCGGACCTCATCACCCTTGCAAAGTCAATCGGTGGCGGCTTCCCCGTTGGGGCGTTTGGCGGCAAGGCCGAGTACATGAACCTCATCACTGATGGGACGGTGCTGCACCTCGGAACCTATAACGGCAACCCGTTGGTGATGGCGGCGGTGAAGGCAACGCTCATGGAGGCATGCACTCGTGAGACGGTTGAAGCCACTGTTGACCTGAACTCACAGTTGGTCGCTGAGTGCCAACGGGTGATTGACGTCTCTGGTATCCCAGCGCACACGGTGCAGTTTGGAGCGAAGGGTTGCATCACGTGGTCGTCCACACCGGTTCGGAACTACCGCGATTACAAAGCAACAGACTTTGACCTTGCCTTTGCGCAGTGGATACATGGCATCAATCGGGGAGTGTTGTTACCCCCAGGTCTCGACGAGCAGTGGCTGATTTCTGTCATGCACAACGAGGACGATGCGATGCGGTACGCCAAGGTGTTCGCAGAGTTCGTTGCCGAACTCACGTCCTGATCGGGTTAGGACCAGCGGCGCTGGTCGCGATAGACCCGAACGGGGCCTGAGTTGTTCCAGCCTCCGCGACGCCCAGCGTTGATGCCCGTCACGATCAGTGCAAGCCCGGCGATGACGAGAACAAGACTGCCGCCGATGACGACGGGTAGTGATCGACCCGCGAGCGATGGTGCAAGGCCGGTCCACGTGCTGGTGTCGATCGCTGGGATGACGAATGTTGGTAGCGCCCATCCAATCACCACGACGCCGACGGCGATGGCGATCAAGGTTTCACCGAGCGCACGAACAAGGTCGGTCCGGTAGGGGCGCAATACGAGCCCCACCGCGAGCGTGAGCAGGCCAACGCCTGCTGCGATCAACATGATCCATCGCATCGCGCTTCGAGTGGTGCTGAGCGTGCCGATGACGGGGACGGGAACGGTTGCCGACGGGGCGTCAAAGGCTCGTTCGTCGCGGACGATTCGAACCAACTCACTTGGCACCATCACGATGAGGTCATCGTTCGCGCCAATCACCCTGAGATGTGCCCGTTGGATGAACGCTGCTAGTTCAACTGCGCCGCCTCGGGTACGCAGCACCTGGTCCTCGAGAAATGCAGCCAATTGATCCGGGCTCGTCTCCAGTGCATCTGCTGTTCGTGCGGCAACGACGGCTTCAATTTCGAGTCGGATGGCACTATCGCTGAGGACTGCTTCGGCGATGTCGGGCGACGGATTCGGGGTGAAGATGGTTCGTTGCAGCCACCATGAGCCAGCCGCCGTGCCAAAGGCGACGGCGGCGATGAGCAGAATGACCGCCGAAATGCTTCGTTGCACGGTCACAGTGTGGCATCGAGCGCGCTAGTCTGCGACCGTGGTTAAAAGTACGGACAATTCAGGTTCTGATGGTTGCCCCGTTGATGGTGGGGTCGCGCAGGCCTTTGACACCTTCCCCGGCTTCTGGACGCTCCTCGGCCGTGGCGTGACGCGACGCTGCCCTTGGTGTGGTGACCGGCGCGCGTACTTCACTGGGTGGTTCCGTCGGGTCGATCGGTGTCAGCAGTGCCGCCATGCATGGCGCCGCGGTGATGCGGCATTCGAACTCGGTGCGACCACGGCCAACATCATTCTCACGTTCTTCTCGATTCTCGTTGCCATCCTCATCGCTGTTCTCGTGACACTGCCGGACATTCCGTTCCTGCCCTTGATCATCATCATCGGTGTCCTGGCAGTTCTTGGCCCAGCGATCTGGTATCCGACGTCATTCACGCTGTGGCAAGCGGTTGATCTTTTTATGCGTAAACCTGACGCCGATGAGTTGGCGGGCCGTCGCGACGCTGAGCTCTGACGCCGCGACGACAAAGGTCGCAGCAGTGCTTGCGAACATCTGTTCGGTGAATTACGCTCCTGTCGTTCGCCAGCACCATCGGTGAACGAGGGCCGAGGGCTCAAAGGAGGGTGTCACACCCCCTTCCTAGGGTCAGCGACACCACAACGGCTCGGGTGACGAACCCCGACACACCGACAGTCAAGGAGCAAAAATGAGCAACGACCGCGACAAGGCCCTCGACATGGCCCTCGCCCAGATCGACAAGCAGTTCGGCAAGGGCTCCATCATGAAGATGGGCGAGAAGGGCACCGTTCCGATCGAGTCGATCTCGACGGGAGCGTTATCACTTGACCTCGCCCTCGGTATCGGAGGCCTCCCGCGCGGCCGCATCACCGAAATTTACGGACCTGAATCATCGGGTAAGTCAACGTTGGCGATGCACGTCGTTGCAGAGGCCCAGCGCAACGGCGGCGTATGCGCCTACATCGACGCCGAGCATGCGATGGATCCGATCTACGCACGGTCGATCGGCGTTGACGTCGACGAGCTCCTCATCTCGCAGCCCGACACCGGCGAGCAGGCGCTTGAAATCGCCGACATGTTGGTTCGCTCCGGAGCAATTGACGTCATCGTCATCGACTCGGTCGCCGCCCTGACGCCCCGAGCCGAAATCGAAGGCGAGATGGGCGATAGCCACGTTGGTCTCCAGGCGCGTCTCATGAGCCAGGCGCTTCGCAAGATCACCGGCAACCTGCACAAGACCAACACCATCGCTGTGTTCATCAACCAGTTGCGCGAGAAGATCGGCGTGATGTTCGGTTCGCCGGAGACGACCCCTGGTGGTCGTGCGCTCAAGTTCTACTCGTCGGTTCGCCTTGACATCCGTCGGATCGAGTCGCTCAAAGATGGTGCCGAGGTAGTCGGCAACCGGACCCGAGTGAAGGTCGTGAAGAACAAGGTCTCGCCACCGTTCCGTCAGGCCGAGTTCGACATCATGTACGGAAAGGGCATCAGCCGTGAAGGCAGCCTTCTCGACATGGCAGTCGATTTCGGCATCGTGAAGAAATCCGGCGCGTGGTTTACCTACGACGGTGAGCAGCTCGGGCAAGGACGCGAAAACGCGAAGAACTTCCTCTCGGAGCACGCGGAGATCATGGTGGACATCACCGAGCGGGTGATGGTGGCTTCCGGTTTGCGGGGTGATGCTTCGGAGGACGAGTTCACCGAAGCCGATGACGCCCCGATTGAAATCGACTGAGCAACACCTGAACCGGTGCCGTTGACCATTGTCCAGCGGCACCGGGTTCAGTCGGTCAGAGGCCTGGTTTCCAGATCATCAAGAAGAGGGCGACCACCAAGCCAAGGTGAGTGATGCCGCTTCCAGCCGCCATCTTCGACACCGCCGAGGGTGAATCGTTAGCAATTGCGGGACGAATCATCAGCCATGAGACGGCGACGAGAACTGCCCACACGATGATCGACACGCTGAGCCACGGATCGGCCATCTTCAACTCACCAACGCCTGCCATGCCCATCCCGAAGACCCACAGCAAGATGAGCGACGGGAAGGTCAGCATCATGTGGAGCCGAGCGATGGTCTTGGTTTCTCCTGCTTTCTTGAGACCCGGGTAGAGCAGTACCGGCCCGAAGGCGCTAATGGCAGCGATGATGTGGAGCAGGCCAAGAATCTTGTAGCCGGCTGAGTCGTTGAGTGCGAGTGCGATCATGGTGCCGACGTTACCGCGCAGATGACGGCCGAGCGGGCGCATCCTGCGATACTCGGTGCGTGCTCCATTCGTCGTCATGGCTTGTGTCGGCACGTTGTGTTCTGTTGACCCTAGTTGCGGCGTTCGGTAGTGGGGCCGCGCTGTCGCCGGTGCAGGCGTCAGATCTTCCACCCTCTGGTGAGGAGGTCCACGGATTGATCGTCGGCGGTGCGCCCCTAGAAATCAGCGACGTTCCGTGGCAGGTGGCGTTGCTCAGCGCTCACGTGCGTGATCGAGATGACGATGGCTTCCTTGATCAATTCTGCGGTGGATCGCTGATTTCGGCGGAATGGGTCGTGACGGCTGCGCATTGCACCTTCAGCGACGGTGATCTGCCACTTCGCCCATCCGACATTGACGTCGTTGCCGGGAAGTCAGTGCTCTCGGAGATCAGCAGCAGCGATCGTCGTGGGGTTGATCGCATTGTGGTGCATCCTGACTAC
This sequence comes from Actinomycetota bacterium, assembly GCA_029978335.1. Lineage (GTDB taxonomy): Bacteria > Actinomycetota > Acidimicrobiia > Acidimicrobiales > Ilumatobacteraceae > Casp-actino5. The sequence continues at coordinate 4,781 of JAPOJQ010000024.1, forward strand.
GACGGTCAGTTCTTCAACGACATTGCGCTGATTCATCTTTCGTCGGCGGTGCCACTCGGCACAAGGGTTGCTCCGATTGCATTCGGCGGTGCGGTGTGGGACGGTACGGCTCCGGCAGCTGATACGCAGTATGTGGTGTCCGGATGGGGCTGTCGAGCCGTCCTCGATGCGAACGACGACTGCCCAATCGACGACCCCGATGCGTACTTTGCCGATGCGCTTGAGGCGGTGGTCGTCCGCGATGTCGGCGGGCCTACTGCAACGACATGCGGGTCCAACTCGGATTTTGACGTGGCACTCATGATCTGCGCCGGTGACCTCGCCGGTGGGGTCGACTCGTGCGCGGGTGACAGCGGCGGTCCACTGGTGGCCACCTGGGACGACGCGCCCGTTCTTGCCGGCGTGGTGTCATTTGGGTTCGGGTGCGCACTCACGTCGTTCCCAGGCATCTACACCAGGGTGTCGACCTATGCGGAGTGGATGACGTCAGTGACCGATTTGGTGGCGTTCGCCGACTGGTCGACCTCGGAAGTGTTCACACCGCTCTCGCCGGCGCGGGTGATGGATACTCGTTCGGGTGACAAGGTCGGCACGTTGGCTGTTGCTGGTGGTGCTGATCCGTATGAGTTGCAGGTGACGGGTCGTGCTGGTGTTCCAACTGGTGTTGCTGCGGTTGCGTTGAACGTGACGGCGGTGTCGACGGAGGCGAATGACTACGGCGGGGTCGTGACGGGGTATCCGTGTGGGGGGGCGTTGCCTGATGTGAGCAATTTGAACTTTGTGTCGGGTCAGACGATTCCGAACTCGGTGATTGCTCCGGTGTCGTCGGCGGGGAAGGTGTGCTTCTACGTGTATGGCAAAGCGCATCTGCTTGCTGACGTGTCGGGCTACCTCATCAATTAAGCAACCGACATCGCCTCGAGTGCATCGAGCAAGGCGTTCTCGACGACCTCAGTCAGCGCCGGATGGATGTAGTACACGTCGCGGGCAACGCGTTCCGCCGTCTCGCCGAATCGCATCGCCTGGACGAGCGACTGGATGAGCGTCGCTGCCTGGGGCCCGAGGATGTGCGCACCAACGATGCATCCTGATGCGCGGTCGACGATGACCTTGGCAAAGCCGGTCTCGTCAGCGAGCGCCCACCCATAGGCGGTTCCGGCGTAATCGCGCCGACCTACGACATAATCAACACCCGCATCCGTGGCGTCCTGTTCGGTCATCCCGACGGTTGCGACCTGGGGATAGGAGAACACTGCAGCCGGAATCGCTGTGTGATCGGTGCTGCGAAGCGCTTCTGGATGGGCGATGTTCCAGAACGCAATGTCAGCCTCATGGTTCGCCACGTGCTTGAGGTGAATGTCGTTGGCGATGTCGCCGATGGCCCAGATGCCGGGCACCGAGGTTCGCTGATGCTCGTCAACGACGATGGTGCCATGGCGGTGCATCTCGATGCCGACTACATCGCAATCGAGCACGTCGCTGTTGGGCTCACGCCCCGTTGCAACGAGCAGTTCGTCGACTTCGACAACGTCGCCGCCAACAGTGACGGCAATGGCCTCGCCCCGTCGCTCGACCCGCGTCGGCAGGTGATTCAACCGCAGGTCAACTCGCTGACCAAAGGCCGAGGTGAACCGCTCGGCCACCTCGCGGTCATGACGCCCGAGCAGCACATCGGATCGATTGAAGAGCGTGACCTCGGCGCCGAGACCGGAGAACACATGACCCATCTCAGCGGCGATGTACCCGCCGCCGATGATGCCAAGTCGACGCGGGAAGCGGTCGAGGCGCATGATGCCGTCAGAGGTCTGAAATCCCGTCTCGACGAGTCCGGTGATCGGCGGAATGACGGGCCGAGACCCAGCTGCGACGAGGACCTGTGGAGCGGCGATTCGACGACCATCGACATCGACGAGATGCATCCCCGATGTCTCGGGATGAAGGAATCGAGCGGTGCCTTCGATGAGGGTGATGTTCTCGCATCGTTCCGCTCGGTAGTCACGCCCGCTGGCCGCAATCGGGTCGATGCGTCCAAAGATGCGGTCACGAATTCCAATCCAATCGGTGCCGGTGAGCTGAAGGTCAACACCAATGGACGACGCTTCGCGGGCCTCAACAACACGATCGGCCGGCAGCACCAACATCTTCGACGGGATGCACCCCTTGTTGAGACACGTGCCGCCAAATACGTCACGCTCAACGATGGCAATTCGCAGATGGTCGAGGTCGCTCGGAATGTGGTTCCCTGACCCTGAGCCAATAATGATGAGGTCAAAGTGCTCAACGACGTCGCTCATGTTCACAGTCAAGCCGACGTGTGGTCGCAACGTCGCTCCCGAGCAATGAATCGGTGACGGCTAGCGTCGTGCGGATGGAGACGACGCACGACATTGACGGAGTGGTCGTCGTGTTGCTCGACAGCCTCAATCGTCACATGTTGGGACCATGGGGTGGGACCGAGTTCGACACTCCCCACATCGACCGCCTCGCCGCCCAGTCGGTGGTCTTTGATAACCATCACGTTGGTTCGTTGCCATGCATTCCAGCACGGCATGACCTGATGGTTGGTGCGCTCGATTTTCTCTGGCGGCCATGGGGCTCGATCGAAGTCTGGGAGGAAGCGGTAACCGCTGAACTTCGGCGCTGCGGCGTGACCTCGGTGCTGGTGTCGGACCATCCGCATCTGTTTGAGACGGGCGGGGAGAACTATCACACCGATTTCACGGCGTGGGAGTACCTGCGTGGCTCGGAGAACGATCCGTGGCGTACTCGCGCTGATACGAGTTCGATCGGTGCCGCGGTGGTTCCGGCGGTGCCGGCCCCTTTCCACCGCCCGTATGACGATGCTCGGACGTGGTTTCGAAACGAAGAGGATTTCCCTGGACCGCGCACTATGGAGGCTGCCGCTCAGTGGCTGCGACGTGACGCCCCGCATCATGAACGGTTCTTGCTCGTCGTTGACGAGTTCGATCCTCACGAACCCTTCGACACACCCGAGCCATGGGCGAGTCGTTACGACCCCGACTGGGACGGCCCGCGGATGATCTGGCCTCCGTATGCGGTCAATGCGCTGGCCAATGGGGTGCTGACCGAGCGAGAACTACAGCATCTTCGAGCCGGATATGGCGGCGGACTCTCGATGATCGATCACTGGTTCGGCCGGATCCTCGATGCGGTCGATGAACTTGATGCGTTGGGTCGGCGCGTTGCGGTCATCTTGTGCACTGATCATGGCTTGTATCTCGGCGAGCGCGACATCGTCGGTAAGCCGGGCGCTCCCTTGTGGCCCGAGATGTCGAGGATTCCGCTGATGATTCGTTGGCCGGGTGTACCACCTCGCCGATGCGAAGCACTCACCACCACCGTTGATCTTCATGCAACGATCTGCGATGTCTTTGGTGTCGTTCCAGAGCATCGGACTGATGGCGCATCGTTGCGTCCTCTTTTGAACGGTGAGGTCTCGGCGATTCGCGACTATGTGCTCGCCGGATATTGGTCGCGCCATGTTCACTACGTCGACGCTGAGTGGAGTTACTCGCGTTCAGCGGTCGGCGATGCGTTTCCATTGGCGATGTGGTCGAACCGATGGTCGTCGATGCCGATCGATCATGCGGTTCCTGGATATCGCTTCCCGCGGCCAGATGGTCGGGCGACGTTGGAGCGATACCCCGGCACGGGGGTGCCAGTTATTCGACAACCGTGGGGCCCTGGTGACCAACTGCCGTACTGGGCGATGGGCATGCCCGTCGATGATCACCATCTGCATCACACTGATGACGTGGATCGCTCGGTGAACCTGTTGGAACGTGCTGGTGGCGTCGAGTCCGACGTGCTGGAGCGCTTGCGGTCTGCCTTGGTGGATGTCGGTGCGCCACCTGAGCAGTTCGAGCGCCTCGGCATCGCGTGACACATCGCCAGTAGCCTCTGTTCCATGTCTGGCCGTTATGTCGTGCGCACCTACGGGTGCCAGATGAATGAGCACGACTCTGAGCGCATCTCGGGGTTGCTCGAAGCTGACGGCTATCTGCCCGCTGACGATGTTGACGACGCCGACATCGTCGTGCTCAACACATGCTGTATTCGTGAGAATGCCGACAACCGCCTCTACGGAAATCTTGGGCATCTCAAGACCTGGAAGGACGCTCGCGAAGGCCGACAGATTGTCGTTGCGGGGTGTTTGTCGCAGAAGGACCGCAACGGGGTACAAGAGCGCGCGCCGTATGTCGATGTGGTGCTGGGCACCCACAACGTGCACCGCACCGCTGAGTTGATTCAGCACTCACGGGTGGCCGGTCCAATTACCGAAATCTTCGATGAGGCCGTGGTCGACGAGCATGTGCTGTTCCCGTCGGCGCTGCCTGTGCGCCGTGAGACGTCGTATGCGGCATGGGTCACCATTCAGATCGGCTGTGACAACAATTGCGCGTTCTGCATCGTGCCCGCCGTGCGTGGCGCTGAAATCTCGCGCCCCTTCGATGATGTGGTCGATGAGGTCATGCGGTTTGCCGCGGAGGGCGTCACTGAGGTGACCTTGCTTGGCCAGAACGTCAACTCCTATGGACGTGACCTCCAGCTGGCGGCGCGACGTGATGGCGATGTTGATGCACGAATTCGGCCGCTCTTTGCCGATCTGCTTCGTGCTGCTGGTGAGGTCGAGGGCATCAGGCGCGTGCGATTCACCAGCCCCCATCCCAAAGACATGCGGACCGACACCTTTGAGGCGATGGCGTCAACGGCCTCAGTGTGCGATCACCTGCACTACCCGTTGCAGTCGGGCAGTGATCGCGTCTTGGCGCTGATGCATCGTGGGTACACCGGAGAGCGGTATCTCGAGCGCCTCGCAGAGGCCCGTCAACACATGCCCGACCTCGCTGTGTCGACCGACATCATCGTCGGTTTCCCCGGTGAGACCGAGGACGATTTCGAGCGGACCCTCGAAGTGACCGCAGCAGCTGGATTCGATTACGCCTACACGTTCATCTTCTCGCCACGTCCCGGCACCGAAGCTGCGGCGATGGAATCGTCGTTCATCGACCCTGCCGTGGCCGGCGAACGATTCGAACGTCTCCGTGCGGTGGTGGAACGGTCGGCGTTGCAGCGACACCAGGCGCGCGTTGGTCGGATTGAAGAAGTGCTGGTGGAGGGTCCGTCCCGTAAGGATCCGTCGGTGCTGTCGGGGCGTACCGGGCAGAACAAGTTGGTGCATTTCACGCCGCCGCGTTCGTTGCGCGCTGGTACCTATGCCAATGTCGAGGTGACACGCGCTGCGCCGCACCATCTCGAGGGCCGTTTCATCGAGGTCACCCACGAGCCGAGTCACCGGACTCGTATCCCGGTCGCATCGCTCTGAGCGTGTTGCCGCCTCGCGTTGCCATCATTGGCCCGACCGCTTCGGGTAAGTCGTCGGTGGCGATGTGGGTCGCGCGACAACGCGACGATGTGGACATCGTGTCGGTCGACTCGATGCAGGTGTATCGGTCGATGGACATCGGCACTGCGAAACCGACAGCTGACGAGCAACGAGCGGTGCGTCACCATCTCATCGATCTCGTCGATGTTGATGTCGAGTTCACGGTCTCGACTTTTGCAGATGCCTTGGACGACGCGCTCGCGACCATCGCGTCGTCTGGACATTCGGCGCTGCTCGTTGGCGGGACTGGTCTGTATGCGCGGGCGGCAGTTGATGGGCTTGACCTCGCTGGCGTGTGGCCCGAAATTCGACAGCGACTTGAAGATGAGGCGTCCGCAGGTGGCGTGCGTGCGCTCCACGAACGGTTGATGGCGCTTGATCCTGAGGCGGCGAGTCGGATGGAACCCGACAATGCCCGTCGCATCGTGCGAGCCCTCGAGGTCATCGAGGGAAGCGGTCGTCGCTTTTCTTCGTTCGGAGGCGGTCTCGATCGTTATCCCGAGGGAGCGGTTCCCCAGGTGGGCCTGCGATGGGATCGCAGCGCGCTCGCTGACCGTATTGCCGTCCGGGTGCAGTCGATGATGGAGCACGGGTTCCTCGGTGAGGTTGCACGCGTGCTCGCTGCGGGCCCGTCGCGAACAGCCCGTCAAGCACTCGGATATCGCGAGATGATCGATCATCTCGAAGGCCGCTCTTCTCTTGACGAAGCGGTCGAACTGACGATTCGGCGAACTCGACAGTTCTCGGTCCGTCAGGAGCGGTGGTTCCGTCGTGATCCTCGGATCACATGGGTTGATGTTCTTGAGGATCCGGTCGCCGAGGCCGGCCCCATCGTTGCGTCGTTGCTGCCGTAGTGTGGTTCTGGCATGGACGTCGTTGTCACCAAACACCACGGACTCGGGAACGACTTTTTGGTGCTTGATCTCGCCCAATGTGATGACGAACCAAGCGATTGGTCGACGATTGCTCGGGCATGGTGCGACCGCCGTCGTGGTATCGGCGCTGACGGTTTGCTGTTGCTCCAGCGCCACGATTCCCATCGGCTGACGATGCGGTTGGTCAACTCGGATGGCTCATCGGCTGAGATGAGCGGCAACGGCATTCGTTGCCTTGTGCAGGCAGCGGATCGGGCCAACGGCAATGTTGGCGGCATGTACATGGTGTCCACAGATGCGGGGGAGCGGGCGGTGGAGGTGCTGCACCGCGACGACCAGACGACGGCGATGTTCAGCGTTGATATGGGCGTGGTGTCGCCGATGGACGAGCCGGCAGCCTGGCATTTGCTCGGCTGTCATCCCGATCGACCGGTTCGCCACCTGTCGCTCGGCAATCCGCACTCGGTGGTTGGCGTCGATGATGTGGGCGAGGTCGACCTTGGGGCCCTTGGGGCGCTCGTGCCGGAGGTCAACCTCGAGATCATTGCGCCTGGTCCCGAACCAGATGCGATCACGATGCGGGTGCATGAACGAGGTGCGGGGATCACCGAGGCGTGTGGAACTGGTGCATGTGCGGCGGCGTCGGCGGCAGTGGCATGGGGCTTGGTGCCGTCGTCATCGGTCGAGGTCGTGGTGCATATGGACGGTGGCGACGCACGAGTACGCGTCGATACGACGGCAGGCACGGCGACGCTCATTGGACCAGCAACCTTTGTCGGATCGATCTCGGTGCAAATGTGACGACGCCCTACAACGAGGCGCTCGGATCGACGCTGATCGATCGCACTTTTCGGGAGCGAATTGTGTTGGTCGGGGTGACGTTGCCCGGTTCGGATGACGAAGCAACCGACGCCGGACTCGACGAACTGGAACGACTTGTGGAGACTGCTGGCGCTGACGTGGTCGCCCGCCTCATGCAGCGTCGTGATGCTCCTGACCACACCTGGTTCATCGGCAAGGGCAAGGCAGAGGAACTTCGCACCCTGTGTCTCGCCGTCGATGCTGACACGGTGGTGTTCGACAACGAGTTGCATCCGGCGCAACAGTTCAACCTTGAGAAGTTGCTTGGTCGTACGGCGATTGACCGCACCGCGGTGATCCTCGACATCTTCGCTCAGAATGCCCGAACCCAAGAGGGCCGCGCCCAGGTTGAACTTGCGCTCTTGCGGTATCGATTGCCGCGACTCCGGCGTGGATCGGGCGCGAAACTCTCCCAGCAGCGCGGTGGCATCGGCTCTCGCCTCGGTGGCGGTGAGACCAAACTCGAGGTCGATCGACGCCGGATCAATCGCCGAATCCGAGGGCTCGAGATCGAACTGCGTGAACTTGCCGAAACGCGGGGTCTGCAGCGCAAGGGTCGCGACCGTAGCGGTCTCGCTCAGGTCACGATTGTGGGATACACGAATGCTGGCAAGTCAACGTTGTTGAATCGGTTGACCGACGCCGGGGTGCTGGCACAGGACCGCTTATTTGCCACTCTTGATCCGACGACCCGTCGGCTCGCTCTGCCCGGCGGTGAGCCGGTGCTCTTGACCGACACCGTCGGCTTTGTGCGGCGACTCCCACACGGGTTGATCGAGGCGTTTAAGGGCACACTCGAAGTGGCGGTCACCGCCGATCAACTGGTGCACGTCGTCGATGCAGCCGACGTGGACCCTGAAGGTCAGATCGCAGCAGTACGCGAGGTGCTTGCCGAAATCGGTGCCGATGGAGTGCCCGAATTGATCGTGATCAACAAGGCGGATCTCGCCCCTGACGTTGCAGCGCAGTTAGTCGAAGATCATCCTGGTTCGGTGGCTATCAGCGCCGTCACCGGCGAAGGGATCGACCTTATGTTGGCGACGTTGGCCGATCGGCTGCGAACGTTGACCTCGGTGGCCGAACTCGTGGTGCCGTGGGCGCGCGGCGACATCATTGCGTCCGTGCATCGGGAGGGGGCAATCGTGTCGACGCGTGAAGAGGATGTCGGAATGCGCATCCGCGCGCGGTTGTCGGGCCCATCGCTTGGTCGTCTCGCTGAATGGGTGGTTGAACCGGGTCAGCACCCACACGAACAAGAGGAGCCCGCCGATGTCTGAGCCGTTCGTTCCACCGCCGTACCCCTATGACCGCCTTGACCGGTTGCGTCCGTTGGCCGACGGTTTCGACGGTGGCGTCATCGATCTCTCGATTGGCACACCGTTCGATCCACCGCCGGCCTCGGTCATCGAGGCGTTCGGGAGTTCCAACGCAGAGCGGGGGTACCCGGCGTCAGTCGGTTCGTTGCCGCTTCGGTCCGCGGTCCGACGGTGGATGGGGCGTCGCTTCGACATCGATGTTGCGGAGACCGATATCGCCGCATGTATCGGCACGAAGGAGTTCGTGGGGACGCTGCCGCAATGGATGCGGTTGCGGTACCCAGATCGCGACATCGTGTTGCATCCAGCGATGGCGTATCCGACGTATGCGATGGGGGCAACGCTCGCCGGGTGCCGGTCGGTTGCTGTTCCGGCGCTGCCGGATGGCGGCATGGATCTCGATGCGATTGATCCGAGCGACGCAGCAAGGGCGTTGTTGTTATGGGTGAACAGTCCGGCCAATCCTTCGGGCACCCTTGATGACCTTGGTGCTGCAGCGGCGTGGGGTCGGCGACACGGTGTTCCGGTGTTCTCCGATGAGTGCTACGTCGAGTTCACTTGGGCGGGGAAAGGTCGCACCATTCTCGAGCACGGCGTCGACGGTGTGGTCGCCGTGCATTCACTGTCGAAACGATCGAATCTCGCTGGTGCCAGGGTCGGTTTCTATGCCGGTGATCCAGACCTCGTGCAGTATCTCGGCGAGGTTCGCAAACACGTTGGAATGATGGTGCCAGGACCGGCTCAGGTCGCAGCAGTCGCTGCCCTCGATGATGATGCGCATGTGGTCGAACAGCGTGATCGCTACCTGCGGCGCCTCGAATCGATGGCGTCAGCGTTGCACTCGTGGTCGGGCATCGAGATTGATCTGCCTGCCGGAGGTTTTTACCTGTGGTTCAAGGTCGGCGACGCTTGGTCGTTCACCGAGCGGCTCATGGCTGAGGGTGGGGCACTGATCAGCCCCGGCGAGTTCTATGGTGAGGCGTCTGCTGAATGGGTTCGAGTGGCCGTCGTGCAATCCGATGAACGCATTGCGCTCGTTGCGGATCGGCTGTTGGGCACTCGGTGATGAGCGGCGTGACGGGTCGCTCGCTGGCGAAGGTCACGTTGGTGGCGGTGGTGCTGATCGCTGCCATTCTCATTGGCATTGATGCCTTGGTCGCGGCGGGGCGTGCGGAGTCGAACGCGGTTCGGGTCGTCGGCGGTTGTTCCACGGTGGTCTCGTTTGATTCGGCCGGTCGGTACCAACTCTCGGTTGAAGATTCGGGGCCCGCGGTTGACGCGTCGTCATCGTGTGTGCCGGTGGCCGCCGGACCTCGAAGCGGCGATGTGGAATCGGTTCGTCTCGTTGCGCCCGATGGCTTGGAGGCCACGCTCGAGGTCGGAGCCGATGCAGCTACGTTGATTGGCCCCGGTTGGGAACGTCGCCGAATTGGAGTGCTGCGAGTTGATGCGCCGGGGGAGTACACCGTCGCACCGCAGGGTGTCGCGGTCGACGGGTCGGTGGTGATCATCGGTGCTGATCCACGTTCGGTTCGCGATGGTGGGTTGGTGGTGTCAGCCGTACTGATTGGGCTCGCCGCGGTGATGAGCGCGGTGCTGTTTGGTCGTCGTGGTCAACGAGGTCCGAAGCCACCCGCGCGACCAATGCTGCAGGTTGCTGCTGGGGGAACGTGGGCGCCGCCCAATCCTTCAGATCGCGTTGGGTGACGACTGTGCCGATCAGAGACGGCGGATCACCGTGACGACCCGTCCAAAGATCGTGACGTCTTCAGCCGGAAATTCCATCGGTTGCATCGTTGCGTTCGCTGGAACGAGCACGATGTTCGTGCCGCGCTGTTGGTAGGTCTTCACGGTCGCTTCGCCGCCGGGGATCCCCGCCACGACGATGTCGCCGCGGTCAGCGCGATCTTGTTGCACGGCGATGACGAAGTCACCGTCGAGGATGCCGAGTTCGACCATCGAGTCGCCGCGAACCCGCAGCATGAAGAGTTCTCCTTCGCCCGTGAAGTCGAGCGGTACGGGGTGAACTTCCTCGACGTTCTCTTGGGCGAGCACATCGGTGCCTGCTGCAACATCGCCGATGAGTGGGACATGGCGCAGCGGCCGGCGTTCCATGGCGACGCCCGAGTTGGGATCCCAGGTGACCTCGATCGCTCGCGGCTTCGTCGGGTCACGACGGAGGTAGCCGAGGCGGGTGAGCGTGTTGAGGTGGGTGTGGACGGTCGATGGCGAATTCAGGCCGATCGCCTCACCGATCTCGCGCACCGACGGCGGATAGCCACGGTCGTTCATCTGAGCTTCGATGAATTCGAGGATCTGCCGTTGGCGGGCGGTGATGGCTGGCGCGTTCATGAAGGTAATCGTACGGGCGTTCGATCCCTGAGTCAAACATCTGTTCGATTGAGGGGTTGACACGAACAGGCGTTCGGGTACACTTGTTCGGGTACAGGTGTTCGATTCGCAGTTCAGGGTGTCACACCCCATCGCTACGGTTCGAGCATCAAGTGATCGATATCGCAGGAGGACGTCATGAGCACCATCGCAGTTACCGCCCCCATTTCTGTTCGCCGCACCGTGGCGGTTCAGCCCAACCGTTTGTCGGGTCGGCCGTCCGCAGCGGTGTATCGCCGCCGGCGCATTGTCGTCGGCACTATCGCTGCGTTCCTGGTGGTTCTCGCCGGGCTCGCAGTCAACGAGCTGCTGACCGGCGACGGCGGTGTGACCGCCTCTGCCGCCGTTGCCGGTCCGGCACTCGAGCGCACCACGGTCACCGCTCAACCGGGTGACACCATGTGGGGGCTCGCTCGTGCTCATCATGGTGATGTCAATTTCGATCGCTATCTCGATCGCCTCATCGCTCTCAACGGCGGTGTGTCGATCCAAGCTGGTCAGGCAGTGCTTCTGCCGTAACTCCTGCGCTTGGGTGGCGGCCGTGACTACGCTCTTCAGTGTGCATTGCCCCTCCTGTGGTGTTGACGACACCCGAGTTGCTGATTCCCGCACCGCTGCTGATGGTGCTGCGGTGCGTCGACGTCGGCATTGCCCAGAGTGCGGCTATCGGTTCACCACGTTCGAACGCCTCGAAGAGATTCCGCTGTGTGTCGTGAAATCCGACGGTCGTCAAGAACCCTTTGATCGGGTGAAGATCGAATCAGGTGTCCGTGCTGCGTCAAAGGGGCGGGGCATCGATGATGCAGCGCTCGCTTCCCTCGTCGCTGAAGTTGAGGACACCGCTCGGCTGGCCGGACCACACGTCTCTACAACGCAACTTGGTGTGGCCGTTCTGGAGCGCCTTCGTACGCTCGATGAAGTGGCGTATCTACGATTCGCCTCTGTCTACAAAGACTTCGACGCGGCCGCCGACTTTCACCGAGAGATCGAGTTGCTCACCAAAGCCGATGAGCGATCACGGCGTGTCGGTGCGCTCCCATCGGGTGAAGAGATGATCGCGGCCGACTAACAGGTGGGCGAGCCTGAGTCGGAGGTCAACGTTGCCGCCGCCGCTGATGAGCCGACCAGCGTCACCACCAACGATCATGCCGGCCAGCGTGAGATTCACCGCATCAATATGTCCCTGTGCGGCGAGGGCGCCGTTCAGTTGCGGGCCGCCTTCGGCATGGATGAAGCCGCCTTGGGGAACAAGAGGAGCGAGTTCGTTGACCGCTGCGGTGAGATCAACCGCATCGGGTCCGACTCGGATCGTCGTGATGCCCTCTGGAACGTCGAGCGCGTGATGGGTGACGATGACGACTCGAGGTGATCGAGCGAGGGGTCCGTCCCAGTCGAGACCGCCCCGTGCCGTGACGATGGCGAGTAGTGGTCCGTCGTCGCGAGGCGGGGTGTAGCCCTCTTCTCTCACCGTGCCCGCGCCGACGAGCACGAGTCCGGCCGTACGTCGTAGCGTTGTCAGTACGGCGCGGTCGTCGGTTCCTGACAGCGGCCCTGAACGTCCCGCAACGGCGATGGATCCGTCGATGCTGGCGACCATGCACAACTCGATTGGCGGTCGACCATCGGCTCGTGGTTGCCGTCGATGACCGTAGTGCTGATCGATTGCATCAGGTTCTCGGTCGAGGTGGGCAACGATCACGTCCACAGCATGGCATTGCTTGTGGGTAACTCGTGGTTCGTCCCCATCTGCATCCCCAGAAATTTCCTCGTCATCCACACAGATTCTTCGGTTGTCCACTTCCGATCCACAGGGTGTCGTCTCTAGTGTTTGATGGTCATCGGAACGCGATGTCGCTGCGCGGAAGAGGCGGTCGTACCGATCGTTGATCGGGTCGACGGTGGGGCTGAGGGGCTCTGAACCTGCGTATCGGCATCGCGTTCCGGGAATCGATGCAAGGCCCTTTTCGGCATTTCGGAGAATTCCTCACCGATGACGTTGACATCGGTGTAACTACAATGCTGTAATTGCGAACCCAATCGAAACAGACACAACTGGTTGTGTCGACGTCGCTGGGAGAAAACAGAACTGCCCTACATCTTGTGTTCGCAATGTTGAGGACGCAAGATGGCTGCAACCGACGACATCGTGGTCGACGCAGGGGTCAACGGTCGGGAGCCGCTCACCCGATCGGAGCGATGCGGTGGGCGGAACTCGTCGAGAAGGAGAAGCAATGTCACTGGCGCCAGAACACACGTCTGAACTCGCCCCACCTGATGGAACGATTGGCGTTCGCCGATTGTTCACGTCGCCAGGGGTCAACCCGTACGACGAAGTGGAGTGGGAGCGCCGTGATGCTCGCATCACCAATTGGAAGGACGGCTCGGTTGCCTTCGAGCAGCTCGGTGTCGAATTCCCCACGACGTGGTCGGTCAATGCGACCAACATCGTTGCTCAGAAGTACTTCCGTGGCACTCTCGGCACGCCTGAGCGTGAGTCGTCGCTTCGTCAGGTGATCGACCGCGTGGTGGACACGATCACCATTTGGGGTCGTGAGGGTGGCTACTTCGCTGACGAGGCCGAGGAATTGGCGTTTGCTGATGAACTCAAGTACATCCTCGTCACCCAGCGAGCGGCGTTCAACAGTCCGGTGTGGTTCAACATCGGCGTGCCTGGTGTGCGTCAGCAGGCGAGCGCGTGCTTCATCTTGTCGGTCGACGACACGATGAACTCGATCCTCAACTGGTACCGCGAAGAGGGCGTCATCTTCAAGGGCGGTTCAGGGGCAGGTGTGAACCTCTCAAAGATCCGCTCGAGCAAGGAACTGCTCGAAGGTGGCGGCACCGCATCTGGTCCGGTCAGTTTCATGCGCGGCGCCGACGCGTCTGCGGGCACCATCAAGTCAGGCGGCAAGACCCGGCGCGCTGCGAAGATGGTCATCCTCAATGTCGATCACCCCGATGTCGAAGAGTTCATCTGGTGCAAGGTGAAAGAAGAGCGCAAGGCCCGCGTCTTGCGCGACGCCGGCTTTGACATGGACCTCGATGGTGCTGACTCGTTCTCGATCCAGTATCAGAACGCCAACAACTCGGTCCGCGTCTCGGACGAGTTCATGCAGGCGGTTGTCGAAGACGCTGACTGGGGCCTCGTCGGTGCGACCTCTGGTGAGGTCGTCGAGACCATCCGCGCTCGTGACTTGTGGCGCCAGATCGCTCAGGCCGCCTGGGAGTGTGCCGATCCGGGTCTGCAGTTCGACACCACGATCAACCGCTGGCACACCGCTGCGAACACCGATCGCATCAATGGCTCGAACCCGTGCTCGGAGTACATGCACATCGATAACTCGGCGTGCAACCTCGCATCAATCAACCTGTTGAAGTACCTCGACACCGACGGTTCGTTCGATGTCGATGCGTACCGTCACACCATCGAGGTTGTGTTCACCGCCCAGGAGATCCTCGTTGGCCGGGCCGACTACCCAACCGAGCCCATCGGTGCGAACAGCCGCAAGTTCCGTCAGTTGGGTCTTGGCTACGCCAACCTCGGTGCGTTGTTGATGGCGCTCGGCTTCGCCTACGACTCAGCCGAAGGCCGGGCCTGGGCAGGTGCACTGACCTCGTTGATGACGGGTCATGCCTATGCCATGAGTGCCCGTACTGCTGCACGTATGGGCGCCTTCGAGGGCTATGCGGAGAACGAAGAGCACATGCTCCGCGTGCTCGGCATGCACCGCGACGCCAGCTACGAGATCGAGAACGCTGATGTGGTTCCTGCTGAGCTGATGGCGGCCGGACAGGCGTCGTGGGAGGCCGCCGTTCGTGATGGCCAGTCGCACGGTGTGCGTAATTCGCAGGCTTCCGTGCTTGCCCCGACCGGCACCATTGGCCTCATGATGGATTGCGACACGACCGGCATCGAGCCCGACCTCGGTCTGGTCAAGATGAAGAAGCTGGTTGGTGGCGGCACGATGCAGATCGTCAACCAGACGATTCCTCGTGCCCTCACTCGCCTCGGCTACTCCGACGCTCAGGTCGCTGACATCATCGCCTACATCGATGAGAACAAGTCGATTCTCGGTGCGCCGCACTTGGCTGCCGAGCATGTCGCGGTGTTCGCCTGCTCGATGGGTGACAACACCATCCACTACGAGGGCCACGTCCGGATGATGGGAGCGGTGCAGCCGTTCTTGTCGGGAGCCATCTCCAAGACGGTCAACATGCCCGAGGAGGCGACGGTCGAAGACATCGAAGCCCTGCATCTGCTCTCGTGGGAACTAGGCCTGAAGGCTGTTGCGATCTACCGCGACAATTGCAAGGTTGCCCAGCCGTTGTCGACCGCCAAGAAGGACGACAACAGCGCCGACGCAGCCGCAGAGGCAACAGCGATCGCCGAGCAAGTGATCGAGAAGATCGTGCACAAGCCGGTTCGTCAGAAGCTGCCGCGGACCCGTTCGTCCAAGACGTTCGAGTTCCGTGTTGCTGATTGCAAGGGCTTCGCCACGGTCGGTGAGTACGAGCACGGACAGCCCGGTGAGATCTTCCTCACCGTGTCGAAGCAGGGTTCGACGCTCGCTGGCATCATGGACGCCTTCGCCAAGTCGGTGAGCTATGGCCTTCAGTACGGCGTGCCGTTGCGGGCATATGTCGAGGCGTTCACGAATATGAAGTTTGAGCCAGCCGGCATGACTGATGACCCAGATGTGCGCTTCGCCGGCTCCATCATGGACTACCTGTTCCGTCGTCTTGCGCTCGAATACATGACGTACGACGAGCGTGCAGAACTCGGCATCTTTACGGTGGCCGAGCGGACCCAGCCGACGCTTCCCGGTGTCGACGAAATGACTATTGAGTCATCGATGGGATCCGAGATCGTTGCCGATCCGAAGTCGATTCCTACGGCTGACGAATTGATCGCCGGCTTGGAAGCAGGGACGATCGCCCCAACGGTTGAGGACAACACTCCGGCCCGTGGTGTGGTGCGCCCTGCTGATGCGCCGATGTGCATGCAGTGTGGGGTCCACATGGTGCGAGCCGGTTCATGCCACGCGTGTCCGTCATGCGGGAGCACGTCCGGCTGTAGCTGATGTGAAGTGACATCGGAATTTCAGTAGCCGATGACGAAAACGACTGAGGGGGGAGACGCTAAGCGCCTCCCCCCTCAAGCATTGCTGGGTCGTTGCCGAGACTCGGCTAGCTCACGTCGAGCATCTCGAGTGTCCCCTCCGAGAGGGTGACTTCACCGCGAGATCGGGCAGCGATGCCTGTGGCGATGAGGTTGCCGAGGCTGGTTACTCCGGTCGGGTTCTGGGTGGGGGTTCCTTCTTGGAGCAGTTCGTCCACGGAAAGCATCGTTCATGAGCGGGTGCATCTGGAGCAGGTAGGCGCTGTTGATCGAGGAGCGACGTCGGAATAAGTCGGGGAAAGTTGGTGTCCCGAGACGCTCACTGTCCTGCCCACCTACTTGCGTATCTGTGCCGCGAGTGTGGCCATGACTATCCCGTTCCAGCGAGCGACTTGTCCGGGTGACAGGTCTGATGCGACGGTTACCGAGTCGGTTCGGTGACCGGGGTGACGTTGTCGAGATCGGTGAACGTTGACGATGCCGCACCCACAGTGACCTCTCCGTTTGCTCGGTCGAGCGTCGCCACCACCTGGGTCTCATCGCCGGGGGTCCCGAAGATCAGGATCGAATCAGGGGCGATGACAAAGTCATCGACAAAGAGTGAGATCTGAGCCGACTCACGTTGAGCGCCCCCGCCGATGAGTTGAGCCTCGGTGTTCTCGTCAGGATCGTAGAACGAGAGCACGGGCTCGTCGCCCTCCGTGACGCCCCAGATGAAGACCCCGGACTCGTCAGCTCGGATGATGCCTTGGGTCCGGTTCTCTGTGCTCTCAAGCGTCGCCGTGGCGTTGATGGCGGAGGCATATCCGGCGCGACCGCTCTCGAGCGGCACGAGGAGGTTCCACTCCCAGTTCGGACGCTCGCCGCTACTCAGCGCCGCCGAGACAACGCCGTCACCGATCAAGAAATAGCCCCACGCCTGTTGGGGCGCGAGGCAGACCGTCCAGACACTTGGCCCTGTGCAGCCGTCTGGTGTAGCCACTTCGCGTCGGTAGTCGGTGATCACCTGTTCGTCGAACTCGTTGGAAAGGCGGTTGTATCCGTAGATGCCCCATCGGTCGTTGTCTGGATCGCCGGTGTCGTCGAAGGTCGTGTAGAGGTTGTTGCCGAAGACCTTGATGAACTGCGGCAGGCTGTGCCTCTCATCGACGTCGACGGAGACTGCACCTTCGCCTTCGTCGATTCTGGCGAAGAGCCAGGTTTCGCCACGACAACTATCGACAATCGTCCCGTCTGAAAGCTGCCCGCCCCCGCCGTCCGTCTCGTTGCACTCGTCTTTTACGCCAAATGCCATTGCGATCGCACCGAACTGTTCGGCTTCATTCTGAGTGAAGGTGACGTAGTTGTAGACGGCCATGCGGTCGGAGAAATCAGCGGGGCTGAGCATCGTGGTCGATGTGCCTGTGGCGGGGTCCCAACGCTTCAGGTACCTTAAATTCGACACGTACCACACTCTTCCCTCGTCATCGAATTGGATCGCCCTGTTGTACGACGGGCGGTCGGTGAAGGAACGTTCCTCGAGTTGCGTCACCGTCTCATCGATGCAGCGAAGCGATTCAGTTGACGGCAGATTGCTGACAGGCAGGTAGGCGAGCATGCACAAGGCTCCGTCAGGTCCTATCGGTTCGGGGCTCGTGAGGTGGAGCACGGTGGCGCTGTCGCCTGGCGATGAATAGATCCGTTCGACGCGCAGGTCGAGACGGTCAGAGATGTCGACCACCTCACCGTCGGACGTCAAGCCAACGAGGACGTTCGTCTCATTCTCGCGTGCGCTGACGCCCGACTTGGAACGAACGCCACCGATTCGCGCAGCAGTGCCGAGGTATGCCAACTCTTCGGTTCCACCGGTGGTGAAGTATCCGGAGATGTCGGCGAGGAGGTGTGCTTTGCCGTAGACGTAGAAGCACACCTTGCCGGTGGTGGAGACGGGTGCGATGACGCTGTTGGGGATGGTTTGGCCTGAGACGAAGTTGAGGTTGGAGGTGTCGGGGGGTGTGCCGCAGGGGTAGACGGTGACGTAGCCGCCGTAGTCGTTGGCTTCGGTGGCTACTGCGGTCACGTTGAGCGCGATGGCGGTGATGCCGCTGGTGGGGATGCCGTTGGTGCCGGTGACTTGGAGTTGAGTGGCGGTTCCTGAGCCGTCGAGTTCACCGATCTTGTCGCCTGAGCGTGTGTCGAGCAGTCGGACCGGATCGAGTTGGGTGAAAGATCCACTTGTGGCGGCGGCGACCGGCCCGTTCTCGAGGCTGGCAACCGCCGACAGGCTGGCGGTCGTTGCGACGATGGTGGCGGCGATCAGCAGGCGAGAGCATCGAGACGGAGTTGACATGGTGCGAGGCTCCTGACGTAGTGGATCACAAAAGTGAGCACAGTTAATAAATGTGATGTTAGCAACATACATCACGTACGCCCGGCTGGCTCCGTCGCCGCCGGTTGCTGGTCAATCACGTCGTTAGTCAGGATCTAAGCCCGAGAGCGCCGCCGAGGGGTGGTCGGTCACGCCACGACGGTGGCAAACGACGGCCATGGGCGAGTGAGGCGTTCCTGCGTTGCCCAACTCAGCGCTCGGCAAGGGTCAACCGCCTGCCGACGTCATCGAGTAGTGAAGAGGGTGCGCTGCGGCTCGTGGGGCAGGGAGCGACCTGACTTGCTACTACTCGGGTGTTGTGCAGTCTGGGGACCGCGCGCTAATCTCTGGGCGTATGCGGCGAGCATGTTCAACTCGAGTGCGATGTGAGCGCGGATATCGATTGGCTCAGCCGTGACGGCGTCAGGGAATGCCGCAAGCACGAGGACCAGGGCGATGAGTCGTTCACTGACGAGGTGGGCCGTGGCGTCATCGATGCCGAAGTGCTGACGAAGCGATTGTTCCAGCTTGGCTTGGATCGGACGTTAGGTTGACGGAACGCCGTTTGGGTGATTCGAGGACAGCCAGATTGCGAGCCGGGCATGGCGAACAATCTGGGGGGAGAGGACGTTCGCCTCCGCCGCCGCGAAGGGGATCATCAGGGTGCTGGCGGCTTCTTGGGCGATTCGCGGGTAAATCGACGCGAAAAGTTCTGCCTTCCCGCCGAAGTAGTCCGGAATGTACCGAAAGGCCACCTCGGCTCGGCTGGCGATGTCGCGCACCGTGAGCGTGTTGGGATGGTTGTTCAGTAGTAGCTCAACGGCTGCGTCTTGGAGCAGCGTCATTGACTCACTTCTGGTCCGGCTTGTCCGTGTCGGCTTCTCAGGCATGGACTTTTCGACTCCCATATTGACGATTCTAGTGAGTGACGTATAAAATTAACGGCGTTAACAACCAAAATAACTTAGCGTCACGAAACGAGGTCATGCATGTCGGGATGGTTCGGGCCGCTCAGGATGTTCCGGCGTGTGGTGGCATTGTCAGTTTCCTGCGTGGTGGTGGGGCAGCTGCTTGCAGTATCGAATCTCACCCCGCCAATCCAGGTCGCTGCTCAGACTGTGGTACCGACATCGAACGCGAGTGTGTCTAGTGCGCTTCGTTTGGTGGATGGCCAGGTGCCGGGAGAACTCCTCACTATCGCCAACGCTGCTGTCAGCTATGAGTTGGATGACGCCGAGGAGATTGTTGACATTTCGGCGTCGTTACCTGGATTTGCCGGGGGAGCATTCGATGATCTCTGCGTTTCAACAAATGGATCAGCATCCCTCGACGCCGAATGTTTCGGCTACGACAACCCGCTTGAGAGCCTTCAGGCTGACTACTCAAATGGCGTGTACCTGGCGCCACTCAATACCGATCAGGAATCAAATTGGGGCAAGGTACTCGCAGATGACGACGCTCGGCTGCCCAGCGAAGCGGTATTCAGTGTCGGCGTGTTGGCTGATGTGGTGTCGGTGTCGGCAGGAGGGGTCCATTCGTGTGCGGTCACGTCCGGTGATGAGGTGTTCTGCTGGGGCAGAGGGAGCAACGGCGAGCTCGGGAACGGCTCGACGACGAATCAGTCGTCGCCGGTTCAGGTGACTGGTGTTGGTGGTGTCGGCGTGTTGACTGATGTGGTGTCGGTGTCGGCAGGAGAGAACCATTCGTGTGCGGTCACGTCCGTTCGTGAGGTGTTCTGCTGGGGCTTCGGGCCAAATGGCGAGCTCGGGAACGGCTCGACGACGAATCAGTCGCGGCCGGTTCAGGTGACTGGTGTTGGTGGTGACGGCGTGTTGACTGATGTGGTGTCGGTGTCGGCAGGAGAGAACCATTCGTGTGCACTCACGTCCGGTGATGAGGTGTTCTGCTGGGGAAGAGGGAGCGCCGGCCGGCTCGGGAACGGCTCGACGGCGAATCAGTCGTCGCCGGTTCAGGTGACTGGTGTTGGTGGTGACGGCGTGTTGACTGATGTGGTGTCGGTGTCGGCAGGAATGGGCCATTCGTGTGCAGTCACGTCCGGTGATGAGGCGTTCTGCTGGGGCAACGGGTACTACGGCCAGCTCGGGAACGGCTCGACGACTGATCCATCGACTCCAATCCAGGTCGCGCCTGGGGAGGCGCCGGGGAGGTCGAAACTGTTGCTCGGCAACGGTGGTGGAACGCTCTCGTGGGCGTCGTCGTGGTTTGAGGCAGGAGATTGTGTCCGCTTCGCCGGCACTGGAACAACCCTTGACACTGCGGGGAGCCTTCGTGTGGTTTCGGTTGTTGACGGCACGGGAAGTATCGACATCGACGGGTACGACATTGGCGTGGCGCCGGTACGAGGAACTGGCGTGTTCAGCGACTGTGTTGGAGTTCCATCGACGATTTCGGTGGCAACGGACCAACTCGTCAATGGTCGGCGTTCGGTGATCGTCACGTGGTACCGAATGCCGAATTACTACTCGGATTCCACCACCGGGGATGCGAACACCTATCAGATGGTCATCATCGAACGCGGAGATGATGCCTTCGACGTCGAGTTCAATTACGGATCACTCACCGAAAGCCAGTCTGATCGCGGGTACTCAGCAGGAGACGGGACACGACTACCGATCGGGTGGTTCTCGAAAGCCGATGGCGAACTCGTGGAATCGCACGAGCTCGCCGGCGCTGTCGACGCGGCGGATCTTGTCGACGAAGGCGCTCGGGCGTTGGTCGACAACAGTCTCAACTCGAATGTCGTTGGACGTTATGTGATTCCATTCCGTTCGGGTTCCGCCGTGCCTGAGGCGTGGATTATCCCAGCCATGGACGGCACGGCGACGTTCGCTCCTGGCTTCGCGCCGGGCGGCGCGCCGACGGCCGTGTCTGCAACAACATCGGACACCTCGGCCGACGTGTCGTGGACACCCGGAAGTGATGGCGTAGCCGATACCACTGGCTACTCAGTGACCACGACGCCGGGGGACGCCTCGTGTGTGACGACGTCGACGTCGTGCACGGTGGAAGGTCTGACAACCGGTGTCACGTATACGTTCAGTGTGGTCGCACAGACATCAGCTGGAGCGAGCCCGGCTGGCAGTGTCACCGCGACAACGACGGTTGCTGTGTCGACGACGGTTGCTGTGTCGACGACGGTTGCTGTGTCGACGAC